>NZ_QUML01000003.1:0-222664 GCF_010907025.1 Rhodopseudomonas sp. BR0G17 | reverse complement strand
CGCCCCGCCCTCTTCGTCCCCTTAGCTTGCGAAAGACACTCATGAGCAATGCTGGTTTCGTGATCGCCCCGCCGCCGCAGCCCGCCCTCGCCGTCGCCGGCTCGGCCGACCGCTTTCCGGTGCGCCGGATCTGGTGCGTCGGCCGCAACTATCTCGAACACGTCCGCGAGATGGGCAATGACGAGCGCCAGCCGCCGTTCTTCTTCGCCAAGCACGCCGACATGGTCGCGCCCGATGGGGCCACCATCGCGTATCCGCCGCTGACCAAGGATCTGCACCACGAGGTCGAGCTGGTGGTCGCGCTGAAGAGCGGCGGGCTGAACATTCCAGTCGAGAAGGCGCTCGATCACGTCTGGGGCTATGCGGTCGGCATCGACCTCACCCGCCGCGACCTGCAGATCGCTTCGCGCAAGAAGGAGCAGCCCTGGGAGATCGGCAAGTCGTTCGACGCCTCGGCGCCGTGCGGCGCGCTGCGCCCGGCCTCCGAGATCGGCCATCCGGCCACCGGCAAGATCTGGCTGTCGGTCAACGGCACCGAGCGGCAGACCGGCGATCTGTCGGAGATGATCTGGAACGTGCCGGAGATCATCGCCAAGCTGTCATCACAGGTCGAGCTCGCCGCCGGCGACATCATCATGACCGGTACCCCGGCCGGCGTCGCGGCGCTGTCGCCCGGCGACAGCATCGCCTGCGGCGTCGACGGCATCGGCACCCTCGACGTGACGATCGGCAAGCCGGCCTGACGGGGCGGTTGGTGGCGCGTTAGCAAGCCATTAACCATAAATCGGGAGTATCGCGGCGGGGCTGACCAGGAGCTGCCGCGATGATGTCCGACTTCGGAAGATATCTTCTGGCTGTCCTCGCGACCGTGGCGTTTCTGGCCACGGCCCAGACTGCCGGCGGCCTGAGCTGGCGCGGCCAACCTCAGATCGCGATCGCGGCCAATCAGTAGTCAGTTCGGCCGGAACTGCGGCCGAAACCGGCGCGGCTGAAAGCCGAGATCGGCCGCAGCCGGGCCGACGTCGAACGTCATGTTCTTCGCCATCCGGGTCGCCATCGTGGCCGAAAGCCCAGGCAGTACCTTGACCGCCACCGGCAGAATCATCCGCCATGCCCAATCCGGCACCGGCACGATGATGCGCGGCAGGCCGAGCCCATCGAAAATCCGGCCGACCATCTCGCGATAGGTCAGCGTCTCGCCACCCGGCAGATTGTAGGTCTTGCCGATCGCATGCGGCCGCGCCGCTGCAGCGACCGCCGCTGCAGCCAGATCATCGGCATGCACCGGCTGGCGCAGCCCCTCGCCGCCTGCCATCAGCGGAAAGAACCGGAAGCGACGGATCAGTCCGGCGATCCGGCTGACATTGCCGTCTCGGCCTTCGAGATAGATCAGGGTCGGCCGGAGGACGGTGCAGCCGACATTGTGGGCCGCGCAGGCCGCGATGACGCGCGCTTCGCCGGCGCCCCAGTCGCGAATGAAAGCGCGTTCGTCGGGATCGGGCGTATCCCATTTGGTTTCGATGCTGGTCGAGGTGAACACCACAAGCCGGGTCATCCCGGCCGCCGCCAGCACCGGCACCGCATCAGCAACGCGCCCGACCGGCGCAGTCGCGAACACCAAATCGAGCGGCGGCAGCGGGACACGGCTCAGATCGCCGAGATCCCCCGCGATCCACCGCACACCATCCGCAGGCGGCCGTGCCTGTCGCGACAGCCCGACCGGCTGGGCGCCCTCCGCGATCAACCGACGAACGATTGCACCACCGACCATCCCGGTGGCCCCGATCACAAAAGGCTGCGGCTCCCTCATTGCGACTCCACGGCTCGTCCCAGCCAGACAGGGCCGGGATTTGATTCGCTGCTGTTGAGGGAGGTTGAATAGCAGGAATAGGGGCCCGATGGCGCGAGAGGCGCGACGACCGAACGAGCGCAAGGATCGACGGATTGGATTCGAGGCCAGCCCCCGGCCGTTCCTGTCCGAAAGCTCTTCGGTAGCTGAATGCTCTGGAGAACCAATTTGACCTGTCGAAGACTGCACACTTCATGCTTGCGGATGAATTTTCAATGCCGCAATGATTGCAGTGAGGAGTGACGTTGGGTGATGAAGGCTGAAAGTGAATTCGCCGAACTTGCAGCTGACGGTGCGAGTTCGAGTGCGCAAGACCAAACCGTAAAGATCGAAGCCAATCTGGCTGAGAAATTCACCTTCGCCTCGCATCAGAATTCGATTCCCGTCCTCCGCGCGGTTGCGATCAGCAACGCGAGCCAAGAGCCGCTTGAGAGGCTTCGTCTGGAGCTGGTCTCGAGTCCCGCATTCCTGCGGCCCAAAACCTGGACGATCGACAGGATAGTCGCGGGCGACAGACATACGCTCAGCGACCGACGCGTGGATCTGGATCCCTCTTATCTGGCAGGCCTTGATGAAGCCGAGGCAGGCGACATCACGTTGCGGCTGCTGCAGGCAGATACCCTTATCGCTGAGGCCGTCGTTCCCGTGCGCCTGCTGGCCCGTGACGAATGGGGTGGCGTGTCTGACATGGCACAGCTGCTCCCGGCGTTTGTCATGCCGAACGACCCGGCAATTCACCGGGTGCTGCGATCGGCAGCCGAACGCCTTGCCTCGCATGGCCACTCATCGGCCCTGGACGGCTACCAGAGCAACGATCCGAAGCGCGCCTACATGCTCGCGGCAGCAGTCTATTCGGCGATCGCGGCGCTGGGACTACACTACGCCGAGCCACCTGCCAGTTTCGAGAAGCGCGGGCAGAAAGTGCGCGGACCGAGCAAACTGATCCAAGATCAGCTCGGGACTTGCCTTGACGTTACTCTTCTTTTCGCTGCCGCCCTAGAGGCTGTCGGTTTGAATCCTGTCACCGTCTTGCTCGACGGCCATGCGTTTGTCGGTGTTTGGCTCGTTAAAAGAACTCTGCCGAAAACCATCGAAGACGATGTCAGCGAACTCCGCAAGGCAATCGCTGCCCGGGAGCTTATCGTGTTCGAAACGACCGGGGTCACACACCGGCCTGCGATGACGTTCGAACAAGCCCGCAAGGTCGGCGAAGACAAACTCAACGAAGAAGCGCTGCAGCCTTTCGTGGCAGCAGTCGACGTCGCCCGCTCGCGCTCGTCCGGCATCTTGCCATTGGCATCCCACACGCCGAGGATGGAGGCGGTGGTCGATGAGGAAGAAACGTCCGCCGAACTCCCTCTGCCTCCCGCACCTGACATTCTCTCCCCGGCCGACCAAGTCGACGAGAAGCCGACGACGCCGGAGGGACGCATCGAACGGTGGCGATCTCGGCTGCTCGATCTATCGCTCCGTAACCGCCTGCTGAACTTTTCCGAAGGCAAACGGGCGATCCCCTTTGTATGCCCCGATGTCGCCTTTCTCGAAGATCGTCTGGCCGAGGGAGCTTCGATCAAGATCATTTCGCTGCCCCAGCAGAATCCGCTGGGTGATCGGGACGCGTCTCTGCATCGCGATCGGCGCGGCGACGACCTGCATCGGACGTTCGCGGCCGAAGCACTGAAGCGAGACGAACTCTCCTCCAAGCTCGAGCCCAAGGACCTGTCGTCTCGGCTGACCGATTTGTATCGCCAGGCCAAGAATGACCTGACCGAAGGTGGTACCAATACGCTTTATCTCGCTGTCGGAATTCTGAAGTGGAAGAAGACACCGACCGACGAGAGAACCTATCGCGCACCACTGCTGTTACTGCCGGTGAAGCTCGAACGCTCGGGCGCGTCAGATCGCTTCCGCCTCAAATTCCACGAAGACGAACCACAACTGAATGCGACGCTGCTGCAATTCCTGAAGCGGGATTTCGACGTCTCGCTTCCGGACTTTCGCGAAGGCCTTCCGAAGGACGACAAAGGCATCGATGTTTCGAAAGTCCTCGACAGCGTGCGCCGAAGCGTGCGCGACGTTCCGGGCTTCGAAGTCGTCGATGACATCGCCCTGTCGACCTTCTCTTTCGCTAAGTATCTGATGTGGAAGGATCTGACCGACCGCGTTACGGCGCTGCGGCAGAATCGCGTCGTCAAACACCTCATCGACAATCCCGATCGGATTCTCGAGGGCGCCGACCAGCCGTTCCCGGATGCAGCCGATATCGACCGCCAATACGCCTCGGCCGATCTGGTGCTGCCGCTCCCGGCGGACTCGTCTCAAATCGCCGCATGCCTCGCGGCCGCACAGGGGCGCGACTTCGTCATCATCGGACCGCCCGGCACCGGCAAGAGCCAGACGATCGCCAATATGATCGCGATGTGCCTAGCCGCCGGCAAGACCGTGCTGTTCGTCGCCGAGAAGACCGCGGCCCTCGACGTCGTGTATCGGCGTTTGCGGGAGCACCGGCTCGGCGACCACTGTCTCGAACTGCATTCGAGCAAAGCGGATCGAAAGCACTTCTTCGGCCAATTGAAGAACTCGTGGGAGAAGCGCGCGGCCAATCGCGAAACCCAATGGGTCACGCTCAATCATCGGCTGCAGATCCGGCGCGACGAGTTGAACGCTTACGTCGATGCGCTGCATCACAAGTCACCGAACGGACTGACGCCCTACGCAGCGATTGGCATCGCGACTCTCGGACAAGACGACTACGCGCCGAAGTTCGAGTGGCCAAGCAAGGATACCCACGACGCGCGGACCTACGCGGAACTGCAAGATTTAGCCGGTGACCTCGGTCGGACTTATGCGGCCGTGACCGTCCGTCCCGTGCTCCGCCTGCTGCAGGTTGAAGAATGGACCAATGCCTGGCAGGAGAAGCTGCTGACGGCAGCACGGGCTCTCGGGCGGGCCGCCACTGCAGCACGCACGGCGTTAGCCGCGATCAGTCCCCGCCTCGGACTCGATGGCCTTCAGGACTGCCGAGCCGACGGCTTGAAATACTTCGCCAACCTCGCGCAGGATCTGATCGCAACCTCCGGCGAAGATCACACGATCATTCTGCATCGCGACTTCGCCGCGCTGGCCCGCGCACTGTCCGAGCTCGAAACGGCGATTTCTGCCTACCGCCACAGTGAAACCGGCCTGTCGGTCCGCTACGCGCCCGACACCGTGGCGCGCATTCCGATCGCCGAGATCGAACGCGACTGGCACGAAGCGAAGGCGGCCATGTGGCCGAAGTCCTGGCTCGGAACGCGGCGCGTGAAACGGCTGCTCGGATCATACGCCGGAGCCAAAACGACCGACCCCGGCACTGACATTGGGCTGCTCCGTGATCTGCAAGCAAAGCTTCAATCGATCCAGAGCAATGCGATCGCCCAAGCCCCGTTGGCCTTCAACGGCCTCGATACCGACTGCAAGGCGCTGACAGGCCATCTGGAAAAGGCAGAGCGGCTCAGGACCTCCCTGGTTCAGCTCGGTGAATTTGCCGGCGACGTGCAAAAGGTCGCGGCCAGCATCGCCGCCAATCTGAAGGGACAGGTCAACCAACCGCAGCTTTCGGCTGCCAAGGACTATCTGGCCCATTACCAGGAATTGAAGGCTTGCATCGCCAGCTTCGAAGAGGCGGCCGGTCTGCCGCTCGAACGCAACGACGATGACTTTCTCAGTACCGTCATTCGACAGATGGACGAGATCGAACACGCCCGCTCGCTGTTTCGCGATTGGTCGTCTTGGTGCTTCGTCCGCAAGCGCGCCATCGCACGTGGACTGGCTCCCCTCGTGGAATCTCTCCAGACCGGCGCCGTGTCCGCCGACCGCAGCGCGTCGGCATTCAGGCTCGGCTACGCGCGTTGGTGGCTGCCGCTCGCAATCGATGATAGCGCGGAGCTGCGGAACTTCCGCCGCTTTGCCCACGAAAATACGATCGAGGATTACAAGGCGGTCGATGACCTCGTCCGCGCCCACGCCAGCGATAAGATCGTCAGTGCTTTGGCGCATGGTCTTCCGTCCTCCGAGTCGGTGCCTCGGCAATCCGAACTGGGACAGTTGCGGCACCAGATGGGCCTAACACGCCCCAGTCGATCAATTCGCGAGATGGTCGCGGCGATGCCGCAGAGCTTCAGCAAACTCGCGCCGTGCGTACTGATGTCGCCGCTGTCGATCGCGCAGTATCTGCCGCCCGACCAAGCGCTGTTCGATATCGTCATCTTCGACGAGGCGTCGCAGATCGCCACCTGGGACGCGGTCGGCGCGATCGCGCGCGGCCGGCAGACGATCATCGTTGGCGACCCCAAGCAGCTTCCGCCCACGAATTTCTTCGGCCGCGCTGACGATCAAGACGACAGCATTCCCGAATTTCAACGTGACCTCGAGAGTATTCTCGATGAAACGCTGGCTTCTGGTCTTCGGCCCCACAGGCTGCGTTGGCACTATAGAAGCCGCCACGAATCGCTAATTGCATTCTCCAACTGGCACTACTACGACAACCATCTCGTCACGTTCCCAAGCCCCACAACGGAGGATCGTGCAGTCTCGCTGAACTTGGTGCCGACCGGCATCTACGACCGGGGTAAGAGCCGCACTAATCGGGAGGAAGCGCGCGCGATCGCTACCGACATCCGGGGCAAACTGAAGAGCTGGCTCGACTTGCCGGAATCCGAGCGCCCGACGATCGGCGTGATTACGTTCAATGCTCAGCAACAGGCTCTGATTCAGGACCTGCTCGATGAGATCTGCCGGGGGGAGCCCGACCTTGAATGGTTCTTCTCCGACGACCGGATCGAACCAGTCATCGTGAAGAATCTCGAGAACATCCAAGGCGACGAGCGCGACGTGATCTACTTCTCGATCACCTTCTGCCGTGATGCCGCAGGAAAGCTGCCAATGGATTTTGGCGCTATCAATAGGCCAGGTGGCGAACGGCGCCTGAACGTGGCGATTACACGCACCCGATGTGAACTAAAAGTATTCTCAGGCATCCGAGCCGACGACATTGATCTGGGCCGTAGCAAGGCCGTCGGCGTACGTGACCTCAAGGCATTTCTCGACTACGCGGCGCGTGGCGCGATCGCCCTGCCCGCGCAGGACGAGGGATCGCTCGGAGAGAGCGAGTCTCCGTTCGAGAAAGCAGTGGCAATCGCGCTCGAAGCCCGCGGCTGGCAGGTGGTGACACAAGTCGGTGTATCCGGCTTCCGGATTGATCTTGGCATCCGCCATCCCGATCATGCGGGGCTGTATCTCGCCGGCATCGAATGCGACGGCGCCACTTATCATAGTTCGGCGACGGCCCGCGACCGCGACAAGGTGCGCGAGCAGGTGCTGCGCGGTTTGGGCTGGAATATCCTGCGGATCTGGTCGACTGACTGGTGGTTCAACGCAACCGGCGCAATCGAGCGTATCCATACGGCCTTGAACGATCTGCTGGCGACAAGCCGCGCCGACACAGCCCATACTGCGTGCGCTGGTGAAACGGCCAATGCCGGCACTGCCGACTTTGCTGACGAGATCGACCTGTCGGTCGATGTCCGCGACATACAATCGGAGGGGCCGAAGGAAAACGTTGAGCGTGTCGCCGCCGACGACGAAGGAGAGCTTCCGAGTCCGGCCGCGCAGCAGGTGAGCGAAGCCCGGATTGCGTCCATCGGCCATGCCGCACAAGCAACCCGCACGACGTTCCGCATTGTCGATCTCTCCGGCTTCAAGACAGAGGCAGATCGCTTCTTCGAGTTCTCGTACCGTCCGACGATCGAGGCAATGATCGATGCCGTGATGACCGCGGAGGCTCCGGTGAGGGAGGATGTCCTCGCTCAGCGCATCGCACGGGCGCATGGCTGGCAGCGGACGGGCGCGCGCATTCGGGATCAGGTGTCGCGGCACCTCGAGAACTACGAGCAGACGAACGAAACGCCCGGCTCGTTCCTGTGGCTGCCGGGCACGGTGACTGAACGTCTTGCGTTTCGCAGGCCCCACGGCCCGGATCACCGCCGACCTCTGGCCGAGATCGCGCTCGCGGAACTGGTCGACTTTATCCTGGCGCACACGCACGCCCTCGACGAGGACGACCCGCCCCTGGTCTATGCCCGACTTCTGGACATCGAAAGACTAGCGGCTCCCTCGCGAGAGCGGATTCAAGAGGCGATTGAGAAAGCTCAGATACTGAGGGACTGATGCCGCTCACCTCATTGTCGCCGCCTCGCAGCGCGGGGTGAGGGCCGGTACCAGACTCGGCGCCGGGTCGTGGCAGGCGCGGCAGATGACGCGGTTGCGGCCGGCGTGTTTGGCGTCGTAGAGCGCCTGGTCGGCGGCCTTCATCAGGTCGGAGACGTCCTTCATGCCCGGCAGCGCGGAGGCGACGCCGATGCTCACTGTGGCGGGGATTGCGTGCGAGGCGACCACCAGGGCGTTTCCGGCGACTTCGCGGCGCAGCCGTTCGGCGACGACTTCCGCCTGGGCCAAATCGGTCTCCGGCAGCAGCAGCGCGAACTCCTCGCCGCCGAGCCGCGCCAGCACGTCGCAATCCCGCTTGCAGTCGCGCGCCAGCCTGGCGAGATGCACGATCATCTCGTCGCCGACCTGATGCCCGAAGCTGTCATTGATCGCCTTGAAGTAATCGATGTCTATCATCAGGAATGACATCGGCCGCTCGTAGCGGCGGGCGCGCGACCATTCACGGTCGGCCAGCGTCAGGAAGTGACGGCGGTTGTAGACCCCAGTCATGCCGTCGGTGGTCGCCAGCCGCTCCAGCTCTTCGGCATTGCGCACGATGTCGGTGACGTCGCTGTAGATCAGCATCCGGCCGCCGCCGGGCAACACCGCCAGATGGCAGCGCAGCGCGGTGCCGTCGGTCATCGCCAGATCCATCGGCTTCGGATCGCCGGATTGCACCCAGGCCAGCCGCCGCGAGACGTAGTCTTCGAGATTGACCGCGACCGCCTGCGCGGAGGCGGCCAGCATCTCGGCATAGAGCGGACGGTTTTGCCGGATCTCTTCGGCGCTGTTGGCCCTGAACATCACGTGCAGCACCGGATTGCTGTAAACGGCGCGCAGCTCTTCATTCAGGATCAACAGCCCGGCGTCGACATTGTCGAGCGCAGCATACAACGTCTGCAGCGCCTGCCTGGCCTCGGCCAGCTCGCGCTGCAGCCCCGCGATCTCCGGCTGATCCGGCGATCCCGCGGCGTGGTGCGTTTCCTCAGGTCGTCTCTTGTGCATTGTCACGCCTCCAGGACGCGCCAGTGACTCACTTACACCACGAGTTGCACGACAGCAGACAACAACTGATAAATTGCACAGCAGCATTTCGGCCGCGTGGTTAATACACAATGAAGGCAGCGTCAGCGGCGCATGAGCGACGGTCACAGATGGGCCTTGTGAAGTGCCACGTCAGACTCGATTACCAGCCGCCAGATAATCGGCTCATGTCACCGATCCTTGATAGCGGCACGGTCGACGGTGTGAACCAGTTCACAACGGTGCGCGCCACCTCGAACTACAGTGAACAAAGGAGATGGTTCGGGAGCGAGCATCATGGATACGATCAGGCATATGACGCAACTCATTGAGCGGATCGGCCTCGCAATGGCCGGACTTGCTTGCGGCACATTCGTCGCGGCTTCGGTCGGTCATGCCGATATTGGCATCCTGCAGTCCGAATGGGCGTCGCTGGTCATTGTGGTGGCAGGCGGGGTCGGTTTTGCCGCCGCGAGCGGACTTCAGTACGGCGAGACGCGACACTCAGGACTCGATCCGGTTTGTCTGCTGTGCGCCGCCGGCACGTTTCTAACCTCGGTCATCGCCTTGACATCGGTCGGTGTGCTCGTCATCGGCGCAGACCCTCCGGCCGTTTGGCTTTCCCTGCTCGCCGCCAGTTGGATCGGCGGGGTGGTCCTTCAAATCGCGGCGGCCGGCGTAGCCCGCTATGGTGATCGACCGCCTCGGCGGTCGATCCTGGTAGCCCGCGCCCAGCTTCGCGATGCCGCCTGAGGCTGCCGGCTTATCCACCAAGAGGAGACAACGAGCTAATCAACCTTCACCCGCAACCGTACGAAGGGCGTCCGGCTGAACAATCTCCAAGGTCTGCGGTCCAAGCCTAATCCACCCTTGCGAAGCCCAGCGCGCCAGCAGCTTGTTGACGCTCTCACGTGACATCCCAGCCATCTCACTGACCTGCTGCTGGGTCAGCTCGATACGAAGCCGAGCCCGGTCGGTGTCACGCTCCGCCAGCCGCATGATCGTGCCGGCGAGCCGAGCCGGCATCGACTGAAGCATCAACCATTCGACCTGCTGACTGGTCGCGCGAACCCGCCCGCAGAGCAGAACAATGAGCTTCATCATCAGATGAGGCTGCGTGTCGATCAGATCGAGGAGATCACGCCGCGCGATCGACAGCAAGACGGAGTCGCTATGGGCGATGGCGTCCGTCGTCCGCAGCAGCCCGTCCAACACGGCAACCTCGCCGAATATCTCGCCATTGCCGATCAGATTGAGCATGGCGGCGCGTCCATCGGCCGAACCCGAGCTCACCCGGATCGCGCCTTCGACCACGATGAAGAGAGCGTTGGCGGCGTCTCCCTTGAAGAAGATGGTCTGTCCCCGTCTGAGCCGGACAATACAGGCGGAGCGACAGACCTGGTCGAGCGCGTCGGGCGCAAGATCCTGAAACAGCCGGTGGGCACGGACGACATCAATTATCTTGGTCGACCTGCGACCCAGGTTCGTTGTCATCGACGTCATCAGTGTTTCGACGGGCCAAGTCCCCAACGAGACTCAAGCCCGCTCCTCCTCACCCGACACGTTTGCCGGGGCCGCTTGCCTGCCACAGAGCGGAGGTCTCCGCTCTGCCGTCCAGAATGGTGGGTCACAATGCCAATTTGATCACCCCAGCCGATCGGCACAACGGACCGGCTGATAGATCTGCTGACTGTTTGCGGCACCGCGCTCGCGATCGCGATAGCTCGACAGATCGTGGATCAGACGGGCAAAATCAGTGCCCGCGTGCATCGCATCGTTGAACGTCTGTAGCGCCGCGAGCGTCCGGAATGCCCAGATCGTGCGGTAGAGGCCGCTGCCCTTTTCACTCGTCGACGAAACCGCGTAGGTCCCGCGATAAGTGACCCCCTCGGGGGTTACCTGATCGAGTTTCTGTTCGTTGGCGATCAGCCATTTCCGAAACTCGTCATGCTTGTTGAAAGGAACATCGTAGCCCCACTCGATCACCAGAGCTCCCAGCAGAACGCTGTCATTCAGGAGTTTCTCGATCTCCTGCTTGCCTTCGCCATGCTTGAGAAGATCGCAGAATGGGAAGAAACCGCCCGATCGGACCTCCGGCTCAATTGCCGCAACGGTTGGGTGCACCAGCGTTTCGCCAGCAATCAAACTGGCGGCAAGTCCGGAGGACTCGATGTTGGCCATGATCAATCTCCTTGGTGTGTCAGTTCGATCAATCCCTGTTCCTGCAATCGTTGAAGTCCAGCTCTGAGGTGATTTCGTGCATCCTCCTCCGGGTTCTTGGTCGCAACCTGTGCAATGTACTTTTGCTCGATCTGCTCGGCGGTGCTGCCGTCGCAGAGCTCGAGGATAAACCACGCGTTCAGATTCAGCATGAACAGCTTCGGCGGATCAGGCCGAAACACCACGCAGCTCTTCATTTCCTTAAGTGGTCGCAGTCGGAGGTTTTGGGTGTGGTTGTAACAGCCATTCGGGTAGAACACGCAGGTCTACTCCCCTGTTCAGCACCTTATCGAACGGATCGGGGGCGTCCCAAGCCCCGTGAAACGCATAGGCCGTCGCACGGCACCCCCCATGCGAACCTTGGCTGGATGCACAACTCGGACAACTATCCTTGACGCGCCCGGATCTGAGTTCCCGGTAGAGCGGATGCTCCCAGGTCTCCATGAAGGAGACCCGCTTGATGTTGCCGTAGTTGACGTACTCGCGCAGATAAGCGCAGCCGATCGAATCTCCGAAGGCATTCACCGCCGCCATCTGCCAGCAGGAGTTGCCGTCATTCGGATGCCATGACTGCATCAGCTTCATACCAGGCGGCAGGCGGAGCGCATCGAGCGCCGCGTGCATCTCTTCCAGGGACAGCGCGAATTCCGCCCAGCGATACTTCATCCGGCCGAGGGGATAAGGGCGCAAAACCCCAGCAGTTTTGACCCCAAGCCGTTCGGCAAGATCGATGTAACCCTGAAGATCGGCAACGTTCTTGCGGCTGAGGATGCACAGGGTCTGTACCTCGATGCCGGCCTGCAGCATGGAGCTGATCCCGTCGCAAGCACGAGCGTGGCTTCCGGGTACACCCGTGATCTCATCATGCACCTCCGCTCGGGAGCTGAACAGATCGACCAGCACGATGCCGACACGGATATCGCTCAGGTAGCGAGCCGTCTGCGGCGTGATCAGCGTGCCGTTGGTACGCACCTCGGTGAGAAAACGGCCAGATGCGGATGCCAAAAACGGCAGGAAGTCCGGCCGGTGAAATGGCTCACCGCCCTCGATGTAGAGATAGATCACGCCGAGTTCGGCAATCTCATCCAGAAAGCGTGACCAATCTTCGCTGCTCAATTCCGCTCCCGCCTTGTCAGGCGAGCAATCGGAATAGCAGTGCTGACACGCGAGGTTGCAGGTCTCAGTAAAACAGATCGAGAGCTTCAGCGGCTGCTCGAGGGCGAACGGATTCTCGATTTGCGCCATGGCCTTGAACCATTTCGCTGTGAGATGAACGAATCTAAGCCCCTGTCGTCCAATGTTCGATCGTTAGAGATGGGAGTGAGCTAATCATACTATCGTCTAAATAGCAACGGACACTCATCAGTATGCGTTGCTCTGCCTGCGGCTTCTCGGCCCCGACGGAGGCGAGCTTCTGCCCACGTTGTGGCGCAAAGCTCAGCCTGCATTGCCAGAGTTGCGGATTTCGGAGCCCGCTCGGGTCGCACTTCTGCGGCGGCTGCGGCGCTTCCCTCATCGAGGCTTCCGAGACGGCCGTCACCGGTGCGTCGGGCGGCTTTGCGCCCGTTCGCAATCAGCGACCCGAGCGGCGCCAGGTCACGATTTTGTTCGTCGATATGATCGGCTCGACCGAGATGTCGGTCCGTCTCGACGAAGAAGACTTCAAGGACGTCATCTATTGCTATCGCGACATCTGCGCGAGCGCGGTACGTCAGTTCGATGGCTGCATCGTCCGCTATATCGGCGACGGCATCCTTATATGTTTCGGTTTTCCCTTCGCCCATGAGGACGATCCGATCCGGGCCACGCGCGCCGGCCTTGCACTTCTCGACAATCTGCAGCGCCTCAATGCCGAAGAGGAGATGAAGGCGATCCACGTGCGGATGGGCATGCACACCGGAATCGTCATCGCAGGCGACCTCAGATCCTCGGACAGTTTCGAGGCAATGGGTATCCTCGGCGAAACGCCCAATATTGCCTCGAGGGTGCAGAGCCTCGCCGCTCCTGATCGTTTGGTAATCACCAATCAGACCGCGCAACTCCTCGGCGAACGATTCGATCTCATCGATCTCGGATTGCAGCAGGTGCGCGGCGTCGATGAACTGCTTCATCTGTTCGAGGTTTCCGGCGAGCGGACTGAGGCGGTCAGGGAACGGCCTGCCGCAAGCCACAAGATGATCGGGCGCCAGCAGGAACTGGCGCTGCTACAGGACCGCTTCTTCCGCGCACAGGACGGTGAAGGCCAGGTCGTGCAGATCACGGCCGAAGCCGGCGCCGGCAAGACCAGGCTGGTGCGGGAATTCAAGGCCCGGCTCGAGCCGGCAGCGTTTCTGCCGATGACCTGTTACTGCTCGGCATACAGCCGCTCCAGCGCATTCTATCCGATCATCGAGATGATCCGTCGCGTCGTGAGACCTGACGGCGAGGCGGATGCCGACGAATTGGCGGCGAATCTGCAGCGCGCCTTCGTCGGCTTGGAGACGATCACCCCGGAGGCCGCGGCGCTGGTTGCCGAGCTACTCGAGTTGCCGGTTTCCGCCGCGATCAAGGACATCCCGCCGGCCCGACGGCGCGAACTCTTGCTGGAAGTGCTGACGCAGTGGGTCCTGAGACAATCCGAGGACGTTCCTGTGGTCCTCGTCATCGAGGATCTGCATTGGGCAGACGCGTCCACCACCACCCTGCTTCGGCACATCGTGGAGCGGCTGTCGAACTGGCGGGTGATGGCCATCTTTACGTTCCGGCCGGAATTGACGGCCGAATGGCTGCTGGGACCGCAGGTGACCCGGCTGGGCCTGCGCCGCCTCTCCAAGAACGAAGCAAGAGCGCTGACCGCACAGATTGCCGAGACCTCGACCGTCCCGGAAGACATCATCGCGTCGATCGTCGCCAAGACGGGCGGAATTCCGTTGTTCATCGAAGAGCTCACCAAAGCGGTTCTCGCCGGGGCTTCTTCTGCCGATAATGATCCGGTGCGACTGACGGCACTTGTCGACAGCATTCCATCCACGCTCCGTGGCTCGTTGGCGGCAAGGCTCGACCGCCTTCAGATCGCAAAGCCGCTGGCGCAGGTCGCCGCGACACTGGGCCGGACGTTCGACAGCGAAGTATTGGCGGCCGTCACCGGAGAGAGTCAGCCCGCGCTCCGCGCGCAGCTCGACGAACTGTTGCGCCAGGGCTTCATCCATCAGCACGGAACGCAGGTTCAGGCCAAATACTCGTTCAAGCACGCCCTGATCCAGGAGGCTGCCTACGACTCGCTGCTCAAAAGCGAGCGACGATCGATGCACCGCAGAATCGCGGAAGTCATCTCCACCCAATTCGCTGAGGTCGTCGCGGCAACTCCTGAGGTCCTGGCCGAGCATTATGCAGCTGCGGATCTTGCGGAAGCGGCGATCGCGCATTGGGAGGCGGCCGGCAACAAGGCCGCCGAGCGTTCGGCCAATGTCGAGGCTGCCAGCCACTTTGCCAGTGCTCTTGCGATCCTTCGACGATTACCCGACACGGCCGAGCGGGCACGGCGAGAACTATCGCTCGAGTTGGAGCGCGGCTCGCAACTTCTCGCCATCAAGGGGAATGCCGCGCCGCAGGTGGAGGAAGTCTTCACCCGTGCCTATCAGCTCAGCTGGAGACTGGGCGAGCACCGGCTGCTGTTCAGGGCCCTTTATGGGCTCATGATGTTCTTCATCGTGCGAGGTCAGCTCGAAAAGGCGCATCAATGCGGCGTGCGCTTGATCGAACAGGCAGACCGCGCCGGCGATGACGGCTTTCAGCTGCAGGCCAAGCGGCCGCTTGGCCTGACCCAGTTCTATCTCGGCCAATTCGGTAGCGCGAAGGAGACTTTGAAGCAGGCGCTGCAGCTGTACGATCCCGACCGGCATCATCACCATCGGTTCGAATATGGCTCCGATCCGGCGGTTCTGGCGCAATGCAATCTCGCCTGGACCGAGTGGTTCGTCGGTTTGCCGGATACGGCCGTCGCGGACAGCGCAGAGGCGATGGGGCGGGCGATCCAGCTCAATCATCCCCACAGCCTCGGCTTCGCGCTCAGCTTCGAGGCCTCGATCCGGCAGAGCCGTGGTGAGCCGAATGAAGCGCTCCAGGCCGCCGAGCAGGCAATTCAGATCGGCCAGAGCTATCGCTTCCCCTACTGGAGCGCCTGGGGGCGGATCTTGCGCGGCTGGGCCATCGGCAGGCTGGACAGCCCGGCAGCGGGCGTGGTCGAAATCAAAGCCGGGCTGGACGACTATCGCGCCACAGGCGCCGAGCTGATCCGGCCCTACGGGCTGATGTTGCTCGCCGAGACACTTGGTGCCGAAGGTGCGGTTGAGGATGCGTTGGCTTTGCTAAACGAAGCGCTCGACATCACAGAGGCCAACAGGACGCTGTTTTGCGGGCCGGAGCTGTACCGGCTTCGCGGATCGCTGTTGCTGGCGGCGGACCCGCACGACGATGCGGGCGGCCACGACCTTGAGAAAGCGGCCGATCTGGCGCACGCGCTCGGCTCGCCGATGCTGGAATTGCGGGCCCTCGCCAGTCTCGTCTCGGCTTCGCCGCCGCGGGACAGCTCGGCTCCGCTCGAGCGGCTCGAGCGGCTGCGCAATGCCATGACCGAAGGCTTCGCCACCACCGACCTCACCGAGGCCGCGCGCGTTATCGAGCTGGCGGCCACGCATCGCCGCTAGGCGATCCTGGGGCGCCGCAGCCATTACAGGGGGCTTTTGGGGCCCCTGATCGGACCTGGGTGAGGAACCAATGGCGCCGGGACCAGGATTAGCCTAAAAGAGCGCAACCTCCCATCATCGGCGGCTTGTTGCGACGTGCATCGTCCAAGGCCCGCCGGTCGACCGATCCGGTCCCGGGATTTCCCATTCGGCGTGATCGCCCAGAAGGTTGTCGTTCGTGACATTTCCGACCAGTCCCCCGCCGCTCGCGCGAGCTTTGGCGGAGCGTAATTATCTCCAGGCGACGCCGGTGCAGAGCGCGGTGCTGGCGCCCGACACGGTCGGCCGCGACCTGTTGGTGTCGGCGCAGACCGGCTCCGGCAAGACCATCGCCTACGGGCTGGCGATCGCGCGCGACGTGCTTGGCGATGCCGAGCAGTTCGCCCCCGGCGCCGCGCCGCTGGCGCTGATCGTGGCGCCGACCCGCGAACTGGCGCTGCAGGTGCACCGCGAGCTGAGCTGGCTGTATCGCCACGCCGGCGCCCGCATCGTCTCCTGCGTCGGCGGCATGGACCCGCGGCGCGAGCAGCGCGAGCTGGCGGACGGCGCCCACATCGTCGTCGGCACGCCGGGGCGGCTGTGCGACCATCTGCGCCGCAACCGGCTCGACGTCTCGCAGCTCAAGGCCGTGGTGCTCGATGAGGCCGACGAGATGCTCGATCTCGGCTTCCGCGAGGACATGGAGTTCATCCTCGAAACCACGCCCGAGACCCGCCGCACCCTATTGTTCTCGGCGACGCTGCCGCGCGGTATCATCGCGCTGGCCAAGACCTATCAGCACGACGCGATGCGGATCGAGGTCGAAGGCGCCGAGGGCGGCCACGCCGACATCGAGTATCGCGCCATCCGCATCGCGCCGAGCGACGTCGAGCACGCCGTGGTCAACGTGCTGCGCTACGTCGAATCCCCGACCGCGATCGTGTTCTGCAACACCCGCAGCGCCGTGACGCATCTGCAGACCGCACTGCTGGAGCGCGGCTTCGCGGTGGTGGCGCTGTCCGGCGAACTCACCCAGAACGAACGCACCGGCGCGCTCAATGCACTGCGCGACGGCCGCGCCCGGGTCTGCGTCGCCACCGACGTCGCAGCGCGCGGCATCGATCTGCCGAACCTCGGCCTGGTCATTCACGCCGAGCTGCCGAACGACGCCGAAGTGATGCAGCACCGCTCAGGCCGCACCGGGCGGGCCGGCAACAAGGGCATCAGCGTCCTGTTAGTTCCGCCGGCGCGGCGGCGGCGTGCCGAGCTGCTGCTGCAGCTCGCCGGCATCGAGGCGAACTGGGGCACCGCGCCGCAGGCCGACGAGATCCGCAGCCTCGATCAGCAGCGCATGCTGCAGGACCCGCTGTTCACCGAAGAACCGACCGCCGAGGATCAGGCGCTGGCGCAGGCGCTACTCGCCGAGCGCTCGCCCGAACAGATCGCGGTGGCGCTGGCCAGGGTGGTGCGCGCCCGGATGCCGGCGCCGGAGGACATTCTCGATCCCGGCGAGCGGCCGGCCCGCGGCCGCGACGAGCGCGGCGGCAAGGCCGCGCGCGAGCCGCGCGATCACGAGGCGCGCGACAAGGCACCGCGGACGCGCTCGGCCAAGGCCGGCGAGAAGCACGCGATGGCCGGCGGCGTGTGGTTTCGCGCCGCGATCGGCAAGCGCAAGAATGCCGAAGCGCGCTGGCTGCTGCCGATGATCTGCCGCCGCGGCGGCATCACCCGCCAGGACATCGGCGCGATCCGCATCCTCGACACCACCACCGAGTTCGAGATCTCGCCCGCCGCCGCGGACGCGTTCGCGGCGCAGATCAAGCGGCCGGATCACGACGACAACATCCGCATCGAACCGCTGATCGGCGCCAAGCCGATCCCGCCGCGCGAGGACAAGCGTCCGCCGCGGCCGGATGCGGACCGCAAGCCCGATCGCGAGGCGCGCCGCGCCAAGCGTCCCGACTCGTGGTCGCCGCTGTCCGGCGAACCGCTGCCCGATCCGCGCGAGCAGGACGCGCCGCGTCCTACCAAGCGCGCGCCGCACGACGACGCTCCGCGCGGCGGCAAGCCGGCGCGGTTCAAGGACAAAAGCTTCAAGGACAAGAGCTTCAACGACAAGGGCTTCAAGCCGCGCGGCGAGGAGTCGTTCGAGGGCGATTTCAAAGCCAAGCCGTTCAAGAAGGACGGGTTCAAGGCAGGCAAAGCGAAGGGCGACAAGCCGGCTTACGTCAGCAAGGCCCGCCGCGCCGATCCGTCGGCCAAGAACCCGCCGTTCAAGAAGAAGGCGAAGAAGAAGTTTCGCTGAGGCGCCTGCGGAGCGTGACGCCGGCCTCGCGCCGGCCATCCCGCAAATAATAAGGCCGGGGACAATGCCCCCGGCCCTGATGTCGTCAAGCTGATAGCGATCGCTTACAGCGTCAGCTCATGGCGGCCGACAACCATCCAGTGCACTTCGTCCGGACCGTCGGCGAAGCGGAGGTGGCGAACGTCGGTGTACATCTCGGCGAGCGGGGTCCACTGCGAGATGCCGGTGGCGCCGTGCATCTGGATCGCCTGGTCGATGATCTTGCAGGCGCGCTCCGGCACCATCGCCTTGACCATGCTGACCCAGACGCGCGCTTCCTTGTTGCCGAGCACGTCCATCGCCTTGGCAGCCTTCAGCACCATCAGCCGCATCGCTTCGATCTCGCAGCGCGCCTGAGCGATGATCTGCAGGTTGCCGCCGAGATGCGCCAGCTTCTTGCCGAACGCCTCGCGGGTCAGGCCGCGGGCCACCATCAGGTCGAGCGCCTTCTCGGCCTTGCCGATGGTGCGCATGCAGTGATGGATGCGGCCGGGGCCGAGCCGAAGCTGCGAGATCTCGAAGCCGCGGCCTTCGCCGAGCAGGATGTTCTCCTTCGGCACCCGGACATTGTTGAAGCGCATGTGCATGTGGCCGCGCGGCGCGTGGTCGTGGCCGAACACGTGCATCGGGCCGAGCACTTCGACGCCGGGCGTGTCGACGGGCACCAGGATCTGCGACTGCTGCTTGCTCGGCGCGGCGGTCGGATCGGTCTTGACCATCACGATCATGATCTTGCAGCGCGGATCGCCGAGACCGGAGATGTAGTACTTCTCGCCGTTGATCACCCACTCGTTGCCGTCGAGCACGGCCGAGGTCGAGACGTTCTTGGCGTCGGACGAAGCGACGTTCGGCTCGGTCATCACATAGGCCGAGCGGATCTCGCCGTTGAGCAGCGGCTTCAGCCACTTCTCTTTCTGCTCAGGGGTGCCGACGCGCTCCAGCACTTCCATGTTGCCGGTGTCGGGCGCCGAGCAGTTCATCACTTCGGAGGCGAGCGGCGCCTTGCCGAGTTCGGCCGCGATGTAGGCGTAGTCGAGATTGTTGAGGCCTTCGCCGGTCTCGGCGTCGGGCAGGAAGAAGTTCCACAGCCCCTGCTCCTTGGCCTTCGCCTTGGCTTTCGCCAGCAGATCGAGTTGCTCCTGGCTGAACGACCAGCGGTTCGGATTCTTCGCTTCGGCGATCTCGAACTCGTGCTGCATCGGCTCGACGACGTCGGCGATGAACTTCTTCACATGGTCATAGAGCGGCCGGACGGATTCGCTCATCCGCAGATCGTTGAGCGTGTCTTCGGGCGCGAGCGTGTAAGGGGTCTGGCGGGGGACGTAGGCCGTCTGCATGCGGGCGTGCTCCTCGTGCTTTTCTTGGTTGCGTTTCTTGGCGTCGTTGGCAGCCACTCCGCGTGGACGGCCGCGCACCGGTTATAGACACGAACCCGCCGGGTTGTCTTGATCGAACTGCGTTTAAAACAGCGTGTGAACCTAATCCCGCACTGCGAAAAATCATCTCCGCCGTACGCCACGCGCGATAGTCGACGAGGCAATCATAACGGTCCGCCGAACTCCACGTCGAAAGGTTCCCCGCGTAGCAACGCGCACTCGCCCCGTGATCGTTCGGCGGGTCGTCGCGCTTGATGGCTGTGGTCCGAATGAGTGCTAGCATCGCCCCGATCCACCGCGTCAGCTACGCGGCCGCGGGGCTCATCACCGAACGGAGAACGAGGCATGGCGGAAGTGATCAAGACGACGATCGTGTTCGTGCTGTCGAACTTTTCGCTGAGCTTCCTCGTCATCGGCCTGCTGTTCGCGCTGGTCGCGATCGCGCACGCGCCGAAGCTGCTGCGATTCCCGGACGTGATCGACCGGCTGCTGGCCTGGCACCTGTTCTGGTCGATCGGCGTCTGTTACTTCTACAACTTCGTGATGCACGGCTTCTTCGGCAAGATGTCGGCGGCGTTCATCGGCTGGGCCGACAGTCCGTTCCAGTTCGAAGTCGCTACCGCGAGTCTCGGGTTTTCCGCCGTCGGCTTCCTCGCCGCCTTCCGCAGCTTCGACCTCCGCCTCGCTGCGATCGTAGGCCCCGGACTGTTTTCACTCGGCGCCGCGGCCGGACACATCTATCAGATGGTGACCCAGCACAACTTCGCGCCGGGCAACGCCGGGGTGGTGTTCTACACCGACATCATCATCCCGCTGTTCGGCGGGGCGTTGCTGTGGCTGCAGCATCGCAGCCGAACCGATCGCGTGGCTGCGGCGCCGTCAGGCCGCGCGGCCTGAGCGCCGATCGCGCCGGACAAACAGGCCAGGGGCCGGGCGATCATCCTGAACGCAGCGCGTTGAACTTACAAGCCCGCTTCCCGGACAAAGGGGAAAGCCGACGGACGCCGCCGCAAGCGGCTCCGCGCCCCCCATCTTGATCATGCCGATGGGCCGCCGCGAGCTTCTCGGCGCCGCCCAGCAGCGAGGACGCGCCGCATGCCCATCATCATGCTGAGTGCCGTGATCGGCATCCTGTTTCTGCAAGCGACCGGCGCGATCCCGCAGAGCAGCGTCGGCGGGCCGATGCTGATCGCGCTGGCCTTCCTGCTCGGCGCGTTAGCGGTCGGCATCCACGATGCCCGAACCAGCCGCCGCGGCCCGCTCGGCTGGATCGTCAGCATCGCCGTCGCACTCACCGGCGCCTTCCTCGCCGCGCCGCTCGGCGGCATGGCCGTGACCATGCTGCTCGCCCCGTTCGTGCAGGGCTCCTCCTCCCTCGCCGCCGCCGGCGGCCCGGTGATGGCCACCGCACTCGCGGGCGCGATGATCGTCACGCTGGCCGGAGCGTGGGGGGCGATCTGGGTGGTGAACAGGTGGCGGTGAGCGGCAGCTTGGATAAAGCGAGCGATATCCGCGTGAGCGAGCGATTCAATGCCGCGTGCCGCCGCGCTCAGCCGGGCCACGCATCTTCAAGCAAGCTTCGTCTGCTGAGGGCCGCTGTGCACCGCAACCGCTCTCGCGGTGGCCGTGGCGGTCGCGATCAGCCTTTGATCGGAATCGCGTAGCTCCCCTTCGAGGAACAGGATTTCGCGACCGCTGTGCACCACTCGACCTCGGCCGACGAGTCGTCCGGGCCTTGCGGGCCGCATGAAGCTCACCTTCAGCTCCAGGGTCTGCGCCATCCGGTCGCCGCCAAGAAAGGCCATCGCCGCCGGTCCAACCGTATCGTCGAGCATCGCGCCTAGAAGGCCGCCTTGGACCGATCCGGCCGGATTGAGGAAGGATTCGGTTGCCAGAAACTCGACCTCAATGCTCCCCACTGCCGGATCGATGGCTAGCAGCTTCCAACCCAATAGCTGCGCGGCGGGTGGTGCGGGCCGGCGGCCTTCAATCATGTCCCTGAACTGTCCCACCCGATGCGTCATCGAAGACTCTCCTTTGGAAGGCGCTTCGCCCGGGCTGAAAGACGACCCGGCAACTGCACGCGACGGATATTCGCTATAGGATGGCTCCTGACAGCGTGGTGTCAGGAGGCGACGGTGCGACGGGCAGATCGACTGCTGGATTTGATCGCGCGGCTGAAGGGCGGGAAACTGGTTGTTGCGGAGCAATTGGCCGAGCAACTGGAGGTCTCCGTTCGCACCGTGTACCGCGATATTGCGGCCTTGCAGGCGCAGGGACTCCCGATCGATGGCCAAGCGGGCCTGGGTTACATGCTGCGCGGGGACGTGCACCTGCCGGCGCTGACCCTCAGCCATGATCAGCTCGACGCGGTGTCACTCGGCCTGTCGCTGGTGGAGTGGATCGGCGATGACGACCTCGCGCAGGCAGCCGCCAGCGCACGCGCCAAGATCGACGCGACCTGGGGCGCCCAACCGACTCCGGCGCCATCGCAGCGGCATCTGTTGGCGCGCGAGCTGCCGCACCGCAAAGCCCCGCCCTTCACCGGTTCGATCCGCCGCGCCATTCGGGAGCGCCGCATCATCAAGCTGGACTATGCGGCCGAGGATGGAGGCCGATCCACCCGCGACGTCCGCCCGCTCGGGCTCCGCGCGTTTCATGCCGGCTGGCTGCTGATTGCGTGGTGCAATCACCGCGGCGCCTTCCGAGTCTTCCGCCTCGACCGCATTCTGGCTTACGAGCTTTCGAAGCAAACCTTCCCGTTTGAAGCCGACCGCGAATTGGCGGCCTACTTTTCGGAGCGCGGGAATGAATCTGATCGTCGGGGCGCGCGTAGATGAATTGGTCGGCCCCAGCCTATGATCTGAATGTCCGCCAATTCAAGGCGCATAGCTCGGCGGGAAGGGGCGGAAGCCCATAGGCGGCGGGCTATTCCACCAATACGGATGGCTCCTGCCCACGACTTGACCGCAATCGTTCCGCTGCGCACTCTGGCTCGCAATCCTAGCTCCAAAGAACCACGCAGATGATAGAGCACCGTTGGTCGATGCAGGATGCGAAGAACCGCTTCAGCGAGCTGGTCGAGGCCGCGCGGCGCAATCCGCAGACGGTCACCAAGCACGGCGAGCCTGCCGTCCTCGTGATGGACGTGGCGGAGTTCGAGCGGCTGCGGCGACTCGAACACACGCCGGCGCCGTCGTTCTCCGAACTACTGCTGTCGATGCCGAAAGACGATGGAGAATTTTCGCGCGGCGCCGTGCGAAGCCGCGATCTCGATCGCTGAAATTCCTGGTTGATCCGCTCCGGTCGTGACGCGCAACGTGTCGAACTTCGCGCGCCGACAAGCGCAGCCCTGATTGATCCGTTTGGCGGCAGGGCGAGTTAGCGAAGGCGTAACCCGCCGAACAGCGGCAGCGGCTTGCCTTAAGGCAATGGCGGATTACGCTGCGCTAATCCGCCCTACGGGCTGGTAGACGTGCGGAAAACGAGCATCGGGGTTGGGGGGCAGAATGCACGAGGAAGATGCGCGTCAAATACGCCGGAAATCGTGGTGCGCTGAGCAATTAGAGTTTGTCCATCGCCTTTGTACAAAGGCGCTGGTTCTTTCGCCATTCGGTGTTGTCGTGGTGTTTTCTGTAGTGGCGGCGTCTGCGCGCATTTTCCAGCCTACCGCGATCAATTTGGGTTTTCCGCGATTGCTATGGAAGCAACGCCAGTTCATGGCGGGGCGCCTGGACCACGGGCACATCGAGGTGCTTTTTGCGACTTTTGACGTCGTCGTTGCAATTATTGTGTTCCTGGGGGTTGTTCGAGTGCTGACTGGAGTGTTTTCGAGTGATGCAATTCGAATTGCCGGCGAGAGGCTTGAAGCGTGGAAGTCTGGCGGGCGGTCGACTCTGTCGTTTATCTTTGCCGCGCTAATGCTTGGGCCGTTTGCGACATTCGCGTCGTTGAATTTCGAAATGGCAATGTCGGTCGATTCGCTTCGGTCGCTCTCGATTGCATTTCCGGGAGGATTTGTTTGTCTGATGGCGTTTATGTTTTGTGGTGGCGTCTTATTTTCAACAGAGGCCGGTATGGCGCTCGTTTACCTAGTCTCATGGTTGATTCGTACGCTCAATAGGCAAGTCGCTAGATTGCCCCGGAGAGAAGGAGCGCATGGGAATGGTTAATTCGTAGAGCGGCTTAGCCGAAGGCGTAACCCGCCGCACAGTCACAGGCCTCATCTCGGAGCAATGGCGGATTACGCTGCGCTAATCCGCCCTACGGGCTGCACGAGACGTCGATCATAAACGACCTCTTCCACTAATGAATTCTAATCACCCTTCTCCTGCATCCACTGGCGATTATTATGGCAGCACCTGATATTCCGAAAGAGCAAAAACCTCGCCACACCATCGTTGTCTGCAAATCATCTGCCAGCGCTATTTTTGAGGCTGGTCAGCAGATCGTTATGAATTTTGAAGGCGAGCCCGGCACATTCAGCGTGACGTTTTGGACCGAATACGGCGGAAACTATGAAATCCCAGTTCCGCAAAAACTCTGTGCAGAGGGGCGGGGCTTAGCTCATAGCTTGGAAGACGCAGCCGAACGATTCGCAAATGCTGCCAGAGTCGGGAGTGACATTCTTTCCCTCGTCGCGAATGCCGACCTCGGAGCACTGCATCCAGAGCTGGTGTTCGACGCCTCCCTAGACGATGACGAACATGATTTCTTGCAAATCTTCGTTCCGGATCCACCGCTTCGTGCGGTGCCAAATCGTCGGATAAACGCGACGGACGCCACGGCCGTGAGCAGAGCGCTAGCGGCCCATTCTGACCTTGCAAGATTGAGGCGGGCCGTTGGACAATATAGCATTGCATTGAGCCTATGGAATCCAGGAAACGAGATCCAATGTTTGGCCCATTTGTATATGGGCATAGAGTCACTCACAAAGGCCGCACTGCGGCAACATCTTGCTGTTCATGGCCTTCGTGAAGATCAGCTTATTCAAGAGTGGAAGATAGATAGGAAACAGCTAGATGCCGAAGTGAGGCGGCGGCTAATTTTCCTTCAAGATCAAGAAACCTACAACAAAGCTAAAGCTGTGAGCGACGGCTTTGAGCATGGATTCCTTGACTACAATGACATGCGTCATCCTGCGCGCGACGTCATCGTTCGAACAGCTCGGTACTTGCGCCAAGCAATTATCGACACGCTAGGCATTGATGAAGACCTAAAAGCCCGATTGCGAAGCATCGACGAACCGCGGGGTCCAATTAATCTCATTCGGTATCTTCGTGGCACACTATCCGGCAAGGCAGATCGCCTCGCTGCACCAGATCAGCGCTACCCCATCATGCAATGGCGTTCCAAGCTTGAGACCGTCCTCAGGGGCAAGGATGGAAAGTACAGCTTCACACCCAGCGAGCAGTTTACTCCCAGACTGGGCGATGGTGTTACGTTTTCTCCATCTCGCTTAGACATTTGGGACGGCAGCTCGATAGGAGAATCGACACCCCGAGCACTAGACTCCCCAGAAGGAGGCTAGCCGAACTGAGGGGAAAGCAAGAACTGGTGGAAAGTAATTAGTTAAAAGTCAAAGCCCCGGATTGCTCCGGGGCTCCTCTATTTTCTGCTGGATGGCCGGGTCAAGCCCGGCCATGACGACTTTAACTATCAGTACCGATAGTGATCCGCCTTGAACGGGCCTTCGACCTTGACGCCGATGTAGTCGGCCTGGTCCTTGCGCAGCTCGGTGAGCTTGACGCCGATCTTGGCGAGGTGCAGGCGGGCGACCTTTTCGTCCAGCGTCTTCGGCAGCACGTAGACCTTCTTCTCGTACTTGCCCTGGTTCTGGAACAGCTCGATCTGCGCCAGCGTCTGGTTGGTGAACGACGCCGACATCACGAAGGACGGATGGCCGGTGGCGTTGCCGAGGTTGACGAGGCGGCCTTCCGACAGCAGCACGATGCGCTTGCCGTCCGGGAAGGTGATCTCATCGACCTGCGGCTTGATGTTGTCCCACTTCAGGTTCTTCAGATGCGCGATCTGAATTTCGTTGTCGAAGTGACCGATGTTGCAAACGATGGCGCGATCCTTCATCGCGCGCATGTGCTCGATCGTGATGATGTCCTTGTTGCCGGTGGCGGTGACGAAGATGTCGGCGATCGGCGCCGCGTCTTCCATGGTCACCACCTGATAGCCTTCCATCGCCGCCTGCAGCGCGCAGATCGGATCGACTTCCGACACCATGACGCGGGCGCCGGCCTGGCGCAGCGACGCCGCCGAGCCCTTGCCGACGTCGCCGAAGCCGGCCACCATCGCGACCTTGCCGGACATCATCACGTCGGTGCCGCGGCGGATGCCGTCGACGAGCGATTCACGGCAGCCATAGAGGTTGTCGAACTTCGACTTGGTGACCGAGTCGTTGACGTTGATCGCCGGGAACAGCAGCTTGCCGGCCTTCTCCATGTCGTACAGACGATGCACGCCCGTGGTGGTCTCTTCCGACACGCCCTTGATGTTCTTGGCGAGCGTGGCGAAGTAGCCCTTCGGCTTCTCTTTGAGGATGCGCTTGATCAGCGCGAAGAAGATCTCTTCCTCTTCCGAATTGTGCTGATCGAGGAACACGGTGTCGCCGTTCTCGGCGCGCAGGCCCTGATGCACGAACATGGTGGCGTCGCCGCCGTCGTCGAGGATCATGTTCGGGGTGCCGCCGTCCGACCAGTCGAACAGCTTGGCGGTGTAGTCCCAGTAATCCTTCAGCGTCTCGCCCTTGACGGCGAACACCGGGATTCCGGCAGCCGCGATCGCGGCGGCGGCGTGATCCTGGGTCGAGTAGATGTTGCACGACACCCAGCGGACGTCGGCGCCGAGCGCCACCAGCGTCTCGATCAGCACCGCGGTCTGGATCGTCATGTGCAGCGAGCCGGCGATCCGCGCGCCCTTCAGCGGCTGCTTCGGGCCGTATTCCTCGCGGGTCGCCATCAGGCCGGGCATTTCGGTCTCGGCCAGCGAGATCTCCTTGCGGCCGAACTCGGCGAGGCCGATGTCCTTGACGATGTAATCGGTGAACTTGGCGGTCATGCGGATGGGTTTCCTGATGTCTGTGTCAGTCGAACTGAGCACTACGAACTGAATCGGGCAGTTTGAGGCAGTGCGCCTCGTCTCCCTCGCCCCGCTGTTGCGGGAAGAGGGCCGGGGCGAGAGGCAGCCGCGAGGCTCGGCCTCGGTGAGAGGCCCCCTCACCCGGATCGCCGCTATACGGCGACCCGACCTCTCCCCGCGCGCGGGGAGAGGTTAGAGACGGTGGTATCGCTCTAGTTACACCGCACGCTTCATGGCGTCGGCAAGATCGGTCTTCTCCCAGGAGAAGCCGCCGTCGGCGTCCGGGGTGCGGCCGAAATGGCCGTAGGACGAGGTCCGGGCGTAGATCGGCTTGTTGAGGTCGAGGTGGGTGCGGATGCCGCGCGGGGTCAGGTCCATCACCTCGGCCACGATGGTCTCGAGCTTGTCCTCGGCGACCTTTCCGGTGCCGTGGGTGTCGATGTAGATCGACAGCGGGCGCGCCACGCCGATCGCGTAAGCGAGCTGCAGGGTGCACTTGTCGGCGAGGCCGGCGGCGACGACGTTCTTGGCGAGGTAGCGCGCCGCATAAGCGGCCGAGCGGTCGACCTTGGTCGGGTCCTTGCCGGAGAACGCACCGCCGCCATGCGGGGCCGCGCCGCCGTAAGTATCGACGATGATCTTGCGGCCGGTCAGCCCGGAGTCACCATCCGGGCCGCCGATGAAGAACTTGCCGGTCGGGTTGATGTGCCAGATCGTCTTGTCGGTGATCCAGCCGGCGGGCAGCGCCTGGCGCACATACGGCTCGACACAGTCGCGAACCTGGTTCGAGGTCAGATCCTCGACGAGGTGCTGATGCGACACCACGATCTCGCGGACGTATTGCGGCTTGCCGTTCTCGTACTGGATCGTCACCTGGCTCTTGCTGTCCGGGCCGAGCACCTTCTCCTTGCCGGAGTGGCGGGCTTCCGAGATCAGCCGCAGGATCTTGTGGGCGTAGAAGATCGGCGCCGGCATCAGGTCCGGGGTTTCGTTGGTGGCGTAGCCGAACATGATGCCCTGGTCGCCGGCGCCCTCTTCCTTGTTGGTGCCGGGCTGCAGCGCGTCGACGCCCTGCGCGATGTCGGCCGACTGCGGATGCAGCAGGATCTCGATATCGCAGGTCTTCCAGTGGAAGCCGTCCTGCTCGTAGCCGATGTCCTTGATGGCTTCGCGGACGACGTGTTCGATCTGCTCGTTGGTGACCGAGGCCGGGCCGCGGGTCTCACCGGCGATCACCACCTTGTTGGTGGTCGCGAGCGTTTCGCAGGCGGCACGGATCGCCCACGGATCGATCCCGGCCTTCGGCCCTTCGCGGTAGAACAGATCGACGATCTCGTCGGAAATCCGGTCGCAGACCTTGTCCGGATGGCCTTCGGACACGGACTCACTCGTGAACATATAAGACGCGCGCATCACCAACCCCTTGTCCGCCGGACCCCGGCGGTGTTTTCGTGAAAGATACCTATCCTGAGAGTGTCAGTCGCGCCTGCGCGAGATGACGTAGGATTCGTCGTTGAACCAGAGACCGCTGTGCTTGCGCAGAACTTCTCTGGTGGCTTCCAAGTACTGGCCGTCCCGGGTCACTTCCGTGAGCCGGTCGTCCTCGATCTGCGCGACATACACCGCGGCATTCCATGCTGCAAAGGCCGTCGAATTGCCGATCGGTCCGGTGACCTCATTGGGCAAAGCCTCCATATCGTAGCGAAAGATCGAGCGGTTATCGGCGTAGGCATTGAAGTTCAGGTCTCTACCAGCCGAGCCGAGCTCGTATTTGACCGCGCGCAACAATTCGTGGCGGCTGACCGAGAACGGGTTCTCGTCCGGCCAGATCGATTGGACGATTTCCAATCCGGGATCGTGGCCGTGGGAATGGATGCCGATCAGCCGGCCGCCGGGGCGCAGCGCGCGGGCCAGCGGCGCGATGATCCGCTTGGCCCGGAAGTTGACGGATGATTTCGCCCGGTAGGGCTGCGAGGCGATGATCAGGTCGAAATTGGCCTCGGTGCGGCCGGCGCGCGGGATCACCGCGTCGAGCAGAAAGCGGTGGTCCTCGCGGTACAGCACGATCGCGACCGGGCGCTCGTACACCGGCATCCCGGTGCGGGGACTGACATTGGCGCGCCAATTGTCCTGCAGGAACGGCGCCAGCTCGGCGATCTGGGTCTCGAACTCGCCCGAAGAGCCCCCGCGCAGCGCCACCTCGTGCCAGATCATCCCGGCGGCGGCCGCGGAGGACGCCGGGGTCAGCCAGGGCGCTTCGGCGTAGTTCATGTTGGTGAACACGAACACCGAGGCGGGGTGCTCGAACAGCCGGTCCGGCACCTTGTCGAGCGTCAGCCGCAGGTCCTCGACGCTGAGCTCCTTGCCGGAGACGTAGAACGGTATCTGGGGGAACCGCCCATGCATCGCGCGCAACACGCGCGCCAGAACCGTGCCATCCCCGCACCCCGCATCGAACACGCGCAGCGCGGGCGGGCGGGGGTGGATGTTCGCGAGCTCCAGCGCGACGCGGTCCGCCACCACCCGCTTTTCCCCGCAAGTGTGGACAAACAATAGATATTTCTGGCGGTTCTCGAAAAACCGGAAGTTGCTGCGCGGGTCCCGCCGCTCCAGCGGCACCACCAGCCCCCGCGGCGGCGGCGCAACGCCCAGCCCAGCAGCAACAAACGCCTCAATCCGCTCCAGAGTGTCCAAGGTGATGCGTTTGCCCTCGCGCAGCCGGTACACCAGCTTGCCGTCGTTGACCGCACGACGGCCAAACGTCGTCTCGGCCATCCCGGCCTGACGGCAATAGTCCGATATCCGGTTGAGAAGCTGGTCGTTATTCATGCAACGGCGGGGTGGGCAGCTCCACTTCGACGAAGTCCCATAGCACGCATTTCCCACCGCCGGAAGGGCGACGATGAGATGAGTACCATCGATAAATCGGTGCAAATCCGATTAAGCACCTAATAGTCTGTCATTGGGAAACAGCAATCCATCTGCTAAGAGGCGGGCGAACCCTGGCATGGCCGGGTAGCCTTACGGAACGGATTGAGCGATGCGCATCACGATGATCGGGACGGGTTATGTGGGGCTGGTGTCTGGGGCCTGCTTTGCGGACTTCGGCCACCGGGTGACCTGCGTCGACAAGGATGCCGGCAAGATCGCGGCCCTGCATCGGGGCGAAATTCCCATTTACGAACCAGGACTTGACGAGCTGGTCGCAGCCAACGTCAAGGCCGGGCGGCTCGACTTCACCACCGACCTGACCGCCCCGGTGGGCGAAGCGGACGCGGTGTTCATCGCCGTTGGGACTCCGTCGCGGCGCGGCGACGGTCATGCCGACTTATCCTATGTGTATGCGGCCGCAAAGGAAATCGCCGCCGCCCTGAAGGGATTCACGGTCGTGGTGACCAAGTCGACGGTCCCGGTTGGCACCGGCGACGAGGTCGAGCGGCTGATCCGCGAGACCAATCCCACTGCCGACGCGGCGGTCGCCTCGAACCCCGAATTCCTGCGTGAAGGCGCCGCGATCCGCGACTTTAAGTTCCCGGACCGGATCGTCATCGGCACCAATGACGAACGCGCCCGCAAGGTGCTGGGCGAGATCTACCGCCCGCTGTCGCTGAACCAGGGCCCGCTGATGTACACCGCGCGGCGCACAGCCGAGCTGATCAAATATGCCGCCAACGCGTTCCTGGCGACCAAGATTACCTTCATCAACGAGATGGCCGACCTCGCCGAGAGGGTCGGCGCCGACGTCCAGGATGTCGCTCGCGGTATCGGCATGGACAATCGGATCGGCTCCAAATTCCTCCACGCCGGCCCCGGCTTCGGCGGCTCGTGCTTTCCCAAGGACACCCGCGCGCTGGTACAGACCGCCCATGACCACGACGTGCCAGTACGGATCGTCGAGGCCGTCCTCGCCGTCAACGACAACCGCAAGCGCGCAATGGCCCGCAAGGTCTCGCACGCGCTCGGCGGCAACATGCGCGGCAAGACCATCGCGGTGCTCGGCCTGACCTTCAAGCCGGATACCGACGACATGCGTGAGGCGCCGTCGATCCCACTCGTCACCGGCCTCACCGACATGGGCGCCAAGGTGAAGGCGTTCGATCCCGCCGGCATGGCGCAGGCCAAGGCGGAGCTGCCGGATATCACCTATTGTGAAGACGCCTACGACTGCGCCAAGGGCGCCGACGCGCTGGTGATCGTCACGGAGTGGGTGCAATTCCGCGCGCTCGATCTGCCGCGGCTGAAAGCCGCAATGGCCCAGCCGATCGTCGTCGACCTGCGCAACATCTACCGCCCCGCCGAAATGGCCGAGCACGGCTTCGACTATCACAGCGTCGGCCGCGGCGACGCGTAGTTACGCCGCCGGCGCTGCTGATTTTTGTAGCGCCGGCCGCTGCCGCACGGCACCCGCCTCTCCGATCTCCATCCTGCTTGCTGATCGCGCCGCACCAGCGGCCGCGGTGGCGCGCGCTTGCGCAACACTATTGACCGACCGTTCGGTTAAGCTTTACGATCAGCAGAAAGCATAAGGTGCGATCGGCGCGGTCGGCGTCGTATACAAGGCACCGGGATTGGATCAGGCCAAGACGCTCGCAAGAAGCGCAGCCTGCAACGGAGGAAACAGATTCATGTCTCGCTACACGCATGTCCTGCGCAGCGTTGCCGTCGGCGCGACGGCTTTGGCGCTGTCCAGCTTCTCGCTGATGCACGGCGCATTGGCGCAATCCACCATCAAGCTCGGCTCGGTGCTGTCGATCACCGGCCCCGCGTCGTTCCTCGGCGATCCCGAGGACAAGACGCTGAAGATGTATGTCGACAAGATCAACGCCGCGGGCGGCGTCGACGGCAAGAAGATCGAACTCGTCGTCTATGACGACGGCGGCGACGCCAACAAGGCGCGCACTTTCGCCACCCGCTTGGTCGAGGACGACAAGGTGGTGGCGATGATCGGCGGCTCGACCACCGGCACCACGATGGCGATGATCCCGGTGTTCGAGGAAGCACAGATCCCGTTCATCTCGTTTGCCGGCGCGGTCGAAATCATTGATCCTGTCCGCAAATACGTGTTCAAGACCCCGCACACCGACAAGATGGCGTGCGAGAAGATCTTCGAGAACATCAAGGCGCGCAAATTCACCAAGGTGGCGATGATCTCCGGCACCGACGGCTTTGGTTCGTCGATGCGGGCGCAGTGCCTGAAGGTCGCGCCGAACTACGGTGTCAGCATCGTGGCCGAAGAAACCTACGGCCCGCGCGACAGCGACATGACGGCACAGCTCACCAAGATCAAGGCAGCTTCGGGCGTCGAGGCGGTGGTCAATCCCGGCTTCGGCCAGGGCCCGGCGATCGTCACCCGCAACTACGCGCAGCTCGGCATGTCGTCGACGCCGTTCTATCAGAGCCACGGCGTCGCCTCGAAGAGCTTCATCGAGCTCGCCGGACCCGCAGCTGAAGGCGTGCGGCTGCCCGCCGCCGCGCTGCTCGTTGCCGACAAGCTGCCGGACAACGATCCGCAGAAGAAGATCGTGACCGAGTACAAGGCGGCCTACGAAGACACCACCAAGCAGCCGGTCTCGACCTTCGGCGGTCACGCTTATGACGGCCTCTACATCCTAGTGGATGCGATGAAGCGGGCGAAGTCGGCTGATCCGAAGAAGGTGCGCGACGAGATCGAAGCCACCAAGGGCTTCGTCGGCACCGGCGGCATCGTCACCATGTCGCCGACCGATCACCTCGGCCTCGACCTGTCGGCGTTCCGGATGCTCGAGGTCAAGAACGGCGATTGGATGCTGGTAGCGCCGGGAAGCTGAGCAAAGTCGGATGTCATTCCGGGGGCGCGGGCACCCGTCCGCGAACTCGGATTCTCGACCTAACAACTTCTGGATTCCGGGTTCGCGCGTTTCACACGCGCCCCGGAATGACGAGAGCTCTGGGCGATCTGCCGCGCGTTCCATCGATCTGAAAGTCACTCCCGCGCCATGTCCGAACTGCTTCAATTCTTGATCTCGGGGCTGACGGTCGGAGCGGTGTATGCGCTGGTCGCGCTCGGCTTCACGCTGGTCTATCACGCCTCCGACGTCGTCAATTTCGCCCAGGGCGAATTCGTCATGCTCGGCGGCATGGTCACCGTGTTTGCGTACGCGGCTGGCGTGCCGCTACCGCTGGCAGCTCTGCTGGCGGTGATCGTCGCCGTGGTGGTCGGGCTGTTGCTGTATTGGCTGGCGATTGCGCCCGCGCGCGGCGCCTCCGCGGTGTCGCTGATTATCATCACCATCGGCGCCTCGATCCTGCTGCGCGGCGCGGCCCAGATCGTGTTCGATAAGCAATTTCACAAGTTGCCCGCCTTCTCCGGCGACACGCCGATCCACCTCTTCGGTGCGGTGATTCAGCCGCAGAGCCTGTGGGTGCTCGGCGGCGCAGCGCTGGTGGTGCTGACGCTGTACTACGTGATGGAGCGGACGCTGATCGGAAAGGCGGTGGTCGCCACCGCCGCCAACCGGCTCGCGGCGCGGCTGGTCGGCGTCAACGTTGCCACCGTGATGGCGCTGGCCTTCGGCGGCTCGGCCGCGATCGGCGCCATCGCCGGAATCCTGATCACGCCGATCACCCTGACCAGCTACGACGTCGGCACGCTGCTGGCGCTGAAAGGCTTTGCGGCCGCGATGCTCGGCGGCATGGGCAATCCGCTCGGCGCAGTGATCGGCGGCCTGTTGCTGGGCCTGCTGGAATCGTTCGGCGCCGGCTACGTGTCATCGACCTATAAGGACGCCATTGCCTTCATCGTCATCCTCGCCGTGCTGTTCGTCTCGCCGCAGGGGCTGGTCGGCCGTCGCACCGTCGAGCGGGTTTGAGTGATGCTGAACCTGTTCGGACGCCGGTCCGTCATTCTGGTCACGCTCGCCGTCGTGATGGCGGTGCTGCCGCTGCTGTTTCCATCGAGCTATTACTTTCGGGTCGCCTCGCTGGTCTGGGTGTCGGCGCTTGCGGCGATCGGGCTCAACATTCTGATGGGCAAGGCCGGCCAGGTCAGCCTCGGCCATGCCGGCTTCTTCGGCATCGGCGCTTATGCGGTGGCGATTGGGCCGGCGCATTTAGGCCTCAACGCGCTACTTGCGGTGCTGGTCGGCGCTGTGCTCTCCGCCCTGCTCGCCTTTCTGGTCGGCCGCCCCATCCTGCGGCTGAAGGGGCATTACCTCGCCATCGCCACGCTCGGGCTTGGCGTGCTGGTAGCGATGGTGATTACCACCGAAAGCGGTTGGACCGGGGGGCCTGATGGCATGCCGGTGCCGAAGCTCAGTCTGTTCGGCTGGCGCGTCTCCGGCTCGAACACCTGGTACTGGATCACGGCGGGGCTGCTGCTGATTGGCACCTGGTTCGCGCTCAACCTCGACGACACGCCCACCGGACGTGCCTTCCGGGCGCTGCACGACAGCGAGATCGCCGCGCGCACCGCTGGCGTGCATGTCGAACGCTTCAAGCTGCAGGCCTTCGTCATCGCGGCGGTGTACGCCTCGATCGCCGGCTCGGCGCTGGCAATGATGAACGGCTTCGTCAATCCGGATCAGGCGGGCTTCCTGCATTCGGTCGAGCTGGTGACGATGGTGGTGCTCGGCGGCCTCGGCTCGATCGTCGGCAGCATCGTCGGCGCCGCGGTGCTGGTGGTGCTGCCGCAGCTGCTGACGGTGTTTCAGGACTACGAGCATTTCCTGCTCGGCCTGATCATCATCGTGTCGATGATCTTCATGCGCGACGGCATGGTGCCGATGCTGGCAAAGCTGACCAGGAGGGCGCGGCGATGACGCTTCTGAAGGTCAGCGATGTCGGCATCGCATTCGGCGGCGTCAAAGCGATCGACGGCGTCGGCTTTGCAGTGGCGCCCGGCGAAATCCTGTCGATCATCGGCCCGAACGGCGCCGGCAAGACCACGCTGTTCAATGTCGTCTCCGGTATGTACGCCGCCGATCACGGCCGGATCGAGCTGGACGGCCGCGACGTCACCGGCCTGCCGCCGGACGAACTCGCCACCCGTGGGCTGTCGCGCACCTTCCAGAACCTGCAGATCTTCCACCGCATGACCGCCGCCGAGAACGTGATGGTCGGGCGGCATCTGCAGGAGCGCTGCAGCCTGTTTGCCGATCTACTGCGCCTGCCCTCGGTGACGCGGCAGAACCGCGCCACCCGCGCGGCAGCGCTCACGCTGCTCGATCAGGTCGGCCTAAGCGACGTCGCCGACGTCGCGGCGGGCTCGTTGTCGTATGGCGCGAGCAAGCGGCTGGAAATCGCCCGCGCGCTCGCCGCCGAACCGCGGGTGCTGCTGCTCGACGAGCCGGCAGCCGGGTGCAATTCGGTCGAGACCGAGGAAATCGACCGCCTGATCTGCCGCGTCGCCGACCAGGGCATCGCGGTGGTGCTGGTCGAACACGACATGAAGCTGGTGATGAAGATCTCGCATCGCATCCTGGTGCTCAATCAGGGCCGGATGCTGGTCGAAGGCACGCCCGACGAGGTGCGGCACAATCCGCTGGTGGCGGAAGCCTATCTCGGACGCCACGGCGCGCGGGAGGCGGCGCGTGCTTGAAGTGAAGGACCTGCACAGCGGCTACGGCCGGATCGACGTCCTCAAAGGCATCGGCCTCGAGGTGCGTGCCGGCGAAGTCGTCGCGCTGATCGGCTCCAACGGCGCCGGCAAGACAACGCTGCTGCGGGCGCTGTCCGGCGTGCAGCCGGTGTCCGGCGGAGAAATCCGGTTTCTCGGCCAACGCATCGACAAGCTGGCGCCGCACAAGCGCGTCGGCCTCGGCATCACCCAGTCGCCCGAGGGGCGCCAGATATTCGGCCCGCTCAGTGTCGCCGACAATCTCAGGCTCGGCGCTTATTTGCGCAAGGACGACGGCATCGAGGCCGACCGCGAGCGCATCTATGCGATGTTTCCGATCCTGAAGGACAAGCGCGACCAGCAAGCCAGCGGCCTGTCCGGCGGCCAACAGCAGATGCTGGCGATCGGCCGCGCGCTGATGGGCCAGCCGAAGCTGCTGCTCCTCGATGAGCCCTCGCTCGGGCTGTCGCCGATCCTGGTCGACCAGATCCTCGACGCCGTGGTGGCGATGCGCAACAGCGGCATCACCATCCTGCTGGTCGAACAGAACGCCGCGGCCGCCCTCGAAATCGCCGACCGCGGCTACGTGATCGAAACCGGCCGCATCGTTCACGCCGGCCCCGCCGCGGAGCTGCTCACCGATCCGAAGGTGAAGGCGGCGTATCTGGGGCTCGACTAACGGCAGGCGATAGGCACTCCGTCAGTCTCCCTCCCCCATACCGTCATTCCGGGGCGCGCGGAGCGCGAACCCGGAATCTGGAGCTGTTAAGCACCCGGCATCGCCATAACTCCTGGATTCCGGATTCACTCGCTTCGCGAGCGCCGCGGAATGACGGGGCTCGTTTGAAACGCAAATGGCCGGGACAAGCCCGGCCATCAAGCAGATCCAAAGGTCGGAACGAGACCGCTTACTTGCCCCAGACGTCCCAGGACACTTCCACCGCGAGGCGCAGCTTGTCCCACTGCTCCTGCTCGGACAGGATGTTGCCCTCTTCGGTCGAGGCGAAGCCGCATTGCGGCGACAGCGCCAGCTGTTCGAGCGGCACGAATTTCGAGGCCTCTTCGAGCCGGCGCTTGATCGCGTCCTTGCTCTCCAGTTCGCCAAATTTCGAGGTGATGACGCCGACCACCACGACCTTGTTGCCCTTGGGCAGGAAGCGCAGCGGCTCGAAGCCGCCGGCGCGCTCGGAGTCGTATTCCAGGAAATAGCCGTCGTAATTGATACCGCCGAGCAGCGTCTCCGCCACCGGCTCGTAGCCGCCGGACGAAATCCAGGTCGAACGGAAATTGCCACGGCAGACGTGAGTGGTGATCACCATGTCGGCCGGCCGATCGGCGATCGCGTAGTTGATCACCCGCGCATAGATCTGCTGCAGATTGTCCGGATTGTCGCCGCGGGCACGCGCTTTCTGCAATTCGTCCTGCGAGCACAGATACGCCCACACGGTGTCGTCGAATTGCAGATAGCGGCAGCCAGCGTCGTAGAACGCCTTCACCGCCTTGCGATAGGTCTTGGCGAGATCCTGGAAGAAGCCGTCGAGATCCGGATAGACCTCGCTGGAGATCGCCTTGCGGCCGCCGCGGAAGTGCAGCACGGCCGGCGACGGAATGGTCATCTTCGGCGTCACATGCGCGATGTCGGCGTGCTTCTTGAGGAAGCGGAAGTGATCGAGCATCGGGTGGTCGTCGGGGAAGTCGAGCTTGCCGATGACGCGGATCGAATCGTTGCGGGTCTGCACGCCGGCGAACTGAATGCCGGTGTCGGGATGGTAGAGCTCACAGCCGGTGAGATGGCTCAAGAAGTCGAAGTGCCACCATGAGCGGCGGAACTCGCCGTCGGTCGCGAGCTTCAGCCCGATCGCCGACTGCTTATGGACGACCTTCTCGATCTCCATGTCCTCGATCTCGCGAAGATTGGCGGCGGTGATCTCGCCCTTCTCCAGCTTGGCGCGGGCTTCCTTGATCTTCTGCGGCCGCAGCAGGCTGCCGACCTCGTCGGCGCGGAACGGTGGCTTTGTTCTTTGCGTCATTGTCACTCCCCAAGGTCAGCTCTTGGCCCCACCGGAGACGCCCAGATAGCGTTCCAGCGTTGCGGCATCATCCTTCAGCGCCGCGCTCGCCGCATCATGCACGATCGCGCCGCGTTCCAATATCACAACCCGATCCGCGAGCTGGAGGATTTTTCGCGCGTTCTGCTCGACGATGATCGAGCAGATGCCACCGGAGCGGGTGATGGTGCCGAGCGCGGTTAGCAATTCGTCAACGATGATCGGCGCGAGGCCCTCAGTCGGCTCGTCCAGCAGCAGCACCTTGGGATTGAGCGTCAGCGCACGGCCGATCGCCAACATCTGCTGCTCGCCGCCCGAGAGCTGATTGCCGAAATTGCTGCGACGCTCCTCCAGCCGCGGAAACATCTCGTACACCCGCGCCACCGTCCACGGCCCCGGCTGCGCCACCGCAGTGAGGTTCTCCTCGACGGTGAGCGACTTGAAGATGTTGCGCTCCTGCGGCACCCAACCGATGCCGGCGCGCGCCCGCTGATCCGGGCGCAGCGCGGTGACATCGACGCCGCCGACCGCGATGGTGCCGGAGAAGCGGCGGGTGACGCCGACGATGGAGTTGATCAGCGTGGTCTTGCCGGTGCCGTTGCGGCCGAGCAGCGCCAGCACTTCGCCTTCGGCGAGACGCAGCGACATCGACGGCAGCACCACCGCCTCGCCATATCCGGCGCGAAGCTGATCGATCGCAAGCAAATCAGACATTGGCCAGCTCAGGCATTTCGAGCTCAGGCATTACGAGCTCAGACATGGGCATCCTCGCCGAGATAAACCGCCTTGACCTGCGGATCGCGCGCGACCTCTTCAGGCGTGCCTTCAGTCAGCAGCGCACCGGAGACCAGCACCGAGATGCGGTCGGCGAACGAAAACACCAGGTCCATGTCGTGCTCGATCAGCAGCACCGTCACCTCACGCGGCAGGCCGGCGACCGCGGCGAGAATGTCGTGGCGCTCGCTCTCCGGCACACCCGCGGCGGGCTCGTCGAGCAGCAGCACCCGCGGCTTGGTAGCGATCGCTACCGCTATCTCGAGCAGCCGCTGCTTGCCATAGGGCAGCGTGCCAGTCGGCTCGTTCATCACGTCGAGCAGCTTGAAGCGCTCGAGGTTCTCGGCGATCTCGTCGTTGATATCGGCACGCGTGCCCATCCGCCGCCACCAGTCGCCACCATGACCGGAGCGCTCCGACACGGCGAGCCCGATGGTCTCGAGCGGCGTCAGGTCGGCATAGAGCTGGTTGATCTGGAAGGTGCGCGACAGCCCGAGGAGCACCCGCTTATGCACGGGCATATGGGTGATGTCGTGGCCTTCGAGCAGGATGCGGCCGCCGTTGGGCTTGAGCACACCGGTGAGCTGGTTGATCACCGTAGTCTTGCCGGCGCCGTTGGGGCCGATTAGGGCATGGCGCGCGCCGGCTTCGACATTGAGCGACAGGTTGCGGGTGACGTTGAGCCCGCCGAAGTGTTTCTCCAGCCCGATGGTTTGCAGCGCCAGGGTCATTTCGCGCCTCCCGCCGCCGGCTTACCGCCGCGCACCGCGCGCGCGATCGCACGTGGTAGGAACAGCACCCAGCGGTGCAGCCGCTCGCGGCCGATCAGCACGATCACCACCAGCACCAGCCCGATCCAGAACAGCCAGTATTGCGGCGTGAGGATCGAGAAGGTCTCCTGCAGCAGCTTGAACACCACCGCGCCGATCAGTCCGCCATACAGATAACCTGTGCCGCCAAGCACCAGCACCAGGATCAGATCGGCCGAACGCTCGAACGAGAACACGTCGAGCGAGGCGAGCTGGGTGGTCTGGGTAAACAGCGCGCCGGCGATCCCCGCATAGAACGCCGCGAAGGTGTAGATCGCGACCAGCCGGGCGTTGACCGGGATGCCTACCGCCGAGGCGCGCAGCGGGTTGTTGCGGATCGCGCGCAGCGACAGGCCGAATGGCGAATGCACCACCCGGCGCGCCAGCAGGAACAGCACAAACAGCACCGCAACGGTGTACCAGAATCCGACCTTGCCGAAGATGTCGAACTCGAAGATGCCGAGCAGCGGCTGCATCACGATCCCCTGCAGGCCGTCGGTGCCGCCGGTGATGTTGGAGAACCGCTCCGCCAGCGCTTCGAGCAGCAGCGCGATGCCGAGCGTCACCATCAGCCGGGTGAGATCGACGCCGCGAATAACCAGGAAGCTAGTGGCGAAGCCGAGCACAGCGGCGGCGAGGCCTGCGACCAGCAGCGCCAGCACCGGCTCGCCGACGATGCCGTGCAGCGCCAGCAGGCCGGCGCTATAGGCACCGACGCCGAAGAATGCCGCATGACCCAGCGAGACGATGCCGGCATAGCCGAGGATCAGATCCAACGACAGCGCGAATAGGCCGAGCCGGACGATCTCGGTCATGATCAGATAGCGCGACGGAAACAGCAGGCCGCAGCCGATCAGCACGGCCCAGAACGCTACTTCAGACCAGTGCCATCGCGCGGTACGGCGGGCATGGAATCCGACAATTTCGGGAGGAGTCGACATGGTCATCAGCGCGCCGCGGTGCGGCCGAACAGGCCATTGGGACGCCAGATCAGGATCACGATCATGATGGTGTAGATCACGAACGGCCCGAGCTTGGGCAGATAGTATTTGCCGGCGACGTCGCCGATGCCGAGCAGCAGCGAGGCGAGGAACGGCCCGGTGATCGAAGAGGAGCCGCCGACGGTGACGACGATCAGGAAGTAGATCATGAACTTCAGCGGGAAATACGGATCGAGCCCGAGGATCTCGGCGCTGAGCGCACCGCCGAAGCCGGCCAGCCCGCAGCCGAACGCAAAGGTCAGCGCGAACACCTGCGGCACGTTGATGCCGAGGCCGCTAGCGACGCGCGGATCATCGACCGCCGCACGCAGCCGGCTGCCGAACCGCGTCTTCGCCAGGGTCAATTGCAGGCCGACGGTCAGAAGGCCGCAGATCACGATGATCATCAGCCGGTAGCGGCCGATGCCGACGCCGAACAGGTCGATCTGCCCCTGCAGCGCCTCCGGCAGCTGCATGAAGACCCGTGACGAGCCCATGATGTAGTCGACTGCAGCGACCGACATAAACACCAGCCCGACGCTGAACAGCACCTGATCGAGATGAGTGCGGGTGTAGAGATGCCGGTACAGCAGCCGCTCCAGCACTGCGCCGATCGCGGCGCTGGCGAGGAAGGCGAGCGGCAGCGCGGCGAAGAACGGCCAGCCGGCGCGGTTGACCAGCACCGCGCAGACATAGCCACCGGCCATCGCGAACGCACCGTGCGCGAGATTGACGAAATTCATCAGGCCCAGCGTCACCGCCAGCCCGCACGCGAGCACGAACAGCAGCATGCCGTAAGCAACGCCGTCGAACAGGATGGTGAGCAGGGTCATAAAAGGAACAATCAGTTCTCTGTCGTCATTCCGGGGCGCTCGCGCTAGCGAGCGAACCCGGAATCCAGAGGTTGTTGACCGATCGAGATTCCGGGTTCGCGCTTCGCGCGCCCCGGAATGACGCGTGGATGTTTCCCGTCATACCCGGCTTGTCTCGGCTCTGACGACGGCTCGTCGCACCGCGACTACTTCTTCGTCTTACCCGGGTCCTTGACCGCGTCGACCTTGTCGAACTCGACGTTGTAGAGCTCGCCGTCGACCTTCTCGACCTTGCGGATGTAGACGTTCTGGACGATGTCGCGGGTGTCGGGATCGATCGAGATCGGGCCGCGCGGGCTCTCCCAGGCCATGCCCTTCATCGCGGCGATCAGCGAGTCGCCGTCGGCCTTGCCGCCGGTCTTCTTCAGCGCTTCGTAGATCAGGTGGATGCCGTCGTAGCCGCCGACCGCCATGAAGCCCGGCCGCTGGCCGAATTCCTTCTTGTAAGCCGCGACGAACGCCTTGTTCTTCTCCGACGGATGCGCCGCCGAGTAGATGTGCGCGGTGACCACGCCGATCGCAGCGTCACCCATGCTGTTCAACAGGTCGTCATCCATCACGTCGCCGGGGCCGATCACCTTGATGCCCGACTTGTCGAGGCCGCGTTCGGCGAACTGCTTCATGAAGTTGCCGCCCTGCCCGGCTGGCACGAACACGAACATCGCATCCGGCTTTGAGTCCTTGGCGCGCTGCAGGAACGGCGCGAAGTCCGGATTGGCGAGCGGCACCTTGACCTCTTCGACGATCTGGCCGCCGCCGGCTGTGAAGCGCTCTTTGAAGGCGGCCAGCGCGTCGTTGCCGGGCGCGTAGTCGGACGTCAGCGTCACCACCTTCTTGATGCCGTTCTTCACCGCCCAGTCACCGATCACAGTCGAGGATTGTGGCAGCGTGAACGAGGTGCGGACGATATAGGGGGAGCGCTCGGTGATGATCGAGGTGCCGGCCGCCATCACCACTTCGGGCACCTTCGCCTGGGTGGCGAGCGGCGCCGCGGCCAATGCGGCGGGGGTGATGCCGAAGCCGGCGATGACGTTGACCTTGTCGTTGACGATTAGTTCCTGTGCGAGCCGTTTGGTGTTGTCCGGCACCGCGGCGTCATCCTTCAGGATCACTTCGATTTTCTTGCCGGCGACGGTGTCGCCGTTCTGCTTGATGTAAAGCTTGATGGCGTTGTCGATCTGCTTGCCGGTCGACGCTTGGCCGCTGGTCATCGGCACAATCAGGCCGATCTTAACAGTGTCCTCGGCGTGCGCCACCGCGATCGGCGCGGCGCCTGCCAGTGCGATGAAGGCTGCCTGCAACAGCGTTCGTCTGCCCATCCGCATGAGTGTTTCCTTTTCCCTTGCCTCTTTGTTGAGGCTTATGGCCCATCCCACCTTAGCCGACGCGGCGCCGCGCTGTCTCACGAAGCGCGCGATGGTCGGCGGGCGGAGCGTCAAGGCGCCGGATGATGTCACACCGGCCGACGACAGCGAGGTTGCCGACGATCCGACGTCCACGGTTCCGCCGCAGGCTTGGCCATATCATTGCCACGGAAACTGAAATGATGGTGCGATATCAGGTATGCTGTTATCCAATAGCGGTGCGGGTTTGGAACGTTCGTCGGAACGCGGTAGACAGCCGCGCCGGCGCCTTCTGCCGGTGACGACGAAGCGAGATGTATCGATGCGAGTTGGGTTGGTGCGGGGACTGCGCTTGGCGTGCGCCGTGGTGATGCTGGGCGCGCTGACGGGCTGCGGCTCAATCAACAGCGCGCTCACCACCGGTATGGCGGACTATGTGCCGCAGTGGGCCGGAGGACTGCCGGCGGACGCCCCGCCGCGCCCTGGTACCGCCAGGTACGACGCCTATATGAAGGAGCAGGAACGGCTCCGGAAAATGCCGGCGGCCGAGCGGGAGAAGCTCGAAGCGGCAAAGGCCGCCGAAACCGGACAGCCGCCCGCGGGCGCGCCGGCCCGATAGGACGAACGCCAGCGGTCGTCCTCAACTCCCGCGTCTCTCGGAGCTTTGGACCATCATGCGCTGGTTGTTCGGCGGCCTCGCCGCGCTCATCATCCTGGTCATCGTCTATGTCGGCTCCGCAGTCGTCTCGCTCGGCGGCCTTGCCGACGCGGTGCGCAGCGGCGACGGCGCTGGCGTAATCGCCCGCACCGACGTCAAATCGCTGACGCAGTCGTTGGCCGACCAGATCGTCGCGGCCTATCTCGAACGGATCGGTCAGACCCGCGAGATCCGTCCCTCCGAGCGCATGCTGGTGCGCGCCGCCGGCCTTGGCATCGCCGACGCGATGATCGCCAAGATGCTGACGCCGGACCATCTGACGCAGCTGCTGAAGACCGGAAAGCTCGAAGGCGTTCACGACCTGCCGCCGATCGCTGGCCTGCCGCAGCTCGGCACCATCGACACCAAGAACGTGCTGGCGACGCTCGGCCGGTTCCGCTTCGTTGAGCCGGTCGAGTTCGCGGTGCGGATCAGCGACACCACCGATGCCGACAGCTACAGCGAAATCCGGCTGCACTTCGCCGGCTCGGGCTGGCAGCTCGCCGGCCTGGTGCTGGCGAGCCGCGTCGCCCGCGAGCTCGCCTCGACGCTGCCGGTGAAGTAGGCCTCAGTCGGTGAACACAACGGTCTTGCGGCCATTGAGGATCACCCGGTCGTCGAGGTGATAGTGGAGCGCCCGGGACAGCACACGGCGCTCGATATCGCGGCCCTTACGCACCAGATCGGCCGGGGTGTCGCGATGGCTGATGCGTTCGACGTCCTGATCGATGATCGGGCCCTCGTCGAGCGCGCTGGTGACGTAGTGCGCGGTGGCGCCGATCAGCTTGACGCCGCGGTCGAACGCCTGGTGGTACGGTTTCGCACCCTTGAAGCCCGGTAGGAAAGAGTGGTGGATGTTAATGCAGCGGCCGGCAAGCCGCGCCGACATCTCGTCCGACAGGATCTGCATGTAGCGCGCCAGCACCACCAGATCGGTGTGGGTCTGGGCGATCAGCGCGGTGATCGCCGCCTCCTGCTGTCGCCGCGTCTCCTTGTTCACCGGGAAGTGGTAGAATGGGATGTCGCCGAAATCGAACCCGCTGAAGGTCTCGCGCGGGTGGTTGGAGACGATCGCGGTTGGGATCATGTGCAGGTCGCCGACCCGCCAGCGATACAGAATGTCCGCCAGACAGTGGTCGGACTGCGACACCAGCAGCATCACCTTGCGCCGGGTTTCGCGGTCCCGCATGTGCCAGCCCATCGTGAACTTGGCAGCGATCACGCCGAAGCCGGTCCGCAGCGACGCCAGCGGAATCACCTTCTCGGCGGCGTTGAACACAACCCGCATGAAGAAGTGGCCGCTCTCGGTATCGTTGTATTGCTGCGCGTCGAGAATGTTCTGTCCGTTCTCGAACAGGAACGTGCTCACCGCGGAGACGATCCCGGCACGATCCGGGCACGACAGAGTCAGGACATACTGATGATGGGGCATGGCGATCTGGGCGGCAGCGCCGGCGGCGCTGGAACTCGTTGCGGTGCCCTGCTGTAGCATCGCCGCATCGCTTGCGCCAATCCCGGAGACCGGCGCAAGATGCCCCGACAATGGGCGAAGGGCGAGACCGCATGGCCGAACGGCTCCAAGGCACCCGTATCCTGATCCTGGAGACCCGCGAGGAGGCTCAGTTCGCCCGGCTGCTGGCCGAACAGGGCGCCGACGTCCTGCAGTGCCCGATGTTCGAAATCCGCGATGCGCCCGACCCGGCCCCGGTCTCGGACTGGATCGACCGGCTGATCGCCGCGCCGTTCGACGATCTGGTGCTGCTGACCGGCGAAGGGCTGCGGCGCCTGACCAAGCTTGCCCGCGCAACCGGCCGCGAACAGTCTTTCGTCGCGGCGGTGGGCCGGACGCGAACCTTCATCCGGGGACCGAAACCGGGCCGCGCCCTGCGCGAGATCGGGCTGGAGCCGCAGGTGACCGCCGAAGCGCCGACCTCCGAAGGAGTCGCCGCCACGCTGAAACGTTATGATCTTGCGGGTCGCCGGATCGGCGTTCAGCTCTATCCCGAACGTGACCACGCCACCCTGCTCGATGCCATCACGGCGCAAGGTGCGATCGTCGATGCGGTGCTGCCTTATGCCTACGACGCGCGTGCAGCTGAGCAGACCGTTGTCACTGCTGTCGAGGAGATGGCGCAAGGCCGCGTTGATGCGCTGGCGCTGACCAGTTCCGGACAGGTGCGGCGGCTGTTCGACGTCGCCCGCGCACACGCCTGCGAAGATCGCCTGCGCGAGGGATTAAGCCGCACACCGATCGCCTCGGTGGGTCCGGTGGTCAACGAGGAACTTGCCGCGCACGGCTTCGCGCCGACCATCACCCCTGCCAATGAGGCGTTCTTCATGAAGCCGCTGATCAGCGCGATGATCGTCGCACTCGGTGGACGCACGCCGCGCAACACCGCAGCGGGTTGACGCACCACGTCGTCCACACTCAGCCCAGCCGATCGCCCGGTTCCATTTCACGGAATTTGGACCGGGGGCGTCGTCCATCTTTTGGACGGCATGACGCGTCGCTCGGCAACTAGCTACCGACCAATGACTGAGCCGGTGTTTATTAACTAATCGTCAGCAAAGGGCGGTTGAAACGCACGACTGATCTGGGCTAACACCGAAACAACGATCTAACGAATAAAGTTTTCAGGGAGGACTGCTAAATGCGTAAAGCTCTGCTTGCAGCCGTCGCTATCGCGCTGCCGATGTTCGGATCGGCTGCGATGGCGCAAGAGACCGTCAAGATCGGTTACATCGATCCGTTGTCCGGCGGCGGCGCCAGCGTCGGCGAAGGCGGCCTCAAGACCTTCCAATATCTCGCCGACGAGCTCAACGCCAAGGGCGGCATCCTCGGCAAGAAGGTCGAGATCGTTCCGCTCGACAACAAGACCAATCCGCAGGAAAGCCTGATCCAGGCGCAGAAGGCTATCGACGCCGGCGTGCGCTACGTGACCCAGGGCAACGGCTCATCGGTCGCCGGCGCGCTGTCCGACTTCCTCACCAAGTACAATGAGCGCAACCCGGGCAAGGAAGTTCTGTACTTCAATTACGCCGCGGTCGATCCGGTACTGACCAACGAAAAGTGCAGCTTCTGGCACTTCCGCTGGGACGCCAACTCCGACATCAAGATGGAAGCGCTCACCAACTACATGAAGGACGTCCCGGCGATCAAAAAGGTCTATTTGATCAACCAGGATTACTCCTTCGGTCAGTCGGTACGGACCCAGGCTCGGGCGATGCTGGCCAAGAAGCGTCCGGACATCCAGATCGTCGGTGACGAACTGCATCCGCTGCTCAAGATCTCCGACTTTGCGCCCTACGTCGCCAAGATCAAGGCGTCCGGCGCCGACACCGTCGTCACCGGCAACTGGGGCCAGGACATCGCGCTGCTGCTGAAGGCGGCCGCCGACGCCGGCCTCAAGGTGAGCTGGTACACCTACTACGCCGGCGGCGCCGGTGGCCCGACCGCGATCAAGCAGACCGGCCTCAACCATCAGGTGTTCCAGATCACCGAAGGCTTCGCCAACGTCGACCACAAGCCGTCGCAGGACTTCGAAAAGGCGTTCCGCGCCAAGGTCGACCTGAGCCTGTGGTATCCGCGCGCCGTGAACGAGATGCGGATGTTCGCGGCCGCAGCCGAAAAGGCCAAGTCGCTGGATCCGGTGAAGGTCGCGCAGGCGCTCGAAGACATGAAGTTCGAAGTGCTGGACGGCGGCGAAGGCATCATGCGGAAGGAAGACCACCAGTTCTTCCAGCCGATCTACATCTCGTCGTTCGGTGACATTCCGGCCGGCCAGTTCGATGAAGAAAAGACCGGCTGGGGCTGGAAGCAGGTCGCCAAGATCGACACTGCTCAGACCATGCTGCCGACCACCTGCAAGATGGACCGGCCATAAGCCTCACCCCGTCATGCCCGGCCTCGTGCCGGGCATTCACGCCTTCGGCGTGGACTCACAACAGACGTGGATGGCCGGGACAAGCCCGGCCATGACGACCTCACATCGTCAGGCGGCCTAACCCCATCATGCTCGAACTGATCGTCATTTCCACCCTCAATGGCGTTCTGTACGGAATGCTGCTGTTCTTGATGGCGAGCGGGCTCACCGTCATCTTCAGCATGCTCGGCGTGCTGAACTTCGCTCATGCCAGCTTCTATATGCTCGGCGCGTTCTTCGGCTATCAGATCAGCCGCTGGACCGGGTTCTGGCCGGCGCTGCTGATCGCGCCGCTGCTCGCTGGCGCGATCGGAGCCGCAGTCGAACGCTTCGGCCTGCGCCGCGTCCACCGCAACGGCCATGTTGCCGAACTGCTGTTCACCTTCGGGCTCGCCTTCGCGATCGAAGAGGTGGTCTCGATCATCTGGGGCAAGGTGCCGGTCGATTACCGCACGCCGGCGCTGCTCGATTTCCCGGCTTTCACGATCTTCTCGACCAACTATCCCGCCTACAAGATGTTCATGCTGGCGGTGTCGGTGGTGATCTTCGTTGGCCTCCTGGTCGCGCTGAAAAAGACCCGGATCGGCCTGATCGTTCAGGCGGCGCTGACCCACCCGCACATGGTCGCCCATCTCGGCCACAACGTCGAACGCATCTTCATGCTGGTGTTCGGCGTCGGCACGGCGCTTGCCGCCGTTGCCGGCGTGATCGCCGGCCCGTCGCTGGTGACGCAGTCGAACATGGCGGCGCTGCTCGGTCCGATCCTGTTCGTTGTCGTGGTGGTCGGCGGCCTCGGCTCGCTGCCCGGCGCGTTCATCGCCTCGCTGCTGATCGGGCTGCTGCAGACCTTTGCGGTGTCGATCAATGCCTCGCCCGCCTCGCTGTTCGGTCCGCTCGGTCCTGATCTCGCGGCCTCCTGGCTCAACGACATCTGGAACGTGACCATCGCTCAGATCGCACCGATCATGCCGTATCTGCTGCTCGTGCTCATCCTGATCTTCCGGCCGATGGGGCTGTTGGGAACCCGCGAAACATGACCGACCTCGCCTCCAGCGCCGCGCCGCCCCGGCCGACGCTGTCCGAACGTGCCAAGTTCTACGGCCTCTGGATCGCCACCGCTTTGGTGCTGCTGCTGCTGCCGAAGCTGTTCGCTTCCGGCGGCTCGCTGACGACCTTCAGCCTGGTCGGCATCTCGATCATTTTCGCGCTGTCCTACAACATCCTGCTCGGCCAGACCGGGATGCTGTCGTTCGGCCACGCGGTGTATTACGGCCTCGGCGGCTTCCTCGCGATCCACACCATCAACATCCTCGGCTTCAACAAATGGCCGATCCCGCTGCCATTTGTGCCGCTGATCGGCGGGTTCGCCGGCTTGTTCTTCGCTGCCTTGATCGGCTGGGTGATGACCCAGCGCTCCGGCACCGCATTTGCGATGATTTCGCTCGGCCTCGCCGAGCTGGTCGCCTCCTCGGCGCTGATCCTCCGCAGCTTCTTCGGGGGCGAGGCTGGTATCTCGGCCAACCGCACCAAGCTGTTCAAGGTGTTCGGCCTGTCGTTCGGTCCGCAGATCCAGATCTATTATCTGGTGGCCGCCTGGACTCTGATCGCCATCATCGCGATGTACGCGCTGACCCGGACGCCGTTGGGCCGGATGTGCAACGCCGTCCGCGACAACCCGGAGCGGGTGCAGTTCGTCGGCTACGATCCGCACGTGGTGCGCTATCTGGCGTTCTGCTTCTCGGGCTTCTTCGCCGGCATCGCGGGCGCGCTCGCTGCGATCAATTTCGAGATCGCCAACTCGGCCTATCTCGGCGCGGTCCAATCCGGCACCGTGCTGTTCGCGGCCTATATCGGCGGCATCGGCTTCTTCATCGGCCCGATCGTCGGCGCGATCTTCGTCACCGTGCTGTCGCTGGTGCTGAGCGACCTGACCCAGGTCTGGCAACTGTATTTTGGCCTGTTCTTCATCATCGTGGTGCTGTTCGCACCGGGCGGCATCACCGGCGTCCTGATGATGCATCGGCCGCTGCTGCGCGCCGGCATGCTGACGCGGATGTTCCCGAGCTATGTGATGGCCGCCCTGCCGACGCTGGCGCTGTGCGTCGGGCTGATGCTGATGATCGAGACCACCGTGCACTACACCGTCAATCCGCACGAAGATCCAAACCGGGTGGCGTTCGGCATTCCGTTCAATGCCGCCAGCCCGCTGACCTGGGCGACTTCGGCCGTGCTGATCATCGGCGGCTTCATCCTCGCCAAGATGGCCTGGAGCCGGGTCACACAGACCTGGGACACCACGCTGACCGCCGCCCGCGCCAAGGTTCACGCCCTATGAGCACCGCGATCGAACTCCGCGGCGTCGAAAAGAGCTTCGGCGTCACCAAGGTGATCCAGAACATCAACCTGACGATCGCCCAAGGCGAACGCCACGCGCTGATCGGCCCGAATGGCGCCGGCAAGTCGACCACCTTCAACCTCATCAGCGGCTACATGCGGCCGACCACCGGCAGCATCCTGCTTCGCGGCGAAGAGATCGCCGGCATGAAGCCGTTCCAGATCAACCGCCGCGGGCTGTCGCGCTCGTTCCAGGTCACCAACGTGTTCGCCAACATGACGGTGTGGGAAAACCTGCGCTGCGCGGTGCTGTGGGCGACCGGGCATCGTTACGCGTTCTGGAAGAACGTCGACAATCTGCCCGAGGTGCGCGAGCGCACCGCCCAGATCCTGGAAGACATCCACCTCACCTCGCGTCGCGACGTCCCGGCGGGCCTGCTCACCTATGCCGAGCAGCGCGCGCTCGAAATCGGCATCACGATTGCCGGCGGCGCTAATGTGATCCTGCTCGACGAGCCGACCGCGGGCATGAGCCATGCAGAGACCGAACGCGCGGTGACGCTGATCCGCCGTCTCACAGAAGGCCGCACGCTACTGATCGTCGAGCACGACATGAGCGTGGTGTTCGGCCTCGCCGACCGCATCTCGGTCCTGGTCTATGGCCAGATCATCGCTTCGGGAACGCCGGACGAAATCCGCGGCAATCCGAAGGTCAAGGAAGCCTATCTCGGCGAGGAAGCGGCCTGATGCTCGAGGTCAAAGACCTGCACGCCTATTACGGCAAGAGCCACATCCTGCAGGGCGTCGACATGCATATCGACGCCGGCGAGGTGGTCAGCCTGCTCGGCCGCAACGGTGTCGGCCGCTCCACCACCGTCAAGGCGATCATGGGCGAAGTGCCGCCGCACGGAAGCATCCTGTTCAAAGGCAAGAACATCGCCGGGCTGCCGAGCTACAAGATCGCGCATCTCGGGCTCGGCTACGTCCCCGAGCATCGCGACATCTTCCCGGGCCTGACGGTCCGGCAGAACCTGATGCTCGGCATCAAGAACCCGCGCAACCCCGGCAAATGGAAGCTGGAGGACATGCTCGACATGTTCTCCAATCTCAAGGCCCGTGCCGACACTCCGGCCGGCGTGCTGTCCGGCGGCGAAAAGCAGATGCTGACGATCTGCCGGACACTGATGGGCGATCCCGAATTGGTGATGATCGACGAGCCGACCGAAGGGCTGGCCCCGATCATTGTGCAGCAGGTCGGCGACCTGATCGCCGAAATCGCCCGCCGCGGCGTCGCCATCCTGCTGGTCGAGCAGAAGCTGTCGATCGCGATGCGGATCTCGCACCGGGTCTATGTGATGGGCCACGGCAAGATCGTGTTCGAAGGCACCCCCGACGATCTCAAGGCCAACGCCGCCATCCGCAAGGAATGGCTGGAGGTCTGAGCCACGAGCGGCTCAGTTTCGGCAAGGAGGCGGCTTGGACTTGTCTCTCCGGACGGGAAGGCCCCCGCGGCGTGAGACCCTGGCACCCGAGCAGCGCACATCACGGACGCTTTCCCGGCGGTCAGGTTCCAGGCTACCCTTCCGGCACGATCGCCGATCCCTTGTGAGACCGATGCTGCCCCCTGCCCTGCTCCGCGCCACCGACTGGTTTCGCGCTTACGCCGATAATCCCGATCCCCTCGCCGCCACCGGCAACCTGGTGGCCCTGGTGCTGGCCGGCAACGGCCCCTTCTATCCGCTATATGTCGTGTTCGTCGGCGGCACCGGCGGGATGCCATGGCTGTTGCTGACGCTGCTGTCGTTTCCGTGCTTCCTCGCGGTGCCGGCGCTGGCCCGTCTCCAATCACGGCTCGGGCGGGTGACGCTGTCCCTGATCGCGACCGGCAACACGATATTCTGCACCTGGCTGCTCGGCGTGCCCTCCGGCGTCGAACTGTTTCTGCTGCCCTGCGCGATGCTGGCCAGCGTGCTGTTTCGTCCCAGCGAGCGCCTTTTGATGCTGCCGCTGTCTGGCGTGCCGGTCGCGGCCTACCTGTTCCTGCACGATCGCTACGCGCCGCCGCCGCACAGCTACCAGCCGGCCGAATATGCCGGCCTGTTCTCGATGAACGCCTTCAGCGCTGCCATGATCTCGATCTTCATCGGCATGGTCTTCTCGCGCCTGTACGCGGCCGACCGGACCGGCGCGTAACGTTTCTGCCGTCAGCAGAAAGATCGAGAAACACCCCGCCTTATCGCAGCCGCCGCAGGCATGCTATCGGGTGATCGGAGCGGCCGAGCATCACGGTGGTCGCGATCGCTGGGGATCTCGATGGTGGATGTTGGACGGCAGGAAGACGGCACGACAGGCACGCCGGTGATCGCGCCGCGTTCGATCCCTGCGGCATCTCCAGCTGTCGGCCAGCCACGCGACAAATCCCGCGATTGGCTCGACATCGCGGCGTTCCTGATCGTGCTAGCTGCGGCGATCGGCATCGCCGGGATCATGCTCGCCGGCTACTATCACGCGCCTGACCTATTGTGGCGCGGTTTTCACCACGACCGCAATTCGCACTACAGCTTTGGACTCGATCTCGCACTGGCGGTCCGGACCTTCGATCCCGCCTGGTTTTTCGGCGAGCTCGAGAAGGCCAAGGTCTGGCCGCCGTTTCACGGGCTGGTGCTGAGCGCCGTCTTGCTGCTCGGCGGCATCGACCATCGGCTCGGCATCGTCCCCAGCCTGATCGGCTGGGTGATGACGGTCGCTTTCGTCTGGCTGATCGCACGACGGTTGTTTGTCGACCGTTGCAGCGGCCTGTTCGCCGCGGCGGTTGCGGTGATCTTCACCGCCGCCAGCCCGGCCTTCCGCCTGATCAGCGCCGACGTGATGCTGGAAGGCCTCGGCGCCGGCCTGTCGGCTGCCGGACTGTGGGCCTATCTGCGCGCCGAAGCCAAGCCGAATGCACCCGGACGCTGGCGGCTGCTGGCGCTGATCCTGACCGTGCTGTTCTTCCACAAAGGCAACTATTGGGGACTGCTGACCGCGCCGCTGGCGATCGCCTATGCCTCCGAGCATTGGGCACCGATCGCCCGAACGCTTCGGCAGATCTGGGCGGCGACACGTGTGAAGGCGGTGCTGAAGGCTACCGCCGGCTCACCGTTCTTGATCCTCGCAGCGTTGGTGGCGGGCCTGGTCGCAGCGATCTATGCGCACGGGCCGACCGCGCTGGAGCTGTTCGGCCGCTCGGTGTCGCTGTATCCGCCGGAAAACCTGACCACGGCCGCCTATGCGCTGGTCTTCCTGTGGTGGACGTTCACCTGGTTGCGGCACCGCGCCGCGATCGACCGGACCCTCGGCACCGCCGGGCGGGCGCTGCTGTATTGGCATCTGACACCGATCGCGATCTCGTTTCTGCTGCCGCACCGGCTGTCGAAATTCCTTTGGTTCGTCAGCCCCGCCAATAATCCCGACCCGAACCACAGCCTCTCCCTCGGCCTCCAGTTCTATTGGCGCGTGTTCGCCGACGGTTTTCATCTGGTGCCGTGGCTGGCGCCGATCGCCATCGCTCTGGCGGTGATCGGACTGATCGCGATTCCGAAGCTGACGCCTGGAGCCCGCGCCGTCTTCCTGTTCGCGCTGCTGGCCTGGGTCGGCGTGATCGCGCATCCGCAGCACCAGGGCCGGTTCATGTCGACCTGGGTATTTTCGGTGTGGATCTGCTCCGGCGTGGGCGCCGGCGTGCTGCTGACTCTGACCCGTCGCTGGCTGTCACCGCTGTGGCGAGGGGCGGTCGCGACCGCTCTGGCCGCCGCGCTGCTCGCGGTGAACCTGACGTCGCCGATGCCGAAGGCGGCTGCAACTTACGCACTGCAGGACGCCTCGGGCCCGAGCGATCTCGAACTGATCCGCCCGTATCTGGCTGAGCTCGACGGCGTACACGAGGTGGCGATGTTCACCACGTTCGGCATGAGCAAGCTGTTCGCCTGGGTGATCCGCGAACGCTGCCGTTGCCACACCATCGTCGATGACCCGTTTATCGCCGGCGTCACCTCGCGCGAGGACGCCCGGGCGCTGATGAGCGAGCGCATCGCGCAATCGACCGCCGATGTCGTGGTGATCATCGACGCGCCCCACAGCCGCGACGACGGCCCCGCCTTCGGATGGGTGTATGCCAACATGGTCGGTATCGTCGATGCGATGGCCGACCAGACCCGCTACGTACGCGGCACCAGCTACGCGCTGCCGATCGGCGATGCGACCGCAACGATCTGGCGCCGCCGCTAAGCCGTGTTTGTTGCATTGCGATAACAGCACGACCGCTGCGGCATCGGGTCGCCTTGCCGGGCAGATGTCCGCACCACCGGTAACGATAGGCGGGATTACGCAGCGGCTTGCGTCAAGTCTCTCTTCCCAAACTCAAATAGTCGAATATCGTCGGGTGGCCGGCTAAGCTACGCTTCGGCAAACGACAGCAACGCCTCCCAGAAGGCGGCTCAAAAGAATGCTGCGGCACGAGGATCAGGCGCGAGCAACGCGCCGGCCGGTGTCCGGGAGGAAATCGGGCTTGGAACACGCATTGGAAGTGCGCAATGTCTCCTTGCGCTTTGGCGGCGTCCGCGCGCTGAGCGAGGTGAGCTTTGCCGTGAATCACGGTGAGCTGTTTTCGATCATTGGACCGAACGGCGCCGGCAAGACCTCCGTGGTCAATTGCATTTCCGGCCGCTACCAGCCGAGCGAAGGTCAGCTGTTCTACCATGGCCGCGACATCACCGGGCTGAAGCCAAACGCCCGCGCGTCTCTCGGCATCGGCCGCACCTTCCAAAATCTCGCGCTGTTTCACCACATGAGTGTGCTCGACAACATCATGGTCGGGTGCCACCACCTCTTGAAGAACAACTTCCTCACCGGCGCGCTGTACTGGTTTGGCGCGCGCCGCGAGGAGCTCGCCCACCGCCAGAAGGTCGAAGAGATCATCGATTTTCTCGACCTGCAGTCGGTGCGCAAGGCGACCGCCGGCACCCTGTCCTACGGCCTGCGCAAGCGCGTCGAACTCGCCCGCGCGATGGCGCTGGAGCCGACGCTGATCCTGCTCGACGAGCCGATGGCCGGCATGAACTTCGAAGAGAAGGAGGACATGGCCCGCTACATCGTCGACCTCAACGAAGAGTTCGGCATGACGGTCGTGATGATCGAACACGACATGGGCGTGGTGATGGACATCTCCAACCGCGTCGTGGTGCTGGATTTCGGCCGCAAGATCGCCGAGGGCGATCCGGCCGAGGTGCTAGCCGATCCGCACGTCAAGCGCGCCTATCTCGGCGAAGAGGACGAGGTGCTGGTCGATCCTGACGATGCGCCGGATCACCCGACGGCGGCGGAGCGCGTGGCATGATGGACTATGCCGGCCGCGTCGCGGCAGCCGACACCTTTCCGAAACTGCTGCGGCTCAATGCAAAGGAATTCGGGACCGAAATCGCATTGCGCGAAAAGGATCTCGGGCTGTGGCGGGTGTTCACCTGGGCCGATTATCAGGCCCGCGTGCACGACTTCGCGCTCGGCATGATCGAACTCGGGCTCAAGCGCGGCGACGTGATCGGCATCATCGGCGACAATCGGCCCGACTGGGTCGCGGCCGAAATCGCCTCCCATGCGATCGGCGGCCTCAGCCTTGGACTCTATCGCGATGTACTCGATGAGGAAGCCGACTATCTGCTCAATTACGGCGAGGCCAAACTGGTGTTCGCCGAGGACGAGGAGCAGGTCGACAAGCTGCTCGGCCTCGCCGACCGCGCGCCGCATCTGAAGCACATCGTCTATTCCGATCCGCGCGGGATGCGGAAATACGACGATCCGCGGCTGCTGCCGGCCGATCAGCTCGCCAAGCTGGGTCGCGATCGCGCCAGCCGCGAGCCGGACCTGTACGACCGGCTGGTCGATGCGACGCAGGGCGAGGACGTCGCGATCCTGTGCACCACCTCGGGCACCACCGCGCATCCCAAGCTGGCGATGCTGGCGTCCGGGCGCGTGCTGAACCACTGCGCGACTTATCTGAGCTTCGATCCGAAGGGACCGGACGACGAATACGTCTCGGTACTGCCGCTGCCGTGGATCATGGAGCAGGTTTACGCGCTCGGCAAAGGGCTGCTGTGCCGGATGAAGGTCAACTTCGTCGAAGAGCCCGACACGATGATGAACGACTTCCGCGAGATCGCACCGACCTTCGTGTTGTTCGCACCGCGGGTCTGGGAAGGCATCGCGGCCGACGTCCGCGCCCGGGTGATGGACGCTTCGCCGCTGAAGCAGCGGCTGTATGGCGTCGGCATGAAGGCCGGGCTTGCCGCGCTCGACCAGGGCCAGCATTCGGCGTTCGCCGACGCGGTGCTGTTCCGCGCGCTGCGCGACCGCCTCGGCTTCACCCGGCTGCGCTCGGCCGCGACCGGCGGCGCCGCGCTTGGCCCCGACACTTTTCGGTTCTTCCGCGCCATGGGCGTGCCGCTGCGCACGCTGTATGGCCAGACCGAACTGCTCGGCGCCTATACGCTGCACAAGGCGGACGCAGTCGATCCCGACACCACCGGCGTGCCGATGGGCGCCGAGATCGAGATCAAGGTCCTGAACCCGGACGTCCAGGGCATCGGCGAAGTGGTGGTGCGCCACCCCAACATGTTCCTCGGCTACTACAAAAACCCGGAAGCCTCGACCGCCGACATCAAAGACGGCTGGATGTATTCTGGCGACGCCGGCTATTTCAACGGCGCCGGCCAGCTCGTCATCATCGATCGCATCAAGGATCTCGCCGAGCTGTCACACGGCGAGCGATTCTCGCCGCAATACATCGAGAACAAGCTGAAGTTCTCGCCCTACGTCGCCGAAGCGGTGATCCTCGGCGCCGGCCGCGACATGCTGGCAGCGATGATCTGCATCCGCTACTCAATCATCTCGAAATGGGCGGAGAAGAAGCGGATTGCCTTCACCACCTATTCGGACTTGGCTTCCCGGCCCGAAGTGTACGAGCTGCTGCGACGGGAAGTCGAAACCGTCAACGCCACCCTGCCGCCGGCGCAGCGGATCGCCCGCTTCCTGCTGCTCTACAAGGAACTCGACGCCGACGACGGCGAACTGACCCGGACCCGCAAGGTCCGCCGCAGCGTGATAAACGACAAATACGCCGACATCATCGACGGCATCTATGGCGGCAAGCGCGACATCCCGGTCGACACGACTATTCAGTTCCAGGACGGCACCACCCAGCGGATCAGGACCACGCTGAAGGTGGTGGACCTCGGCGGCGGCTACGCCCATGCGGAGGCGGCGGAATGACCCGCGCCCTCCCCACCACCGTCATGCCGGGGCTTGTCCCGGGCATCCACGAACAGCGGCCGCGGCAAGGCGTGGATGGCCGGGACGAGCCCGGCCATGACGTGGAAAAGCATCGTCGTCTAACGGCGTCATGCGCGGGCTTGACCCGCGCATCCATCGTTCAAAGAAGATGGATTGCCGGGTCAAGCCCGGCAATGACGTGGGAGGCAAGAAGATGAACTCACACCTCCTGATTCAGCTGCTCGTCAACGGCCTCGTGGTCGGCACGCTGTACGGCGTGGTCGCGATGAGTTTCGTGCTGATCTACAAGGCCACCCAGGTGGTCAACTTCGCGCAGGGCGAACTGCTGCTGATCGGCGCCTGGGTATGCTGGACGCTGCTGGCGAAATATCAGCTGCCGTTCTGGGTCGGCATGCCGATCACGCTGGTGTTCATGTTCATCTTCGGCATCGCGGTGCAGATCATCGTGCTACGGCCGATGATCGGTGAGCCGATAATCTCGGTGATCATGGTGACGATCGCGCTGTCGACCGTGTTCCAGGCGGCGCTGAAGTGGATCTACGGCGTCAACCCGCAGCCGTTCCCGCAGATCTTCACCACCCAATCGATCTCGATCGGCGGCCTGCAGATCCAGACCGTCTATGTGATGAGCCTGGTCGTCTCGGTCGCGATGATGATCGGCATGGCGTGGTTCTTCAAAGTGTCGAAATACGGCCTCGCGATGCGCGCCACCGCGTTCAACCAGCAGGTCGCGCAGTCGCTCGGCATTTCGGTGAAGAGCGTGTTCGCGATGGCCTGGGCGATCTCGGCCACCGTCTCGGCGGTCGCCGGCGTCGTCGTCGCCGTGGTCAACGGCGTGTCGTCGGGCCTGTCCGCCTACGGCATCAAGGTGTTTCCGGCCGCGATCCTGGGCGGTCTCGACTCGATCGGCGGCGCGGTGCTCGGCGGCATCATCATCGGCTTGCTTGAGAACATCGCCCAGTACGTCGACAGCGAATATCTGCACTGGGGCAATCTGTACGAAATCGCGCCGTTCTACGTGCTGATCATCATCCTGATGATCAAGCCCTACGGCCTGTTCGGCACCAAGGACATCGAGCGGATATGAGCTTAGGCGCGGGCCGAAACAGAAGAGCTCATGGTTCGAGACGCGCGGCGTGCCGCCGCGCTCCTCACCATGAGGGCGGCCTCATCCTGAGGAGCCCGGTGCAGCCCGGAGGGCGAAACCGGGCGTCTCGAAGGATGATGTGGAAGGCTGGAGTACTCTAACGATGGCGAATGCTTCCCTGATCCCCGCCGGCGATTTCCGCACCTCCTACGCCGCCGACACCACCATCTTCCCGACCAGGACCAGCCGCAACATGGCGATCCTGGGCGTCGTGCTGGTGTGCTTCGCGCCGCTGGTGCTGTCGGGCTATTGGCTCAGCATCCTGATCCAGATCGGCATCTTCGGCATCGCTGCGCTCGGGCTGAACATCCTGGTCGGCTTCACGGGGCAGATCTCGATCGGCCACGCCGCGTTCTTCCTGCTCGGCGCCTACACCTCGGCGTATCTGAACAACCACTTCCCGATCCCGGTGTTCTTCGCGATCCCGCTCGCCGGGCTCGTCACCGCGCTGGTGGGGCTGGTGTTCGGCGTGCCTGCAGCGCGGCTGAAGGGGCTCTATCTCGTGATCGCAACGCTGGCGGCGCAGTACATCCTGATCGACTTCTTCTCGCGCGCCGAATGGTTCTCCGGCGGCTCGGTGCCGGCGATGGCCAATCCGTTCTCGCTGTTCGGTTACGTCCTGCAGGGCGATAAGCAGTATTTCTACGTCGTGCTGGCGTATCTGTTGGTCAGCTACATCCTGGTGACCAACCTGATGCGCACCCGTGACGGCCGCGCGCTGGTGGCGGTGCGCGACCATTATCTCTCGGCCGAGATCATGGGCATCAACCTCACCAAATATCGCACGCTGTCGTTCGCGCTCGCGGCGTTCTTCGCCGGCATCGCCGGCGCGCTGTACGCGCACTACCAGCTCGTCGTCTCCAACGAGGGCTTCGGCATCGAACGCTCGATCCTGTTCCTGGCGATGATCATCATCGGCGGCATCGGCTCGATCTCGGGCACGCTGATGGGCACGGCCTTCGTGGTGCTGCTGCCGGAGACGATGGAATGGCTCAGCAGCGGCCTGAAAGGCAGCGCGATCGACCGCGCGCTCGAGCTCAACAACAATCTGACCTTCCTGCGCGAAATCGCGATCGGCCTGATCATCATCCTGTTCCTGGTGTTCGAGCCCGATGGGCTGGCGCATCGCTGGCGGCAGATCAAGGCGTATTGGAAACTCTACCCGTTCTCGCATTGAGCGCGTGAACGGACGGACTACAAGACGGCAATAAAAACGACACTGGAGGAGAACACCATGACGATGAAATCCCTGCTCAGCAGCGCCGCGCTGGCGCTGGTGATCGCCGGCGCCTCCGCGACCGCGCAGGCGCAGATCGCGATCGGCCACCTCGCCGACTATTCGGGCGGCACCTCGGACGTCGGCACGCCCTACGGCCAGGCGGTCGCTGACACCTTCGCCTGGGTCAACAAGAACGGCGGCGTCGCCGGCAAGCAGCTCAACGTCGACACCAACGACTACGGTTACCAGGTGCCGCGCGCGATCGCGCTGTACAAGAAATGGTCGGGCGGCGACAAGGTCGCGGCGATCATGGGCTGGGGCACCGCCGACACCGAGGCGCTCACCGGCTTCCTCGCCAACGACAAGATTCCCGACCTGTCCGGCTCCTACGCGGCCGCGCTGACCGATCCAGAAGGCACCAGCGGCAAGGCCAAGCCCGCCCCCTACAACTTCTTCTACGGCCCGTCCTACTCCGACGCGCTGCGCGCCGAGCTGATGTGGGCGGCGGAAGACTGGAAGGCCAAGGGCAAATCCGGCGCGCCGAAATTCGTCCACATGGGCGCCAACCATCCCTACCCCAACGCGCCGAAGGCCGCCGGCGAAGCGATGGCCAAGGAGCTCGGCTTCGAGGTGCTACCGCCCCTAGTGTTCGCGCTGGCGCCCGGCGACTACTCGGCGCAGTGCCTCAGCCTCAAGAGCTCGGGAGCCAACTACGCCTATCTCGGCAACACCGCGGCCTCCAACATCTCGGTGATGAAGGCCTGCAAGGCAGCCGGCGTCGACGTCCAGTTCATGAGCAACGTCTGGGGCATGGACGAGAACGCCGCCAAGACGGCCGGCGATGCCGCCGATGGCGTGATCTTCCCGCTGCGCACCGCCGTGGCCTGGGGCGGCAACGCGCCCGGCATGAAGACGGTGGAAGAAATCTCGAAGATCTCCGATCCGTCGGGCAACGTCTATCGCCCGGTGCATTACGTCGCTGCAGTCTGCTCAGCGCTGTACATGAAGGAGGCGATCGAGTGGGCGGCCAAGAACGGCGGCGCCACCGGCGAGAACGTCGCCAAAGGCTTCTACCAGAAGGCCGACTGGGTGCCGGCAGGTATGGACGGCGTCTGCAACCCATCGACCTGGACCGCGAAGGACCACCGCGGCACCATGAAGATCGACCTCTACCGCGCCAAAGTGTCGGGCCCGACCGACGGCGACCTCAAGGACCTGATCGCCAAGGGCACCATCAAGCTCCAAAAGGTCAAGACCGTCGACCTGCCGCGCAAGCCGGAATGGGCTGGGTGGTGAGCTGACGGCGAGGCTGTCTGTCCGCGGCCGCATGTTCGTTGCGACGCCAATGTCGCTTGGAGCTGCGGCGCCCGGACACAAAAGGCCGTCATCCCCGCGAATGCGGGGATCCAGTACGCCGCAGCGTCGCGTTCAAATCCCTGGTGCTCTGGATACTGGATCCCCCGCTTTCGCGGGGGATGACGCCAGCGGGTGCGGCGAGACAGCAGCAAGCATCGACACAAGACCAGCGGTCGCTCCATCCGTGCAACCAGCAATCAATTCGGGCGCCGATCATCATCAGGATGCTACCCATGACCGAAGCCGCCGAACTTCACCGTCCGCAGCCCGGCGCATCGTCGGCTCCCGCCCCGCTTCTCAGCGTCCGCAACATCGAGGTCGTCTATGACGACGTCATCCTGGTGTTACGCGGGCTAAGCCTCGACGTACCGCAGGGCGCGATCGTGGCGTTGCTCGGGGCCAATGGCGCCGGCAAGTCGACGACGCTGAAGGCGATCTCGGGGCTGTTGAAAACCGAGGATGGCGAGGTCACCCGCGGCGAGATCATGTTCGACGGGATGCGAATCGACGGCACCGATCCGGACAAGATCGTCCGCCGCGGCATCTTCCAGGTGATGGAGGGTCGCCGCATCGTCTCCGACATGACGTCGCTGGAGAACCTAAGGCTCGGCGCCTTCACCCGCAGCGACCGCGAGGTCGGCCGCGACATCGAGATGGTCTACAACTACTTCCCGCGGCTGAAAGAGCGCACCGGGCTGGCGGGCTATCTGTCAGGCGGCGAACAGCAGATGCTGGCGATCGGTCGCGCCCTGATGGCCCGGCCTAAGATGATCCTGATGGATGAGCCCTCGATGGGCCTCTCCCCGCTCCTGGTGAAGGAGGTGTTCTCGATCATCCAGCAGATCAACCGCGACCTCGGCGTCACCATCCTCCTGGTCGAACAAAACGCCCGCGCTGCCCTGTCCGTCGCCAGCCACGGCTACATCATGGAACAAGGCAAAGTCGTCCTCGACGGCACCGCCGACGAACTGCGCGACAACGAAGACGTGAAAGAGTTCTACCTCGGCGGTGCCGGGGACCAGCGGAAGAGCTTCAAGAATTTGAAGAGCTTCAAGAGGAGGAAGAGGTGGTTGTGAGGGCATGGCGCGGGGTGCCGACCGGATCGATCCTGGTTGTTCAAACTGCTGTGGCCCACTCACTCACCCAGCCGATGCCAGAGTCAGGAGTTCCGATTGGGGCGGGCGCGCCGGTTGAACAATAGCTGTTCTGGGGAATGCTGCCGACCGTCCGTTGCCAAGCCGGCGCGCTCGCGCCGCTCTCAACCAGCGACGATGGCCTCGGCTCGATAAAGGCATAGGATCATCGCAAGCGAACAAATCTCATTCACAAAGATCCGGCCACCTTCGCGTGCGGGATTTCGGCAATTCCGTACAAGGCGACGAGAAACGAACGAGATCATGTCCAGACGCGCATGAAACACCACCGCGCGCCCTGAATTCCCTCCCTCACGGTCGATGCGCAGCGTCCGGCAAGCCAAGTGCCGCAGATGATTTAGCTCCGATATGGAGGGACCGTCGACGGGCCGTAAAACACACAACAGCCGTGCAAAGCATCAGCACAAGCCCCATACCAACACCCCAATTCCAGGGATTGTAAGTAATAATCACCGGGCCAAACGCCAATAGCGCAACCAAAAGCATTCTCGCCGCAAATGAATCCGGCCTGCCGCTTGCAGCGCTTCTGAGCAAGCCACCCACAAGCAAAACGAAGAAAGCGACCAACAGGGCGGCACCCAACCACCCCGTTTCGGCCCAAACATTCATGAGGAAATTATGCGGCTCCGGAAATCCACTGGTACGATATCCTCCAGTTCCAGGACCGAGACCAATTAGCTGAGCGACAGGCGATGAATGATTCATCTTCCTGATCGTGTCCATGGCGAGCGGCGTTCGATCGGCGATAGACAAAAACCGATCCGAAATGTCCCGGCTCGGATCCACCTGCGTTGTGTAGAATCTTTCAACGGCAGACGGCAGCGATTGATAGAAAAACCCGACGAAGTAGGCTGCAACCGATGACGGTATCATTGAAAGAGCAACCCGCCGTGTCGCCGGGCTTGCAAACACCAGAGCCAACAACATAACGGGGAAAACCAATCGCGCGGTTCTACTTCCTGTCGCCATCATCAGCCATGGCATCGTCTGCAAATATACAACAACAGCCCAACCGATGGCCGCCGACGGCAACAACCACCCCCCCTTGGAACAAGGCAATACGGCGCTTCGATAAGCCCAGAGCAATACTAACGGCACGGAAATGAGAAACAGCATTCCGAGCGAGACCGGCCCTGACAACAGCGATTTGTATTTGTCATAGTAACCAAATCCAAAGACCGTGTCGTTTCCCTCCGAGACTGGAATGTAGAAAAGCAGCGGAATCGCCACCAAGGCAACGATTGCCTGCCCACCGATTCCCCAAACAAAGCCGTCCAGCAAGCCCACAAAGCGCTTCTCGGATTTTTCCGGATCCACCGAGATCGCGTACAACAGAAGCGCAAAAGAGCCGAACAACACCAGGTAAGCGACACCTACCTTGAGCTGCCATATATTCTGGAAAGTCGTAAAACTAACGACCATCGAGACCACGCAGACCGCAATAAAAAGCAGAAAAGCTATTCCCCAGAGCGGTACTGAGCGCAACGGAGCGAGCCGGAACGCTCCAACCGAAACGGAAACCAACCAGACGAGCACGACCAGATGGGTGTAATCCCTCAGAAACGGCAAGAAAGGCAGTAGAGGAACTGTTCCCAAGGAGATCGACAGGCCTGCCAGCCAAGCCAATCGGTCATCTCTACCGATGAGCAACAGAGCCGGCACCGCCATTGCCAACATAACTGGAATTCTAAGAATCAGAGGCACCGGATCGGCGGCGCCATCCTTCCCCCAGTCAGCGTAGGAAGATCTTAGGAAGCACCACGCAAGGGCCGCCGCAAAGAGCCAGCAACAAAGGATCAGCTTCCCAGCACCTCGATCCAAAAACGACAGGTTCGGCTCAGATACGAGCGAGGCGTCGATCGGAACTGGAAATGCACCCTCCTGTCGCACTGCAGGATCCTCCCTGGCATGGACCTAGAGCTAAGTCCTCGATTGCAGCTTCCGCCTATTCCATTTCAGCAAGACGTAACACGACCAAAGCAACTGTGATCTGTCGGCGCGTCCGGAGCGATGCTCATCCGCGAATTCGTCGATCGCCTTTGTATTCAGGACAGACTGCTGCCGGGCCAGTTCGAGCAGTTCATCCCGCATCCTGCCTGACTTCATCCATTTACGGATAGGCAGCAAGAAGCCCTTTTTACCGCGCCCGAGCACGTCGCCCGGCAGCAAGTCACAAAATGCCTCGCGTAGAATGTGCTTGCGCGAGCGCCCCGATATCAAGAACTCCTGCGGCAAATCAAGCGCGAACTGGACCAGGTGAGAATCCAGGAACGGTAGACGCACTTCCAAGCCGTACTGCATGCTGGCGAGGTCGACTTTCTTCAGCATGTCGGCAGACAGGTTGAAACTGATGTCTGTCGTGAGAATGTCGCGGAGCGTTCTTAGATCAAAATTGACCAGCTGCTCCGGAAGCGCGGAGGCCTCAGCTCGCGAAAAGCCGAGCTGCTCGATCTGTTCCGGCGTCGCGTAGGACCGCCACGAAAGATACTCCGACGCCGACGTGGGCCGCAAATGCATGCGAAAGAACGCTGCAGCGCGAAGCAGACCGTTGTCGATCGCAGTGGGATTGCCATGAATCGGGACTAACTGGGCCAGCGTTTTAAGCCAACCCGGGATGCGAGCACTCATCAGCATCGCAGAATATGCGCCGTAGCCACCGAAGAGCTCGTCGGCACCGTCGCCACCGAGAATCACCTTCTCTTCGACTTGCGCACACAGGAATGCGGTTGGAATCAGGGAGGCATCGGCATAGGGCTCCCCCAGCAACGCCAGCGTGCGATCGATGAATCCCGCAAGGCGATCTTCCGTCACGTCGATGACGTGATGCTCGATCTGCGGGTAGCGCGCCGCCAGCGAACGCGCGAACGGCGATTCGTCGAACGCCGGGTCTTCCGGAAACCCGACCGAATAGGCGGCGATCCCGCCGCTCGATGATTGCGCGGCGATCGCCGATATGATCGACGAATCCAGCCCGCCGCTGAGGAAGGTCGCGATCGGCACGTCGGATGCGGCCAATCGCTGCTCGACCGACGCCGTCAGTCGGCGGCGTAGCTCCGCCTTCGCTTCCCCGAAACTCGCCTCACCGCTGTGGCGCTGCGGCGCCATCGCGGCCGGCAGCTGATAGTAGCAGCCTTCGCGCGTCTCCCAGCGGTCGAGATCGAGTTGCAGCCAGTGGGCAGGACGCAGCTGTCGCATTCCGCGATACGGCGATGCCGGCGCGGGCAGATAGGAAAACCGGAACAGCCACGGCAGCGTACTGCGATCGACCTCGAGCCCGTGGCCCGCAAGGATCTCGATCGGCGGAATCTCGGATGCGAACAGCAGCCTGTCGGCATCCGCGTAATACACCATCGGCTTTTCGCCATAACGGTCGCGCGCCAGCGTCAGCATCCGCCTGTCGCGATCCCAGATCGCGAACGAAAACATGCCTTCCAGACGCGGCAGGCATTCAAGCCCGTCGAGCGCGAACGATGCCAGCAGCACCTCGGTGTCGGATTCGGTGCGGAATGTGACGCCGCGTTTGACGAGATCATCGCGCAAGTCACGGTAATTGTAGATCTCGCCGTTGAACACGATGCTCAGTGCACCGGCATGCATCGGCTGAGTCGAGCGCGGATCGAGGTCGATGATGCTCAGTCGCCTGTGCCCGAGAAACACGCCCGGCTCGTGATGCTGAGCCTCGGCATCTGGGCCGCGATGCGCGAGCGCGCCGAGCGCGGCCGCCACCACCCCAGGCGCGAGAGGACCTGACCGTCGCCACACGCCTCCGACCAGACCGCACATCAGGATTCGGCCAAGAGTCGGCGGTACAGCGCATGGTAGCGCGCGGCATTTGCTTCAGTCGAATATTCCCGCTCGACGCGCAGACGCGCAGCGTCGCCCAGCTTGCGTCGCAAATCGATATCGTCGATCAGTCTCAACAGCGGGCCGACCATCGCCCCGGGACGGCGTTCGACGATGAATCCAGTTTCGCCTTCGCGGTGGCATTCGGTCACGCCAGGAGCGTCCACCACCACGCTGGGCAGACCAAGCGTCATCGCTTCCAGGACCGCATTGCTCATACCCTCGATCTCCGAGGCGTGGACGAAGATGTCGCTGTCGACCAGCCGGCAGGTGATGTCCGGAACGTGCCCGATGAATCTTACCTTCTCATTGATACCCAGCTTGGCGGCCTGATTGACCAGATTCTGATGTTCCGGCCCGTCGCCGGCAATAATTAGCTCAGCACCGGGTCTTTGCTGCAACACGCGCGCGAACTCATCAAGCAGGAACGCCTGCGCCTTGTGTTTCAGCAGCCGTGCAGAAGAGATCAACCTGACGCCCCCCGCCGCAGGCGTGCGTTCGCAACGCTCCGCGGCGGCGACGAATGCCTGCCAGTCTATGCCGTTCTCGAGGATCACGACCTCGCCGCCGCGAACCAGCGATGTCAGCGAATCTGCGGTCGCCACCGAAACACCGGCGACGGCGTCGAACGGCCGGTACAGCAGCTTGAAGATCGGATGCGACCCCGCCTCCGACTTGGTTCCCCGATGCACGTAGACGAATTTCATCCCGCGAAGCAGCCACGCGGCCGGCCAGCAGGCGGCGGCGGCCTGGACGCCGTGCACGACGCAGATCCGGTGCCCACCGGTCGCCAGCAGCCACAGCATGCGCAATTGCAGGATCGGCAGCAGCGCGAGCAGCACCAGCATCTCGCTGCGCAGTGACGGAAACACCGGAGCGCGGAATGGAAATACCATCCGCTGCCGCAATTGCGGAATCCGCGCGAAATACGCGGTGCAGTCGGGATTGTCGTACAGCGAATAGAACGTGTTCTGGTAGTTCACGCCATCCTCGGCGGCGAACAGCCGCGCCAGTTGCCGCTCCCCGCCGTGCACGCCGTAGGTCCGCAATACGTGGGCAATGGAAACTGGCATGTCGCTCTTAATCGTCCGAGTGTGAGATCGTCAGCATGTTCGAAACCGCAACGCCCTGCGGAAGCCGCCGCGTCGCTGCGCCGGCGAGGTCGCCGAACAGATCGTGATAGCGCTTGCCGCAGGCGATCAGGTCGAACCGCTGTTCGGCGACGGCGCGGGTCGCCGCTCTCAGCGCGGCGACATCGGTCCGGTCGAGTAACTCGGCCACACCGCGTGCAAGAGCGTCGTCGTCGCCGACCGGCGCGAGGACGCCGTTGATGCCGCCAATGATCGCATCGGGAATCCCCCCGGCGGCAAAGGCGGCGACCGGCGTTCCGCACGCGATCGACTCCAGCACGACATTCGGCAGGTTGTCTTCGAGGAACGGAGCGATCAGCAGGTCGGCAGCGGAATACACCCGCGCCAGCTCCGCCTCGCCATCGATCCGTCCGAGATGGTGAAGCGGGAATCCGCCGAGCTGGCCAATCTCGCCGGCGGCGGCGCCGCCGAACACCACGCAGGTCAGGTCCCGCCGTCCGGCCGCAGCGAGGCGCTCGATCGTGCCCAGCAGATGGCGATATCCCTTGCGAGGGTCTTCGGTGGCGCCGAGCGCGCCGAATAGCACAATCCGGCCTTCAGCGGGCAGTCCGAGAGCGTGGCGCGCGCCTGCCGGATCGTGCGGACGGAACACCGACAGGTCGACGCCGGTTGGAATGTGCTCGATCCGCCGGCCGCCGAACAGGCTGGAGCGTCGGGCGAGATCTGCGATCCAGCGGCTCGGCGCCGCCACCGTGATGTCGAGTCCGCGGTACCCCTGCTCGCGCCGGCGATGCCCGTCGCGCGACAGATCGCCGGCTTCAGCGCTGTTTAGCTGCGGGCACTCGCCGCAGGCCTGCGCGAAACGGGTGCAGGCACCAGGATAGTGGCAGCCCCCGCTGAAAGGCCAGATATCGGACAGCCGCCACACAATCGGCTTGCCGATGGCGCGGAGCCGGCGGGCGTCGAGAAACGCGCCGGCGATCCAATGCAGGCACACGACATCGGCGGCGGCGAAGCTGTGCCGATCGATCCGGCCGTAGCTGAACCGCATCGGCGAGAACGGAGTCGGCGGCCGCCCCGGATAGCGGCGCAGCGCGCGGGCATTGAGATAGGCGACGACATCACTGCCGAACCGCCCGACGCCCGGCCAATGGGCCGGCACCACAGTGGGGTCGTCCTTCGATCTCCGCCCGACATGGAACGTCGAATTCAGCCCCAGCCCCAGCAGCGTCCGATGGATCCGGAACGCCGCCTTGTTGGCGCCGCCTTCACTGTCCGATTGGGCAAGATGCGCGACGGAGAGCGGCTGCATCGTATGGCGCATTCATGCCCGGGCGATAGCGATCAAGGATTGCGGCTTGCGGAAGCGATTCAAAAGCTCGGAGAGTTGATAGCGCAGCGCCGAGACGTGCGCCGGCTTCTGCCCGGGAAAGGTCCGCACTTCGGTCTGGACATCGCGAAAGCCGTGCGCGGTCAGACATTGCGCCAAAGTGGACTGCGACCAACTTCGGACATGTTGCCAGCGATGGAAGATCACGTTGGATACCGGGCAATACACCATGCTGTCGGCGAGTTGCTCCTCGTTCGGCGTGGTGACGATCAGCGCGCCGCCGGGCTTCAGCAAAGTCTTTGCCTGATTGAGCGTCTTCGATAGCCAGTGATCGTCGAGGTGTTCGACAACTTCGAGCAGGAATACCGCATCGAACCGTCGGCCTTCGGTCAACAGCTCATCGATCGTCGCGAAGCCGAGAAACCCCTTCCGACCCGAAACGCTGACAGCAGACCCCATCGTCTCGCGCGAGAGGTCGGCTCCCTGCACCGAGAAACCTGCGTCGAGCAGATGCGGTAGCAGATGGCCCGGCCCACAGCCGTAGTCGAGGACCGTCAAACCGCTGGGAAGCGCCGACTTGACGTGAGCTACGACGGCACGCCCTTTCTGATAACTGAAGTAGTTCTCTGAAAACTGCGAATGGTAGCCCCAGAAACGCGAAAGCGTTTCCTCATTCCATTCCAGCATCGCCGGCTGAGATGTGGTCATCGCCTTCCCTCTCACAAACCGGCAGACTGCGGCGCGCGTGCCGCAGCGCGCGCCAGATAATCGATCGCCTCGGGGTCCGCCGCCCAGGCGGCGAAGTCATCGAGATCGCCATTGTGGCCGATCTGCCGATCGTCCGCCACCGTGGGCACGAGATTCTGGAACAGAGGATCCGACACGTCGACGCCGATCTCGGTCCGAAAACTCCGGTAGATCCAGGGCCGCAACGCGAACAGCGCGTGCGCGTGCACCCGGGCGCGGTGCACCCGGTCGGGTGGCAGCCGCTCGATTTGCTCGAGGCAGGCCATCCGCGCCAGATAACTGTCTCGCGTGGAATGGTCCTCGGTGAACCCAAAGCCGGAATAGCGGCCGGTGCCCGCGGTCACCACCGGCACACCGAAGCACGGCAGTTCATAACCGATACTGCCGCGCACGGTGATGCCGACGTCGACCATGCGGAACAGCGACAGCGTGCTGACCTGGGTGTCGGGCAGCAGGATCCGGACGTGATCGGGCAGCTCGCCGATCTGCTCGCGGATCAGCCGCATCTCGCCGAACTCGTCGGTGACGCCGGACATCTTGCGCTTCCAGAGGTTCGCGGGGTGCAGTTTGATCAGCCAGTTCAGCCGCGGATTGGCGACGGCGGCCTTGACGGTCTCGATGAACCACTCGCCGTAGTTCTCGAACACGTCCTTGCCGTAGAACAGGTTGGCGTCCCACAGCACATGAGAGAACAGAACCGCGGTTGGCCGCGCGGGGCTCAGCTTCAGAGAGTTGCGGATTTCGTCCGGCGTCATGTCGACCGTGCCGGGTTGGTTGCGCGCCTGCACCTTCCAGACGCCACCGTAGCGATGTTCGAATTCGGTATCGAGCTCCCGCTCCTGTGCTTCGCCCCAGGGCGACGCGATAAGCCGGTCCAGCGTCTCCGCGGTGATCGAATTCGGATGCACCCGCCGGGTTTCGCGTGTCAGCTTCTTCTGCACCAACGCGTCCTCGCGCGACGGCTGGGTGAAGTGAATGGTGGAGATGCCGCGCGCGATCGCAACGTCCACGAAGGGGCCGATCACATGGTAGTTCGGCTCGTTGACCAGGATCAGCGCCGGCCGCGCACGCTCGAGATGGTTCTCGGCGGCGTGGACGAAGCGCACCGACTCGGCGAGCTGCTCCAGTAGCGCCCCGCGAACCTCGGGCTTGCGCGGATCCGGCGCGCCGTCGAACCGCCGCCGCGACACCGACGACAGCAACTGCGGACCGAGCCAGGCGCCGCGATAGGTCCACTCCAGCACCGACTGGAAGTCCATCGCCGTCTCGGCGCGGCGCGCGACCTCTTCATTCGCCGCGGCTTCCGCCGACTGGCTCGCGATCAGGTCCTCGAAGGCGACGAATTCGTCGATGCCGAACGCGCGGTACAGGTTACGGGCGTGGGTGTAGACGTTCGACGTCAGTACCCTCACCCGCCAACCCCTGCGCCGCAGCGCCAGCGCCTGCATGCATTCGAGCTTGGCCGCGTAGGTGTTGTTGGTCATGCTGAGCACCAGCAATACCGGCGCATCTGCCGCAGGCGGCGGTAGCTGCCGCGCGAAGCCGACCGCATCCCACGTCCGCGCCTCGTCTGCGCGCAGCCGGTGATACAGATCCGGCGACCGCAGCCGGACAACAACATCGGCGAGCGGCCCGGCAAGCGGCGTGCGGCGAACCCAATCCTGCAGCGCCTTCATGGGACATATCCAGTGCGCATCAGGTGATCAGCCAGCCGCAAGTCCTCGGGCGCGTCGATGTCGATCGAGGCGATCTCGTCCATTTCGTAGCCGACGGTCGGGTCGCCATAGAGTGCGCCGGCGTCGAGCACGGAGCTTCGCACGATCAGCACCGCCGGGCCGTTGCGGCCGAACAGCGTCTCCTTGTCCTGGCGCCGGGTCTTGCCAACCTCGCCACCGAAATACGGCACCAGCCGGCCGTCTTGCGCGCGCATCTGGCCTTCCGGCACGAAGCGGTGGGGCACTCGCACCACGCTGACCAGCGTCGCCGCTTTGCCAGCCCGGAACTTCTCGACCGCCTCGCGGACGTGATGCGGTCGCCGGAACGGCGAAGTGGGCTGTAGCAGAACCAGCGCCTCGACCTCGGCGCCCTCGGCGCGCAACGCGGCGAGCGCGTGCTGCATCACGCCGAGCATCAGCGCGCCGTCGTTTGACAACTCGGCCGGACGGCGGAACGGCGCTTCGAGGCCGAGCGCGATGCCGGCTGCCGCGATCTCGTCGTCATCGGTGGAGAGTATCGCGCGGTCGATCACCCCGGAGCGCAGCGCGGCGTCAGCGGTCCAGCCGAGCAACGAGCGGTCGCCACACATGGCGAGGTTCTTGCGCGGAATGCCTTTCGAGCCGCCGCGGGCCGGGATCAGCGCGGCAAGTGTCATCGTCGCGCTCTTATCGTCAGTAGGTGATGCACTTTTGGACATCCACCTGCTCGGTCGCGAGCACGTCGGCGATCTTGCGGCCGGCGCTTCCGTCGCCGTACAGCGGGTTCATCGCGTAGCGGCCGTGCTTGACCTGTTGGGCGATTGCGCCGCTGATCCGTTTCTTGTCGTAAGGCACCTCGATGACGTTCTCGCCGCGGTCGCGCATGTTCTGGCGGGTGCCGATGTTGACGACCGGCGTGCCGATATAGGCGCCCTCGCGAATGCCGCTCGAGGAGTTGCCGATTAGACATGCGGTCGCTCGCATCAGGTTGACGTAGACGTCGATCGGCAGGTTCTTGAAGAAGTGCATGCGGTCGTCGAGCTTGCGCTCGCGCCATTTGCGAATGCCGCGCGAGATGTCGTCCGAGCCGGCGTCTGCATTCGGCCACAGCACGATTGCCGCAAGGCCCTGCTCGCGCACCGCTTCTAGCGTCATGGTGATCTGCGCCTCGCCGCTACCGTACTCGGTGGTGACGGGATGCTGCGAGATCAGCACAAACGGCTCGTCGACCGGAAAACGCTCGCCGACGCCGATATCGAACAATTGCTCGCTGATAGTGCAGGTCGAATTCTTCAGGATATCGGCGACCAGATCAATGCGCGGGCAGCCGACCAGGTGAACGTGCTGCGGCAGTTCGCCAAGCTTGATGATGCGGTCGCGCGCGCCAGGGCTCGCCGGAAAATGGATGTGCGCGAATTTAGTGACGGCGTGGCGGATGCTTTCGTCGATCGTGCCGCTCACCTCGCCGCCCATCGTATGAGCGACCGGAATATTCATGTAGGCGGCAGCCAGTGTGGTGGCCATGGTCTCGAAGCGGTCGCCAACGGTCAGCACAACGTCGGGTGCGAGCTGCTCGAACAGCGTCGGTAGCTCGATGAGGCCGAGGCCGGTGGACTTCGCCATCGTCGCCGGGGTCTCGCCCTCGATCAGCATGGTGACCCGGGCGTGGGGCGTGAAGCCGTCCTTCTCGATCAGGTTCACCACCGAGCCGTAGCGGTCGAGCACCGCCGAGGCGGCGACGATCAGCTGGAGCTCCAGCGCCGGATGCTCCTTGATCGCTCGCATCGCCGACTTGATCGAGCTGTAATTGGCGCGCGATCCGACGACGACGCAGATCTTCTTTTTGCTCAAGCGAAGTCCTCCAGGGAAAACTTGTGGTCCCGAGGAACCGCGTTGACGACCCGGCGACCGATCAGGTCCCGATACTTGGCCGCCGGGATGCCATCGCCCGGCTTCTTGAAAGCGAGATGGCTCTCGACGATCTGGGTGCCGGCGGGCAGTTCGGCGGCGGCGACGATGCTCTTTTCGAAGATCAGCTTCATGTCGGTGACCGCCGACAGATCATTCTTGTCGACCTCGCTCGCCATCATCTTACCGGCGTCCTTCAGCTCACGGCACAACAGCCGGAACTGATCTGGCTCCATACTGTGCTTGGCGTCGCTGCCGTACATCAGCCGCGAGAAGGTGAAGTGCTTTTCGATCACAGTCGCGCCGAGCGCAACCGCCGCGATCGGCGCCGCGAAACCCATGGTGTGATCGGAGTAGCCGACCGGAAGCTTATATCGGCCAGCCATCTCGACCATCACGTTGAGACCGACCTTCTCGGGCGGACAAGGATAGGCCGAGGTGCATTGCAGTAGGGTGACTTGTCCACTGCCGCGGCAGGCAGCGACGGCGGCGTCGAGTTCGGCCCAGCTGCTCATTCCCGACGAAAGGAAGATCGGCTTCCCCGTGCGAGCGATCCGCTCAAGTAGCGGGATGTTGCTAACTTCGCCGGACGGCACCTTGTAGGCGCCGATGCCGACCTCCTCGAGCAGATCGACCGCCTCCAGCGAAAACGGCGAAGACAGGAAATCGACCTTCGCCCCCGCAGCAACCGTGGCGAGGCGCAGCCACTGCTCGGTTGAAAACCCGGTGCGGCGAAAGTAATCCGCGCGCGGCTCGGCCGAGAAATATGACGGCGACGGCGCGTCGAGCAGGGTCTCGGCCTCGGCGATATGGGTCTGGAACTTCACCGCATCGGCGCCGCAATCCGCCGCCGCCTCGATCAGCCGACAGGCATTTCCGAACGAGCCGTCGTGGACCGAGCCGATCTCGGCAATCACATAGGGAACTTGGGGGCCCACGATCCAACCTCGCGCGTTCGCGGTAGAAATCGATGATAGCACAGTGACATATCGAAGAGCGGAGGGTTGATCAAGGACGGCCACAGACGCCGCCGTCGAGCGTGAGACGCCTCCCCGACGGACGTCATTCCATCTCAGCGCCGCAGCAGCCGGTAGGACAGTCCGTAGAGCTTGGTAGCAGCCGCATAGGCGCCGAGTTGCCACAGCGCTCTGACCATTACCGGCTGGTGCAGTCCAAATTCGCTGCGCCAAGCATTCCTAAGAAGCGACCGATTAGTGTCGTCGATTCGAAGCACGCCGAGCGAGGATGTCTCCAGCGAGCGCGCGGCGGTACCACCGGCGAACGCAATCTCCCTCGCCTTGAGTTCCCGCCACCGCGGACCTGGATCCTTCAGAGCCGCTTCATAGAACGACTGCTTACCTCCCAGCCGTTCGAAAAGTTCGCGCCCTCCAGTGCCGGGATTGAGATTGTGCAGAGCAACGACCTGGACACGATCGTCGGTTGCGGCGGCTATCATCGAAATCGCCGGCCACCCCTTCGGACCGTCGGCAATCAACGCGAGCCGACGCCCCACACCGTCGCGTGCCAGTCGGCCAAACTCCTCATAAGCGCTGCCCCTGACCAACTGGATCGGCAGGTGTGCCAGCCGTTGACGGCAGGCGGCGGCGCGCGCTGCGTCGTGCTCCAGATCGACCGAAGCGATCTGGCGGCCGTTCTGGCTGGCCCAATCACCGAGAATCTCGGTCGAATAGCCGTCCTGGCGGCCGGACTCGATCACCCGATCGACGCCAGCCAAGCTGCAGACAGCGATAAAGAACGCCATCTCGCACGGAAAGATTGCGCCCTCGACCCAGCGCTCGACATAGCCGCCGTTGAGCAAAATCTCGGCCGCTGCTTCGGCTGCTTCCCGAATGTCCGTCATCAATGACTCGCCATTTCACAATCTGGTACAGCCACAGCATGATCGCGTGGCGGATAGGTATATTTGGCAGCTATTGGTATCGTTGGCAGCTAAAGGCGAAGTGTCCTTAACAGGTCAGCGAACCGTGCGCGTTCAAGCGCCAGAATACCGAGAACCATTACCGCAAAAATTACGCCACGCAGCGCTACGCTCACGGAAGCCTCCGCGTTAAGAAGCCAAACAGCAATAGTCAACACGATTCCGCCGATCACCCACCGGTCCTGGAACTCGATCCGGCGACCGAATGTTGTGCTTTTCCAGCGTAGATACAGCCGGAACGCGATGGCTTCGACGATCAGGACCGCGATCACCCCAGAAATTCCCAGCGAAAGGCCGTAGCCAAACGCCTTGCCGACCACCACCGGTAGAACGGCCAGCGCCAACAGCGACAGCCCAGCCCGAACCCGGCTGACAGCCGGGCCGGCCCCCTCCGCATAAACCATCGCGTTCTGCGCGCGCCCCGAGACATGAATCAGCAGCAGCACCGCGAGCCACGGCACCAGCGGCGCTGCCGCGGTCAGCCGATCATTCGTCAGGAGGGCAACGAACTCCCTTCCGAAGAAGGCGAATCCGATTCCGAACAGCGAGATCAGGATATGCACCAACATCCAGACCTCACCGGTCCTGCGAAACCCACTCTCGGCGTCTCGCGCCTCAGCCAGTGAAACGGACCAAAGATTGTGGGAGAAGGCATTGGTGACGTTCATTTGCAGTCCGTAATACAGACGCGCGTGGTTGTAGAAGCCGACCGACGCCACGCCGACATTTCCTGCAATCACGGCGTTCTCACCGACCCCACGGAGGCCGTCGGTAACGCCGGTAAACGCCGCCGTCGGCGCATGACGCCAGACCACCGCCAGCCAGTGCGCGCTCGGCCGTGTCCACGGCTGGACGCCGAGCGCGAGCCCCGCAATTGCAAGCGAGGCGAGTTGCCCGATCACCGCACCGGCGAACAGTGATGTCGGGCCAAGGTCGAGACCGAACAGGCAGACCAGCGTGCCGGCAAACGTCCCGATTGCCTGTGCGGCGATCTGCGCCGCGATCGCATTGCCGCGGCCGCTGACCGAGAACACAGTTGTCGCCAGCGTCGTCACTGACCGCAGAGGGATGATTGTCCCGGCCAGTATTTCGGTAAGCCGGGAATAGCCCCCCGCATCGTCGCCAATCAGATAAGGTTCCGCCAAAGGCCACGCCGCCACAAACAATGCCGCCAGCGCCGTGCTCAGCCCCAGCGACACCACAAAGAAGCTGGCTATCATGCGGCGGCGCTCACTGGCCGGCTGAGCGCCGTAATGCGCCGGTAACGCCAGCGCCCCGCCGCCATCCCCCATCGCGTTAGCAAATGCAGTCAACGACATCAGCAGAGCGAAATAGCCGAAATCGGCAGCCGTCAGCTTGAGCGTAGTGAGCGGCAGAATCGCCACCGCCAATAGCGCCTGCAACGCCGTTGCACCCAGAAACAGCAGCACGCGCCCTGCGAAGTGACCGCGTAACGCGGACAGAGACTTCATCTCGGTACCAGTTCGCTATTAGAGTTCGAGAAACCCGTCAAACCAGTCACGGACGGAATGAAGGAAACATGGGCAGCGTTGCGTCCTCAAGTTGAACGGTATAAGGAACTTGCCCTACGGCATCCATATGAGCTGGCAAAGCCGTATTCTCTGACTTGGCAGGCTCTGGCAACGATAAACATGATCAGGATGCATCAGCCATTGCCGCGACCTGAAATCGTTTCGATTTCTGAGATAAAAAACTCACCGTGGGTCATGACTCGCCAAAAATCGGTCTGCTTTGCCGGTAGGGACGGAATTCACGACTATCATTCATTCGCACAAGCCGATTATGTTTCGAGTCTCGTCGTGGCCCGAGACGGCACTATCCCTTTGGTTGAGCAATATCGTCCGGCTGTGGAAAAATTCACGCTTGAGTTGCCAGGCGGACTGCACGACTCCTCGGGGACCCCTGCCGAGGCCGCTGTGCGGGAGCTGCGCGAAGAAACCGGACTGACAGCCATTGCGCCTCCAATCGCCCTCGGCAACCTCATGCCGGATTCGGGGCGGCTGGAGAACCGGCTGTGGGGATACTTCATCAAGGCCGGCGCATGCGCCGAAGACTGGAACCCAGAGGACGGCATCGCCACGCATTTCGTCAGCAAACGAGACCTCCGCGAACTGATTGCGACCGGCGAATTCGATCACGCGCTTCACATTGCGCTGATCGGCCTCGCGATCATGTACGGCCACTTTGCCTGGGATTGATGCAATGAGGATTGGAGTTGACGAGGAGGTTTGCGTCCTCGGGCTCGGCTATGTCGGGCTGACTTTGGCCGTTGCAATGGCCGATGCCGGGTTCCGGGTACAGGGCATCGAAATCCGCGATCAGGTGCTGAACCTCCTCGCCGAGGGCAAGGCGCACTTCTTCGAGCCGGGCCTGGAAAACCGGCTAGCCCGCGTCGTCCGCAGTGGCCACTTCACGGCCCACAAGACCATACCGGAAAACTACAACGGGACCGTCTTCATCGTGACGGTCGGCACACCGCTGGGGCCCGACGGTCGCTCGCGCCTCGACATGGTCGAAAGCGTCGCACGCGAGGTCAGCAATCGTCTTAAGGACGGTGACCTGGTGATTATGCGCTCCACAGTAAAGCTCGGCACCACACGCAAGATCGTCGTTCCGATCCTGCAGGCGTCCGGCAAGCGCTTCGATCTCGCGTTCTGTCCGGAGCGAACGCTGGAGGGCAAGGCGCTGACAGAATTGCGGCAGTTGCCGCAGATCGTCGGTGGTGACACCGACGCCGCAAGTATCCGAGCGTCGCAATTGTTCAATCGGCTGACGCCGACCGTGGTTCGGGTCTCGGACATCGAGACCGCCGAGATGATCAAGTTGATCGACAACGCCTCGCGCGATGTCGCGTTCGCCTACGCCAACGAGGTTGCCCGCGCCTGCGATGCGGTCGGTATCAGCGCCGTCGAGGTGATCCAGGCCGGCAAGCTCGGCTATCCGCGGACCAACCTGCCGATGCCGGGTCCCGTCGGGGGCCCGTGTCTCGAAAAGGATCCACACATTCTGGCCGAAGGGCTCGCCGAGCGCGGCATGGCCCCTGCGATCACTCTCGCGGCACGACGGCTGAACGAAGACCAGCCCTCCGAGGTCGTCCACTTTCTCAAGCAGCTTGCCGAATCGCTCGACGGATTTCCGGCCGAGCCGACGATCGCCCTGCTCGGCATCGCCTTCAAGGGACGACCGGCAACCGACGATCTGCGCGGCACGATGGCGCGCCCGGTGCTCGACGCGCTTCGCCAAGCCTTTCCGCGGGCACGCTTCCGCGGCTACGACGCGGTCGTGGCGACGGCTGAGATCGAACGGTTCGGGCTGGAGCCATCGCCCACACTCGAAGCCGCGATGGATGGAGCGAGCCTCGCGCTGATCCTCAACAATCATCCGACGTTCAGCGCCGCCGATCCCGAATTGCTGGTTCAGCCGATGACCCGCCCGGCTATCCTGTATGATTTCTGGAACACTTACTACGAGCACCGCTTCCACATGCCGGAGGGCACGCGCTACATCGCGCTGGGCAGCCATGGCAAGCCGGTGCTCCCGGAGCCCATCTCCTCATGACCCGTCGAATTCTCGTCACCGGCGGCACCGGCTTTATCGGCTCCGCCCTCGTTCGCGCCCTCGTCCGCAACAGCGATCGTGTCCGCGTACTCGACAACAATTCTCGAGGAGCGCTGCGCCGGCTCGGCGATGTCGTCGATGCCATCGACTTCGTCGAAGCCGACATCCGTGACGCCGACGCGGTCCGCAAAGCCGCCGCCGGGGTCGACTGTTTTGTGCATCTCGCCTACGTCAACGGGACTCGTTACTTCTACGAGCAGCCGGAACTGGTGCTGGACATCGCCATCCGCGGCATGCTCAGCGTGATCGACGCCTGCCGCGCCAACGATATCGGCGATCTGGTTCTGGCATCGAGTTCGGAGGCGTATCAGACGCCGCCGATCATTCCGACCCCGGAAGACGTGCCGCTGGTGGTGCCGAACGTCCTGAACCCCCGCTATTCGTATGGTGGCGGCAAGCTCGCCTGCGAACTGATGGCAATCAACTACGGACGAACCGGCTTCGACCGGGTCACGATCTTCCGCCCTCACAACGTCTACGGCCCCGACATGGGTCACGAGCATGTTCTGCCGCAATTCGTCGAGCGCGCATGCAAGCTGATCGACGCGACCCCGCAAGGGAAAGTCGATTTCGAGATTCAGGGTGACGGCACGCAGACCCGTGCCTTCGTCCATATCGACGACTTCACCGACGGATTGATGACGGTGATCGACAAGGGCAAGCATCTCGAAATCTACCACATCGGCAATCCCGAAGAGATCACCATCCGCGATCTGGTGCCGAAGGTGTTCCGGACGCTCGGTCGCGAGGCCAATGTCATTACCGGCCCGCTCACCGAGGGCAGCACGCAGCGGCGCTGTCCGGATATTTCTAAGCTCGCCGCGCTCGGCTATGCTCCCCGCGTCACGATCGACGCTGGACTGCCCTCGCTCGTCGATTGGTATTCCCGTCATCGCGCCGGCGATGCTTCCGAAGGTTGATCATGTCCCAAACGACTTCGACACCCGTCACGAATTGCCAAATCTGCGACAGCACCAACTTGAAGTCGGTGCTGTTCGTCGGCTTCATCCCGCCGGTGAACACCATGCCGGCGGTCGGATCGATCGCCCTCGAACAGCCGGCCTACCCACTGGAGATGGTGCGCTGCGGCGATTGCGGGCTGGTGCAGATCGGCCTCGAAGTGGCCCCGGAGATCTTGTTTCCAGAGAGCTACCCCTATCTCAGCGGCACCACCCGGATCCTGCGGACGAACTTCGCCAACCTGCGCGACGAAGCCCAGGATCTGCTTGCTCTGAGCAAGGATAAGCTCGTCATCGATATCGGCTCGAACGACGGCACGCTGCTGTCGAACTTCCACGAGTCTGGCTATCCGGTGCTGGGCATCGAGCCGTCACGCGCCGCTGATGTCGCCAATTCGAAGGGCATCCGCACGCTGAAGACCTATTTCAGCCGCGACACCGCGCAGAAGGTCGCCAAGGAATATGGCCACGCCCAGCTCGTGACCGCGGCCAACGTGTTCGCGCATATCGGCAACGTGCACGCCGTGGTCGACGGCATTCTCGACCTGCTCGCGCCCGGCGGCGCATTCATCTCCGAGAACCACTACCTGCTGGATCTCGTGGAGACCGTTCAGTACGACACGATCTATCATGAGCATCTGCGCTATTATCACCTGCACAGTCTGATCGAGCTGTTCGATCGGCACGGGCTCGAGGTATTTCACACCCAGCGCATCCCGACTCACGGTGGCTCGATCCGGGTGTACACCACCCGCAAGGGCGAGCGTCCGATTCAGCCGTCGGTCGCCGAAACCCTGGCCGAGGAGAAGGCGAAAGGACTTGCGGACGGCAGCGGCCTGCGCGCATTCCGGGACCGAGTCATCCGCTCCAAGATCGACCTGTACGAGTTGCTGGCACCGCTGAAGCGCGACGGCGCCCGCATCTTCGGCATCGGCGCCCCGTCGCGCGCGAGCACGCTGATCAACTACGTCGGACTGGACGACGGCATCCTCGATGCCGTGATGGAGGTTTCGGGCTCACACAAGCTGGACAAGTATATCCCGGGCACCCGAATTCCCGTCCTCGACGAGAAACTGCTGTACAGCGAGCAGCCGGAATATGCCTTGCTGCTGTCCTGGCACATCGCCGACGAACTGGCCCAGAACCTGCGCAAGAACGGCTACCGCGGCAAGTTCATCGCCCCGCTGCCGACGCCGCGCATCATCGATTGACAGCAATGAACGGCGTCCTCCGCGTGGGGATTATTGGGACGGGATTTGGTGCAGAGGTCCACGCCCCTGCACTCCAACGTATCGAAGGTTGTGAGCTGGTTGCCTTCTTGGGCACCGGCGGACGCCGCTCCGATGAGATCGGCGAGCGCTTCGGTTGCCCGGTCGACACCGATCTCGACTCATTTCTCGCCAGAGATCTCGACCTTGTCACCGTGGCTCTGCCACCGAACGAACTCTCGCCCGCGATTTCCGCGCTCGCTTCGGCAAGGATACCAATTCTGTGTGAGAAACCCCTCGGCCGCTCCTTTGCCGAGGCCGTGCTATTCGAGGCCAAAGCGCGTGGGCTGGTTACCGCCGTCGACTTCGAATTCCCTGAGATTCCTGCCTTCGCCCATCTAAAATCGATAGTTGAAGGCTCCGAATTCGGCGACATTCAGTTCATCCAACTGACTTGGCTGACCGAATCCTACGCGCAACGAAAGCGCAAATGGTCCTGGAAGACCGACGCCGAGAAGGGCGGCGGTGTTCTCACTCTGCTGGGCACACACGCTCTATATGTGGCGGAATGGCTCGCCGGGCCGATCGCGAAAGTACGGGCCGATCTTTCAAGTGAGCGCACTTCTCGATTCAGGCCGACCGAGGCTAACGTTGCAGCGGAAGATACCGCTGTGTTCCAGTTCCGGTTTGTCGGCGGCGCTGCCCTCGCTGGGACCGTCAGCAATGCCCATCCGGGCAGCCATATCCATCAATGGATCGTAGTGGGAGAGAACGGAACCGCTGTCCTCGAAAACCGCACTCCTGACTATATGAGCGGCTTTACTCTGCACGTTTATGACGCTGATGGTCGAGAGCGGCACCGCGTCTCCGATCCAAAAGCTGATGAGGATGGACGGACTGGTCCCTTCTTGTCGCTTGCGCAGCGCTTTGTCGACAGCGTGCGAAATGGCACACAATGTCGTCCAGACTTCGCCGCAGGACGACATGTTGCGGCTTTGACCGAAGCGTTGCGACGGTCGCACACTTCAGGAAGCTGGGAGACGCCGCATGACATCTAAGGTGCGACTGGCCGTCGTGACTGCGAACCGGCCGCATCCGGCGCACAGCGTCAGGGCCGCAAACGTCGTCATTTTCGAACTCATCAGAGCCCTCGCCACGCGCCCCGACCTGGAGGTCGGGTGGTTGCTGGTCGAGCACGAAGATGCTCCTCCGGCAACCGACGAAGAGTTGGCCGGAAGCCGGGCCCTGGAAGCCGCAGGTGTCTCCCTAATCGGTGAAATGAGGCTTCCGAAGCCGGTCCGCATTGGCGGTCGTATCGACCGCCTGCTCGCTCCCAAGATCGAGCACTTCTATCCGGATTACGTTCATTCCGCAGCGATCGGCTCGGAACTGTCCAATTGGAAAGCCGATGTGGCGTTCGTGCCATGGAGCGAATGGCTGACGGCCGCGTGTGCCAACGTCCCGATGACGAAGTACGCCTATTATGGCAATCCCGACCCAAAGACGGGGCGGGCTCGCACCCATCACGATATCCGGCTCGAAGGGCCGAGCCTTTCGCGATTCCTGACTTTGGTCGGCCTCGGCCAATTGGAGAAGATGCACCTCGCGGTTATGCAGAAAATCGATCTGATCGGCGATGTCGCTCTGAACGATGCCAAATATTACCGCGACAAGGGGTTCGACAACGCGTTCTACGTCCGCAACATCTGGATCGACCGGCTCGGCGACGCCTGGCGCACCCGCCGCAGCGAACTTGAATCGCCGGCTCCGTTTCGCATCATTGCAAATGTCGGAAAACTCGGCGGCACCGCCAATCGCCTTGGACTGGAGTATCTCGGTCGAGAGATCCTGCCGATCCTCCGCAAACGCATGGCGCCGGGGAGTTTCGTGATCGAGATCCTGGGGTCTGGTAGCCTTCATCCCAAGATCGCCAGCCTGCTTTCGGGGCCAGACATCGTAATGCGGGGCTTCGTCGACGACATCGACGAGGCCATGATGGCCGCACCGGTCTTTCTTTGCGTGAACAATGCCACCAGTTTCAACGTCGGTCACACGCGCTATCTGCACGCGTGGACGCTCGGATGCTGTGTGATCGCTCATCGCAATGCGTCGCTGGCGATGCCGGAAATCGAACACGGTAAGAATGCGCTTCTCGGCGATTCTGCCGCTGAGATCGCAGACCTGATCGCGACCGCTGCAGGGGATTCAAAGTTGCGATCCACAATCGGCGAGGGCGGCTGGTCAACCTACAAGCAGCTGTTCACGGCAGACCGAGTGGCGACGGATATTGCCGAAAAAATCACCGGTCATCTAAAGTCCAGTCGAAGCTGACGTCCGGCGCCAAGGGAAAGAACGAACGGCTTTGTAGCATCCAGTGTTCGACGCGCAGCATGCTTTCCTCAACGAGATGGGGATGCGGTTGCTGGGTTTCGAACCGCAGACGTCAGCGAGACCGGGGCGTGCCGCGTGATCTGCCCTTGGTGGTCGACAAGCGGCTGCTGCACGCCGGCGATGCTTTCTTCGCGCTGGATCCCGATCGACGCCGTATCTCGGAGGTCGACAAACAGCGGTTGGCCGCTATTGCCATGAGCTTCGGCTTCGCGTCCTTCGCCTTATCGCTGCTGGACGAGAGCGGCCTGACGCCGAAGGCGGATATCGATCGGATCGAGACGGCCGTGCGCGGCGCGATCACCATCGACCGCATCAAATCGATCTGGGCGACCTTGCCGACACGGCTCGCCAACATCGTCCGGGGCTGAGGCGAGCCGGCGGGCTGCGGGACGTTCGCCCCTACTGCGCGTCGCGCAGGAACGCTTCGTGGGCGAGGCGGATTCCATCTCGGAGCTCCGTCCGTGCCCGCCAGCCGGTCGCCGTGAGCTTGCTGACGTCGAGCAGTTTTTGCGGGGTGCCGTCGGGGCGGCCGGCGTCGAACGTCATGGCGCCGCGATAGCCGACGACGTCGGCGACGATCCGCGCCAGTTCGGCGATGGTGACGTCCTCGCCGGTGCCGACGTTGATCAGGCTGCGCTCCGAATAGGTCTTCATCAGGTGCACGCAAGCGTCGGCGAGATCGTCGACGTAAAGGAACTCGCGGCGCGGCTGGCCGGTGCCCCACACCGCGACCTCGGCCACGCCGGCTAGCTTCGCCTCGTGGAAACGGCGGATCAGCCCCGGCACGACATGGCTGTATTCGGGGTGATAATTGTCGCCGGGGCCGTACAGATTGGTCGGCATCACGCTGATGAAGTCGGCGCCGAACTGGTCCCGATAGGCCTCAGCCAGCTTGATGCCGGCGATCTTGGCGATCGCATAGGGCTCGTTGGTCGGCTCCAGCGGCCCGGTCAGCATCGCCTCCTCGCGCAGCGGCTGCGCCGCCAGCTTCGGATAGATGCAGGACGAGCCGAGAAACATCAGCTTCTCGGCGCCGTTGACGTGCGCGGCGTGGATCACGTTGGCGGCGATCACGAGGTTGTCGTAGATGAATTCGCCGCGCAACGTGTCGTTGGCGACGATGCCGCCGACCTTGGCGGCGGCCAGGAACACCGCCTGCGGCCGATGCTCCGCGAACCATGCGTCGACCGCCGCCTGGTTGCGCAGGTCGACCGCCTCGCGCCCCGCCGTCAACAGCTCGACGTTCTCGCGTGCCAGCCGGCGCACCAGCGCGCCACCGACCATGCCTCGGTGCCCGGCGACGAAGACCTTCTTGCCCGCCAGCTCAAACGGCAGCGGAGCCATGCGCAGCCTCCTGCCGGGCCTCCGCAAGATCGGCCGCGACCATCTCGCTGACCAACTGCGCAAACGACGTGGTCGGCGTCCAGCCGAGTTCGCGCTGCGCCTTGGCGGCGTCGCCGATCAGGAGCTCGACCTCGGTCGGCCGGAAATAGGCCGGATCGATCCGCACCACAGTGTTGCCGGACTTGGTATCGACGCCGGTCTCCTCGGCCCCCTTGCCGCGCCATTCGATGCTGCGGCCGATCTCGGCGAACGCAATCTCGACGAATTCGCGCACCGAGCGGGTCTCGCCGGTGGCAAGCACGTAGTCGCCCGGCGCGTCGGCCTGCAGGATCTTGTGCATGCCGACGACGTAGTCGCGCGCGTGGCCCCAGTCGCGCTTGGCGTCCAGATTGCCGAGATAAAGGCAGTCCTCCAGCCCGGTCTCGATCCGCGCCACGCTGCGGGTGATCTTGCGGGTGACGAAAGTCTCGCCGCGGATCGGGCTCTCGTGATTGAACAGAATACCGTTCGACGCGAAAATGCCGTAGGCCTCGCGGTAGTTGACGGTGATCCAGTAGCCGTAAAGCTTGGCGACCGCGTAGGGCGAACGCGGATAGAACGGCGTGGTCTCTCGCTGCGGTACTTCCTGCACCAAGCCGTACAGCTCGGAGGTCGACGCCTGGTAGAACCGCGTCTCCTTCTCCATGCCGAGGATGCGGATCGCCTCCAGCAACCGCAGCACGCCGATCGCATCGGCGTTGGCTGTATATTCGGGGCTCTCGAAACTCACCGCAACGTGGCTCTGGGCGGCCAGATTGTAGATCTCCGTCGGACGGATCTGCTGCACCAGTCGGATCAGATTGGTGGAGTCCGTCATATCGCCGTAATGCAGCATGAACGGCGTGTTGCCGGAATGCCGATCCTGATACAGGTGATCGATCCGAGCGGTATTGAACGACGACGACCGCCGCTTGATGCCGTGGACGACATAACCGAGCCCGAGCAGGTATTCGGCGAGATAGGCACCGTCCTGCCCGGTGATCCCGGTGATCAGGGCGACCCGGCGGGTCGAATCATTCGCAGACATCTCTTCTCCAATACCCAGCCGCGATGCCGCGGCAGTTCGGCTGCCATTCCCGGCTGCCCCGGCCGTCAGAAATGTGATGCGCTTAGGACGGCACGAACACGGTGGTTGCTTAACCAATCCCACCAGCAGAGGCCACAGGAAAACACGCTCCGGACGGGCCCTCGGCACAGCGAAGTCCCGCGCCTTTCCGCCCCGGCGCCGGATTTGGAAGGTCCGCCAGCGTGGTCCGACCGCAGCGGGCGACCGATTTGACACGGGTGGGCCCAAAGTGCAACTTCAGCACTCAGCATAATTAATGCGAATGGGATGGCGATGGCCGCGCCGCCATCCTGCTGCGAGTGGTCCTGGAACAGATGCTAGCCGAGACAGAGCCGCAAACGCCGGCCCGCGACCAGGACCGTCCGCCGACTCTCTCGATTGTAACCGTCACTTACAACAGCGCGGCCACTCTGGATGACACGTTGCGTAGCGTGCGCAACCAGAGCTGGCGCGATTTCGAGCATGTGGTCGTCGACGGCGGCTCCACCGACGGCACACTCGACATCCTCAGGGCGGCAGGCGAGACGGTGAAGTGGGTGTCGGAGCGCGATGCCGGCATCTACGACGCGATGAACAAGGGAATTCGCCGGTCGCGGGGGCGCTGGATCCATATCCTCAACTCCGACGATTACTACGCGTCCGACGACGTCCTCAGCCGTGTCATGCCGAGCCTGGTCGAGGATGCGGTGAATTACGGAGATCTGATCCGCGCCCACGACGACGGCAGCCAGGTAACGCAGCGCTATCCGTTCCGGAAATGGCCGCTGTACGTCTCGGCCTATCTGCCGCATCCGTCGCTGATCGTGTCGGCGCGGCAGTATCGGGCGCTCGGCGAATACGACACCAGCTTTCGCGTCGCCGCCGACCATGACATGATCCTGCGGCTGGTGGAAAACTACCCGGCCAACCACATTCCGGTGGAAATGACGGTGATGCGGCAATCCGGCATCTCAGCTACCAATCTCGATCTCAGCATGCGCGAATTCGGTCGGGTGCTGCACAAGCACGGCATGCCAACACCGGCGGTCGCGTTGATCACGGCATTTCGCCGGATCTGGTGGAAGATACGATCCGCATGAACGATCCCAACAGCCTCGCCATCCGCGCCGGTGTCAGCGGCCGGATCCTGGAAATCGCCAAGGATAGCGGCGTGGCGATCGCCGACATCGGCTGCGGCGAAGGTGAACTGCTCGGCAGGCTCGCCGAACTCGGCTACACCAACCTCACCGGGGTCGGCTGGCAGGTCAACGTGCCGCCGAGCATTCCCAAGGTCGAGAAGGTCGATCTGAGCCGCCCTGGCTGGGCCGATCAGCTCGACGGCGCGACCTTCGACATTATGACGGCCACCGAAGTGCTCGAGCACCTCGTCAATCCGTTTGAATTCCTGACCCAACTGCGGCGACTCACCAAGCCGGGCGGCCGGCTGATCCTCACCTTCCCCAACGTCCACAACTGGCGCAGCATCGTCGGCTACGCATTGGGTGGCAGGTTCAGTGGTTTTTTCGGCCCGAACTGGAACGACAACCACCCGCTCCACGATCAGCACATCTTCATTCCTAACCATCACTTGGTGCGTTACTTCCTCGGACTCGCCGGCTTCGAGATCGTTGCGATCGATTATCTCTTCGGAAATGGCAAGCTGTTCGGCACGACCGCGATGTTCGATTGCCGGGCAGTGACACCCAAGCTCTAACGCCGGTTCCATCCGGCCTGAGCGCCGCAGCGAGCGACCGTCGATTGCCGATTTCACGGCAGCTTGTTAGCGTGAGGGATTGGCCGTATAGGTTTGCCGAACTGACGGGGGCAAGAGGGTCAGCGCTGAGGAGATGCGCCCATTCTTGCCTCCGGGAAGATGGATTTCAAATGCATTCCCCCGAGGCGGTAGCCCTGACCACTCCAACGAAATTTTTCCAATCGCGCCTTCGCAGGGCGCCGAATGTGATTCCGCTTCACGGCAACTATACGAAGCACTACGCGTTGACTAATTCTGCCGACGATCTGTGGCGCACCTGCGACCGCCGTCTGTTAAACATCGTCGAGCTGATCCGTTCCAGACTGACATCGAAGCCGGCGTTGGTCGGCGTCCTCAACCTATCGGGGACGCGCCGCATCAAATCGCTGATGGCGCCTTTGCGCATCCGCAGCTTGTCTTGCGGGACCAAAACGTGACGGCAGCGACGGCGCCGACAGCGGCTGTTTCTAGCCAGGCGGCCGGCCGCCGCAAGGTGCTGATCTGGCACTGGGGCCGGCGCGGCGGCGGCGTGCGCTACACCTACGAGTTGGTCAAGGAGCTGCGTCACGATCCGAACCTGGAGCTGCATTTATCGCTGTCGCGGCAGGGCGACATATTCCAGGAGCTCGACGGCCTCGGTCTGCCCGGCTTTCATATCGACACCTACACCGACATTCCCTCTGCCGTGACGGCGCTGCTGCGGCTGCCGCTGGTGCGCAGCCGATTCTGGCGTTACGTCCGCGAGCAGGGAATTTCCGCCGTCGTCTGCACCATGAGCCATCTGTGGGACGTGCCGGTGCTGTGGCGCAGGCCGCGTGATGTCGCGTTCGTATTCGTCCTGCACGACGCGCTGCCGCACTCCGGCGACGACGTGCCGATCCGCAAACGGATGCTCGACCGCGAGATCGCGGAAAGCGACGGCATTGTCGCGCTGACCGAGCACACCCGGAAGCTCGTCACCGAGGTCAACCACTTTCCGTCCGACCGTGTCTGGGTCATTCCGCTCGGGGTGTTTCCCTATGCGGACAGTGCAGCCTCTGAGCCGGCCGCGGCCGCGAACCGTCCGCTACAGCTTTTATTCTTCGGCCGGTTGATGCCCTACAAGGGGCTCGACCTACTGCTCGACGCCTATCGGATGCTGAAGCAGGCCGGCAAGAACGTCGCACTGCGGATCGCCGGCCCCGGCGACATCGGGCCCTATCAGGCCCAGCTCGCCGGCCTCGCCGATGTCGATCTCGACATCCGCTGGATTCCCGAAGAGGAAGTCGGCGCCGTGTTCCGCGACATCGACATCGTCGTCGCGCCGTATCGCGGCGCCAGCCAGTCGGGCGTGCTGGTCACCTCGGGCGCGGCGGGAATCCCTGCCGTTGTGACTCCGGTCGGCGGCCTCGCCGAGCAGGTGCTGCACGAACGGACCGGCATCGTCGCCGACGCCGCGACACCAGAGGCGATCGCCGCGGCAGTGACCCGACTGGTCGACGACGACGCGCTGCGCCGCCGCTGCGGCGAAGGCGCGCGGCAGCACGCAGCCGACGTGCTGAGCTGGGCGTCGATCGCCGCGCAGTTCTCGCCGATCCTGCACAGCGTGACGCCGCGCCGTCCCGACGGGGGTGCCTGATGTGCGGGATCGCCGGAGCCACCGCGGCGCGGCACGCGCCGGTCGATCGCACCGTGCTGAAACGGATGACCGACGCGCTGGCGCATCGCGGCCCCGACGGCGAGGGGCTATGGATCGCCGATGACGGCGCGGTCGGCCTCGGCCATCGCCGACTGTCGATCATCGACCTGTCGTCGTTCGGAGCGCAGCCAATGGAGTCGGCCTCAGGCCGCTTCGTGCTGTCCTACAACGGCGAAGTCTACAACTACCTGTCACTGCGCGATGAGCTGGCCGGGCTCGGCTATCGTTTCGCCGGTCACTCCGACACCGAGGTGATCGTCGCCGGCTGTCAGCATTGGGGGCTCGAGAAGACGCTGTCGCGGCTTGCCGGGATGTTCGCACTGGCGCTGTGGGACAAGCAGGAGCGGACGCTGTCGCTCGCCCGCGACCGCATTGGCATCAAGCCGCTGTACTACACGGTCAAGGACGGCGCGCTGGCGTTTGCCTCGGAGCTGCGCCCCATCGTGGCGTGGCGCGGCAGCCTGCCGGAGATTTCGCTGCGCGGCCTGTCCGAATTCCTGCGGCTCGGCTACGTCCCCTCCCCGCTGAGCATCTTCGAAGGCGTGCACAAGCTACCGCCGGCGACGGTGCTGACCTTCCACGACGGCCAGACGGCCGGACCGAGACCTTATTGGTCCGTCGGCGAAACCGTCGCCCGCGGCTTCGCTCGGCAGCGCCAAGACGAGACTGCGGTGCTCGACGAACTCGACGCACGGCTGCGCGAGATCGTGTCGCAGCACATGATCTCCGACGTTCCGCTCGGCGCGTTCCTGTCAGGCGGCATCGATTCCAGCACCGTCACCGCCTTGATGCAGGCCGGCAGCAGCCAGCCGGTGAAGACGTTCTCGATCGGCTTCGACGATCCCGCCTACAACGAGGCGAAACACGCCGCCGACGTCGCTTCACACCTGAAGACGGACCACACCGAGCTGTACGTCTCCGAACAGGATGCGCTGGCGGTAATCCCGTCGCTGCCCGACATCTACGACGAGCCATTCGCCGACATATCGCAGATCCCGACCTATCTGGTGGCGAAGCTGGCGAGGCAGCGCGTCACCGTCAGCCTGTCGGGCGACGGCGGCGACGAATTGTTCGGCGGCTACAACCGCTACACTTTCGTCTCCAACTACTGGGACAAGCTGAACCGGATTCCGCGCCCGCTGCGCAGCCTGGCGGCGGCCGGGATCAACGCCGCCTCGCCGGCCACCTGGGATTCCGCATTCCGGCTGTTCGGACCGGCGTTGCCGCGGCGACTGCGCCCGGCGCTGCCCGGCCAGAAGATGCAGAAGATCGCCTCGGTGCTGGCGGCGCCAACGCTGTACGATCTGCAGAGTCGGCTGATCTCGCAATGGCCACATCCCGAGGCCGTGCTCGCATCGGGCGCGGGCGGCGTCGCCGAAGCGCTGCTGCTGCCGCCGCCAGTCGAGGTCGATGGGATTCCCTCGGCCGCGCAGCAGATGGCGTGGGACACCAGCACCTATCTGGTCGACGACATTCTCACCAAGGTCGACCGCGCGACGATGCGGGTCGGCCTCGAGGCACGGGTGCCGCTGCTCGATCACCGGCTGGTCGAGTTCGCCTGGGAGATTCCGCTGTCGATGAAGTTCCGCGACGGCTCCGGCAAGTATGTTCTCAAGCGCCTACTCGAACGCTATGTTCCTCGGCAACTGTTCGAGCGGCCGAAGATGGGCTTCGGCATTCCGGTCGATAGCTGGCTGCGCGGGCCGCTGAAAAGCTGGGCGTCGAACTACCTGGCGCACAGCGATCATCCCGTGCACGACCTGTTCGACCGCGCCGCGATTGACACCACCTGGCGCGAACACCTCGGCGGCCGGATCGATCGCGGCGGACAACTCTGGACGGTGTTGATGTTCGATTCCTGGCTCCAGAGGGCGCGGCAATGGGTGTGATGTCGCAGCTACCTTGGTGGCTGAAGATGGGCGCCAAGCTCGGCCTCGCCCGCCTTCCGGTGCCCTACGGCTTCTGGAAGAAGCTCGGCATCTTCCGTCATGGCGAGATGATGGTGCCGGAACGCGCGGTCTCGGCATTCGAGAGCCACTTCGCCGACGCGACCGCCCGCGCCACTATGCCGGCCGGCTTTCACTCGCTCGAACTCGGCCCCGGCGACTCGGTGCTGTCGGGCTTCGTCGCGCGAGCGTTCGGCGCCGGCAAGGCGTGGCTGGTCGATGCCGGCCCATTCGCCGAGACCGGCATCGACGGCTGCCGTGAACTGATCGAGCTGCTGACCGCCCGCGGCAAGCCGCTGCCCGGCATCATCGGCGACACGCTGGCTCAGGCAATGGCGCAGGCCGAAGTGGAGTACCTGACCGACGGCACCCGCTCGATGGCCGAGATCCCCGACGCCTCGATCGATTTTGCGTGGTCGCAGGTAGTGCTCGAACACATCTACCGCGCCGACTTTCCGCTGCTGATGCGCGAACTGCGGCGGGTGATGAAGCCCGACGCCATCGGCGTGCACAGCATCGACTTCCGCGATCACCTCGGCGGCGGCCTGAACAATCTGCGCTTTGCCGACGACATCTGGGAGAAGCCTAAGTTCCGCGACAGCGGATTCTACACCAACCGGATTCGCCCGCGCGAGATGATCGGCTTGATGCAAACCGCCGGCTTTTCGGTCGAAGTGATCGACCAGCAGCGCTGGCCCTCGCTGCCGCTGCCGCGGGATCGGATGGCGCCGCAATTCGCAGCTTTCGCCGACGAGGATTTCATGGTGTGCGAAATCCGCGTCGTGATGCGTCCGGTGTAGGGCGATGCTGAAGACGCCGGCGGGCCGGCCACGGCTGATGTTCGTCGTCACCGAGGACTGGTACTTCGTCTCGCACCGGCTGCCGTTGGCGCGTGCAGCGCGCGACGCCGGCTACGAAGTGCTGGTGGCGACGCGGCTCGCCGACAAGGCGGACGCCATCCGGCGTGAAGGCTTCGCGGTGATCGACCTGACGAAGATGCGCCGAACCGGCCGCAATCCGTTCAGCGAACTGAGCGCGATCACCGAGCTGGTCGGCGTCTACCGTGCCCATCGTCCCGACATCGTCCATCACATCGCGATGAAGCCCGTGTTGTACGGCTCGATCGCCGCGCGGATCGCCGGCGTTCGGAGCATCGTCAACAATCTCGCCGGGCTCGGGTTCGTCTTTTCGTCGCAGAGCGCCACGGCGCGCGTGCTGCGCCCGGCGATCCGGCAACTGCTGGCGCTGGCGCTGAACCGGTCGCGGACGCTGACGATCGTGCAGAACTCCGACGACGCCCGGGTGATGACCGACGCGATCGGCGTCGCGCCGGCGCAGCTACGGCTGATCAAGGGCTCCGGCGTCGATCCGTCGCTTTATCCGGCGCAGCATCGGGAGGAAGCGCCGCCGCTGGTGGTGCTGGCGTCGCGGATGATCCGCGACAAGGGCATCGCCGATTTCGTCGCGGCGGCAACGCAGCTACGCCGCGACGGCGGCGCAAAGGCGCGCTTCGTGCTGCTCGGATCGCCCGACATCGGCAATCCGCACGCCATCCCCGAGGCCGAGCTGCAAGCCTACGACCGCAACGGTGTCGTCGCCTGGTGGGGCCATCGCGACGACATGCCGGACATTCTCGCGCGCAGCGCGATCATCTGCCTGCCAACCACCTATGGCGAGGGCATTCCGAAGATCCTGATCGAAGCGGCGGCCGCCGGCTGCGCCATCGTCGCTTACGACGTCGCCGGCTGCCGCGAGATCGTCGCCGATGGCGACAACGGACTACTTGTGCGACCTGGCGACATCGCGGGTCTCGCCGCCGCGCTCGGCGGCTTGCTCGCCGACCCGGCGCGGCGCGCCGCGATGGGACAACGCGGTCGCGCGCGGGTCGAAGCGGAGTTCGCCCAGGAACGCATTCTCGCACAGACCCTGGCGACCTATGCGGAGACAGTGAGCCGATGACGACGCTCGTGGTCGGCGCATCAGGCTTCGTCGGGCGCCACTTGCTGCGCCGGCTGAGCGACGACCGGCGCGACCTGCGCGTTGCGTTGCATCACAACACGGCCGGCATCACGGCCGGGATCGACGTCGTGCGCGGCAGCCTGGAGCCGGGCTTCGACTGGCGGCCGGCGTTGACGGGATGCGACGCCGTCGTCCACCTCGCGGCTCGCGTGCATGTGATGAGCGACGACAGCGGCGACCCGCTCGCCGAGTATCGCCGCGCCAATGTAGACGGCACACTGGCGCTGGCGCGGCAGGCCGCCGAAGTCGGCGTCCGCCGCTTCGTGTTTCTCAGCTCGGTCAAGGCCTGCGGCGAAGCAACGCCACGCGGACGGCCGCTGACCGAGGACGATCCGCCGGCGCCGCAGGATCCCTACGGCGTATCGAAGTCCGAAGCCGAAGCCGGATTGCGCAGTCTGGCGCAGGCCGGCGGCATTGAGGTCGCGATTCTGCGGCCGCCGCTGGTGTACGGCCCCGGCGTCCGCGCCAACTTCCTGGCGATGATGCGCTGGCTGCAGCGCGGCGTGCCGCTGCCTCTGGCTTCGATCGACAACCGGCGCAGCCTGGTCGGTGCCGACAATCTGGTCGACCTGATCGCAGTCTGCCTCGATCACCCAGCGGCCGCCGGCGAAACCTTCTTCGCGAGCGACGGCGACGATCTGTCGACCCCGGATTTGCTGCGTCGGCTTGCTGCGGCGCTGGGCACCCGCGCGCGGCTGCTGCCGGCGCCGGCCGCGCTGCTGACCGCAGCCGCGACCGTACTCGGCCAGTCCGCCGCGGCGCAGCGGCTATGCAGTTCGCTCCAGGTCGACATCGGCAAAGCGCGCCGCGTGCTCGGCTGGACACCGCCGCATTCCGTCGACGATCAGCTCGCAAGGACCGCGCGGTGGTATCTCGACCGCAGCCCGGAGACTTAGCGCAGCCACGCTACTGCGACCGCATCGCGTGGCGCTCGCGCAGTTCGCTTTCCGCCAGCCGCTGCACAACACCCTTCATCCGGATCTCGGCCTGCCAGCCGAGCACCCGCCTGGCTTTCCCGGGATCGCCGGCGCTGTGCATGATGTCGGTCGGCCGCAGCAGATCCTCGCTGATCTCGACATGGCGCCGCCAGTCAAGCCCGAAGTAAGCGAACGCCTGTTCGACGAAGCTCTCGAGCGTGTTGGTCTCGCCGGTCGCGATCACGTAGTCGTCCGGCGACGGCGCCGCCAACATACGTGTCATCGCGTCGACGTGCTCGCTCGCCCAGCCGAAATCGCGCGCGATCTTCAAATTGCCGAGTTGGACGCTGTCGGCCTTCTTCTCGGCGATGTCGGCCGCGCCGGTGACGATCTTGCGGGTGACGAACCGGCGCGGTCGCAGCTCGGAATCGTGGTTGAACAGAATGCCCGAGCAGGCGAACAGGCCGTAGGCCTCACGATAGTTCGCCACAGTCCAGAACGCCGCGGCCTTACCGACCCCATAGGGGCTGCGCGGATTGAACGGCGTGGTCTCGGCCGCCGCGCCCTCGGTGTTGCCGAAGCACTCGCTCGAACAGGCGTTGTATAGCCGGGTCTTCAACTTCAACAGCCGCATCGTCTCGAGGATGTTGAGCGGGCCGAAGATGGTCGAATCGAGTGTCCCGACCGGCTGGCCGAACGACAGCCCGACCGACGACTGCCCGGCGAGATTGTAAATCTCGTCCGGCATCGAATCCGATATCACCTGGAAGATGCTGCGGAAGTCGGTGAGGCTCGCGGAGTACAGCTTGACCCGATCGTGCACGCCGACCGCGACCAGATTGCCGAACGCCGATACCTCCTTGTCGCGCGAGGTACCGTGCACGTCGTAGCCACGATCAACCAATTGCCTCGCGAGCAGCGCGCCGTCCTGGCCCGAGATGCCGAAGATCAGGGCTCGCTTGGTCATGCGCAATCCAACGGTCGGTGACAACGGCCCGCCGAATCCGGCGCCGCGGCGGGTGCGCAGCGGAACGGTCCGCCAACACCGGCGCTGCCTCGATCGGAGCGCCCTGATAACCTTTCCGACCCGTCAGGACAATAGCAATCGCCTGCTATTGCGGCCCTCGCGCGATTGCGGCTAAACGTCCGTGATCCGGCGCGCGGGGCAGGTATCGGGAAGATGAGACACATTGCAGTCGTTGGCCTCGGCTATGTCGGCCTACCGGTCGCCATAGCTTTCGCGAGGCGCTGGCCCGGCGTGGTCGGCTTCGACATCAACAAGAGCCGCGTCGCCGAGCTCAAGGCCGGCCACGACCGCACCAACGAGGTGCAGCCCGACGAGCTCCGCCAGTCATCGCTGACCTTCACCGACGATGCCGCCGATCTGGCCCGCAGCGACTTCTACATCATCACCGTACCGACCCCGATCACGGACGCCAACGCGCCAGATCTCGGCGCGGTGCTGGCCGCGTCCGAAACCGTCGGTCGGGTGCTGAAGCCCAGCGACATCGTGGTGTACGAGTCGACAGTTTACCCCGGCGTCACCGAGGAGGAATGCAGCCCGGTGCTGGAGAGGGTCTCCGGGTTAACGGCCGGGCGCGACTTCAAGCTCGGCTACTCGCCGGAACGGATCAATCCCGGCGACAAGGCGCATCGTTTCGAGACCATCACCAAGGTGGTGTCGGCGCAGGACGCGGACAGCCTCGACATCGTTGCCGAGGTGTACGGGTCGGTGGTGACAGCTGGCATCCATCGCGCGCCGTCTATCAAGGTCGCCGAGGCAGCCAAGGTGATCGAGAACACCCAGCGCGACATCAACATCGCGTTCATGAACGAACTGTCGCTGATTTTCCAGGCGCTCGATATCGACACCGGCGACGTGCTCGCCGCCGCGCGGACCAAATGGAACTTCCTGCCGTTCCATCCCGGGCTGGTCGGCGGCCACTGCATCGGCGTTGATCCCTACTACTTGACGTTCCGCGCCGGCAAGGCCGGCTATCATCCCGAAGTGATCCTCGCCGGCCGCCGCATCAACGACGGCATGGGCGCGACGATCGCGCGCGAGTGCATCCGCGGGCTGCTGCGCAACAAGGTGCACAACGGCGTCGTCACCGTGCTCGGCCTGACCTTCAAGGAAAACGTTCCCGACACCCGCAACTCCAAGGTCGTCGATATCGTCCGCGAGCTCGAGTCGTTCGGAATCGAGGTCCAGGTCAGCGATCCGTGGGCCGACCACGACGACAGCCTGCACGAGCACGGCATCGCGCTGACGGAGCTCGACGCACTGCGGCCGGCCGACGCGGTGGTGCTCGCGGTGTCGCACGAGAGCTTCCTGGCGGACGGCTGGTCGCTGGTCCGCCGGCTGCTGCGCGGCGGCCGCGGTCAGGTGCTCGACGTCAAGGCCGTGCTGGATCGCACCGGCAAGCCGGACGGCATCGATTTGTGGCGGTTGTGATCGCCCCGCACTGAGGGACAGGAACATGCAGGACGATGTGGTGTTGGTCACCGGGGCCGCCGGCTTCATCGGATTTCACGTCGCGCGTCAACTGCTCGACGCCGGCCGCAGCGTGGTCGGCCTCGACATCGTCAACGATTACTACGACCCGAGGCTGAAGGAAGCGCGGCTGGAAATTCTCCGCCGCTATCCCGGATTCTCGTTCGAGAAGATCGACCTCGCCGACCGTGACCGCATCGCGGCGCTATTCGCGCAAAAGCGGTTTCCGGTGGTGGTCCATCTTGCCGCGCAGGCTGGCGTCCGCTACTCGATCCAGAATCCACATGCCTATGCGGACTCGAACCTCGTCGGCTTCGTCAATATTCTTGAAGGCTGCCGTCACAATGGCTGCCGGCACCTGATCTACGCATCGTCGTCCTCGGTATACGGCGCCAACACCACACTGCCGTTCTCGGTGCAGCACAACGTCGATCATCCGATCAGCCTGTATGCCGCGACCAAGAAGGCCAACGAGCTGATGGCGCACACCTACAGCCATCTCTACCGGCTGCCGACGACCGGGCTGCGGTTTTTCACCGTGTACGGTCCCTGGGGCCGGCCCGACATGGCGATGTTCCTGTTCGCTGACGCGATCGTCGCCAAGCGTCCGATCAAGGTGTTCAACCACGGCGCCATGCGCCGCGACTTCACCTATGTCAGCGACGTCAGCGAGGCGATCGTCCGCCTCACTGGCAAGCCGGCGCAGGGCAACCCGAACTGGTCGGGCGACGATCCCGATCCCTCGAGCAGCGCCGCGCCGTGGAAGGTCTACAATATCGGCAACAACAATCCCGAAGAACTGCTCCACGTCATCGCACTCCTGGAGAAGGAATTCGGGCCTGCCACCAAGGAAATGCTACCGATGCAGCCGGGCGACGTACCGGCAACGTACGCCGACGTCACCGAGCTGACGAACGACATCGGATTCCGGCCCGCGACAACCATCGAGGACGGCATCGCGCGCTTCGCGCAGTGGTATCGCGAATATCACAAGATGTAGTCAGCCGCGGCTGGTGGCCGCCGCGATACGCTAAGTAGCAGCGGACGGAACGTCGAGCGGCGCGCGGGTGTTGACCTCGATAAGCACCTGCGAGCCATCCTCGCTGCTCGCGACGACGCGCCAGTCGGTCAGTTTGTACAGCCCCAGAAACTCGTTCCATGCCTTGAATTCGTGGTTCACCGAGTAGAACTCGTCGAACAAGATCAGGTAGCGGTGCTTCAGTAGCCCGCACAGCGTGTCGAGCACCGGCCTCGTCGAAATGTAGAGGTCGGCGTCGAAATGGATCATCCGCACGTTGTGTGGCCAGCCTCCGCTGAGATAGCGCGTCAGCGTTTCGGCGAACAATCCCGACTGGATGCTGACATTCGGCTGCGGCGGCGCAGGAAATCTGATGCCGGCAGCCGCGTCCGCGATCACCTTGGCGCGCGCCTGCGGATCGTCGGCCCAGAGTTCGCCCGGCGCACCAAAGCCCTTGATTGATCCGGCCGGCAGCCCGTCCCACGCCTCGGGCAGGCCCTCGAAGCAGTCAAACCCAACCAGATGGTAGCTGCGCGGCAGATGGTCGACGAAGTACTTCAGCGAGCCGCCATTGTTAGTGCCGAATTCGAGGATCGTCCCGCCTGAGCTGTTCGCGGTGATCCAGTTAAGCGCCGCGTTCCAGATCGGCTTCTTGCCGACGGTCTTATTGAAGGTCGGAACAATGGTCACGCGGTCGTCGGCGGCGACCTTCTCGGCCCAGAACTTCTCGAACCGTAGCGTGTTAGCTACCTTCTGCAGCGCGAGACCGAGCTTCTCGAGGAAGTCGGCGGCGAGCGACGGTAGCCACGCAACTTGCGCAACCGCGCGGCGCAACCGTCCAACGTGACGCGGTCGCGAGATCCGAGCGACCGACATCACGTCGAGGATTCGCTGGGTCGAGGCGTCAGAACCGTCCATGCCCGAAGTTCCGATCCACCGTCAGGGTGGCACCGAGTATCCCGGCGCTCCTGGAAAAAATCAATTCGCCATCCAAGCAGTCGAAGCCATACGACCGAACTCTCGAAATCGCAAGCAAGCCGGGACAAGCGGACAAGGTTTACGCACCGACGAGGTCAAGCGACAGAACCGCGAAACCAACCCGACGGCCGATGTCGGGTCGCCTCGCCTGGGCGAGATCTACCGCCGGCTGCGCTGAACCAGGGCCCGCTGATGTACACCGCGCGCCGCACCGCCGAGCTGATCAAATACGCCGCCAACGCCTCCCTGGCGACCAAGATCACTTTCATCAATGAAATATCGAACATCGCCGAAAAGGACGGCGCCGACATCCAAGACGTTGCCTCCAATCTGCATGGGCAGCCGGATCGTGTCCAAATTCCTGCACGCGATGGCCGGACTTCTGCGGCGCGTGCCTCCGCCAAGACACCCGCGGCGAGCCGATCGATACTCGGCCTGCACTCGAGCCGGACGCCGATGACCGCTCAATGTTTACCACCCCGTCGAAACGGCCGACCATCGCTTGAGCTATCACGGCTTCGGATGTCCTGACTGAGCAAGTCAGCGCCGACTACCTGCCCATCGGTTTCGACTGAAGCTTCCGCCTGAGTAGCCTGAATGTTCCTAATTCGTATCCCGTTTCTCCCACCGAAGACGTACGCCCACGAATCCGAGATCACCGGCATCACAAAATCCGGCCGTTTCTTTTCAATGCCTCGCTCGGGCGTGGCGATCACGCTGGTCTGGTGTCGGCGATCGCAATCTGCGAGATCGCTCGACGCGCCGGACAAGTCGATGTCGCAGCTGAAAGACGCGCTGCCGAAGACCTGGTCCTCGCCGACGAGGTCACCGCATTGTGCCGACGAGGTGAAGTATCGCGTGATCGACGAGGTCGTGAAGCACTTCGAAAAAGCGCAGAAGAACGGCGACAAGGTCGCCGGCCAGCCGATCCGTGATCTCGTCACCGTCAACGGCGTCCGCGTGACTTGCGAAGACGGCAGCTGGGGCCTGGTCCGCGCCTCGTCGAACAAGCCCGAGCTCGTGGTGGTGGTTGAAAGCCCGGTGTCGGAGCAGCGGATGCACGACATGTTCGAGGCCGTGAACGCCGTGCTGCGCCAGCATCCCGAGGTGGGCGCGTATAGCCAGACGATCTGAGACTGCGACGCTCAAACCCTGGTCGCGGGCACCCGTTTTGATTTGTCGACCGAGATCGACTAGATGGGGGCGATCATTGCCGCCCGTGCCGCTTGGAAGTGACACGGGACCGAGCGGACGGAGACCAGCCTATTCGACGTTTCGGCAACATTGTGTGGATGGCAGTCGGGCTGACGGCCTGCTTCGCCCTCGCCGGCTGCTCGTCGATTCTCGATGCGCTGCCGGATGGCGGCGACAAGGCGCCGAAGGCGGCGGTGATGGCGGTTGATCTGAAGAAGGTCGGCGATGAAGCCAAGCTGCCGCAGCCTTGGGAGATCGCCGGTCCGATCGAGGCCGATCCGGTCACCGTCGCGCCGTGGATTGTCTGCCTGCGCAGCAAGGCACCGGATCAAACGCGGCAGACCTATGCGCTGTTCTACAAGAGCGGGAAGCTCGAGACCTATCGGTTTGCCGCGATCGTCGATCGCTGCGACATTCAGAGCTTCAGGGCGTTTTAAAGCAGACCCCGTGCTGGCGCGGAGGCGTTTCGATCACGACGCCCGGCGCTGCAGCGGATATTCGTCGCTCTCGTAAAGCGTGCGGATGCCCTTGTGGTCGAAGCGGGCTTCGTCGACCTGCAGATAGGCGCCGTTCAGGCAATCTGCCGGCAACTCCTCAATCGCGTAGCGCACCGCTTCGGCCGCCCTGCTGAAGCGGCGATAGGCGACGCCGGTCCGGCGTTTCTTGCGGATCGCTGCGGGAAACAGTTCGGCGGCGGTATCGTAGCTGAACGCCATGGTGGAAGTGGCCTCCTGAATAGGGTGATGGCCACACGGAAGCGATCTTGATCGGCACCGGCGGCTTCAATTCCGACCTACTTCATATAGGCACGATGCGCGGATTTGCGACTCAAGGTCGCCACGATTGCGCTATCTGAATGAATTCGTTTCGCTTTTGTGAATTGCACAAACAAGAAGCGGGCGCCAAGGACGCCCGCCTCGCTGATGATCGTGCCCATTTGCGACCCGCTATTTCGGCTGGAGCTTCAGCGCCGCCGAATTGATGCAGTAACGCAGCCCGGTCGGCCCCGGGCCGTCGGGAAACACGTGGCCGAGATGGCCGCTGCAGCGTGAGCACAGCACCTCGGTTCGGATCATGCCGTGACTGACGTCGCGCTCCTCGTCGATCGCACCCGTCGCCGCCGGCGCAGTGAAGCTCGGCCAGCCGCAGCCGGAATCGAATTTGGTATCGGACTCGAACAACGTCTGACCGCAGCCGGCGCACACATAGGTGCCGGGCCGCGTCTCGTATTCGTATTCGCCGGTGTATGGCCGCTCGGTCGCCTTCTCGCGCAGCACGGCGTACTGCATCGGCGTCAGCTCCTTGCGCCATTCGGCTTCGCTTTTCTGAACCTTGCCGGTCGTGGTGGTCTTGGTGTCGGACATCGTTCCTCCTGAACCGTCGAACCCCGCCGTCAGTTGGTGGCCTTGACGCTGCTCACCAGCGTCGGCTTGTCGAGATACTCCGTCGGAAACAGCTTCTTCAGGGCCTCGATCTTCGGCAGGTCGTTGTACGCAATATAGGGCTGGCTGGGATGCAGCGTCAGGTAGTCCTGGTGGTAGGCTTCCGCAGCATAAAAGCCCTTCAGCGGTCCAACCTTGGTGACGATCGGCGCGCCATACACTTTGGCGGCGTCGAGCTGTGCGATATAAGCGTCGGCAATCCGCTTCTGCTCGTCGCTGGTGGTGAAGATCGCCGAGCGATATTGCGGCCCGGTGTCGGGACCCTGGCGATCAAGCTGCGTCGGATCGTGCGCAACCGAGAAGTAGATCTGGAGTAGTTTGCCGTAGGAGATCCGCTTCGGATCGTATTTGACCTCGACCGCCTCCGCATGACCCGTCGTGCCGGTCGAGACCAGCGGATAGCTCGCGCTCGCCTTGCTGCCGCCGGCATAGCCCGACAGCGCATTGATCACGCCCGCCGTGTGCTGGAACACGCCCTGCACGCCCCAGAAGCAGCCGCCGGCGAATACGGCCGCCTGAATCCCGCCGGCCTCTTTGGCATCGAGCTGCGGCGGCGGAATCACCACTGGCTCCTCAGCCGCCCGAGACGGTCCGAGAGCGGACCACGCCAGCGCCCCCACAGCGGCGGCGCAGAGAGCAAGACGACCAAATAAAGCGCGCATGAGCTGTCCTCGCGAGGTTGAGGCCAAGGCCGTCGGCCTGGCTGTTGAGCTCAAGATACGGGGCTCGCGCCGGGCTGTTACGCAGGCGCAGACACGAGTTCGTGACTGCCAGCCCACACCGGAAGGGAGGCCGCAACGCCGCGAGCCCGAGACAGTTCGGTACTTTTGCACCGCGCCGGCCGCCAGCAACCTGCCGACGCCGCTCTGCCCGACCCCAATCCTAAATGACCAAAGCCCAAAGGCCGCATTGCATTAAGGATAGCCGCGCTCCGGGCTGGATCACCCCTTCGTGAAGTGCCAAGATGCGCTCGGCCCGGTGGCGGAAGATTAACGCGGGGGCGGTGCAACGCTCTTTTTCCTGGTTCAAGTCCAGGCTGGGCCTCCAGATCTTGCCGAAATTGCCGGTTGACGGGCGACTCGAAGGCCTTTCGCCGCCCGGGAAACTGGTCTAAGACACCTCCCGCGCGCCTGGGACGGCCCGGCGCTTGAAGACCTGAGGGACGCGCGGCTGCGCGCCCTTTTTTTGTGCCCGCGATTTCCGCCCGCGTCAGCGAGATTTGATGCCCAAACGAACCGACATCTCCACCATCCTCATCATCGGGGCCGGTCCCATCGTGATCGGCCAGGCCTGCGAATTCGACTATTCCGGCACGCAGGCGGTCAAGGCGCTGAAGCAGGAGGGCTACCGGGTCGTCCTGGTCAACTCCAATCCGGCGACGATCATGACCGATCCGGAGCTGGCGGACGCGACCTATATCGAGCCGATCACCCCTGAGATCGTCGCCAAGATCATCGAGAAGGAGCGCTACGTCATCCCCGGCGGCTTCGCGCTGCTGCCGACGATGGGCGGCCAGACCGCGCTGAACTGCGCGCTGTCGTTGCGCAAGCTCGGGACGCTGGAAAAGTTCGACGTCGAGATGATCGGCGCCACTGCCGACGCGATCGACAAGGCGGAGGACCGCGAGCGGTTCCGCGAGGCGATGACCAAGATCGGGCTCGAAACCCCGAACTCGCGCCAGGTGAAGAGCCTGCCCGACGCGCTGCGCGCGCTCGACGAGATCGGCTTCCCGGCGCTGATCCGGCCGTCGTTCACGATGGGCGGCACCGGCGGCGGTATCGCCTACACCAAGGCCGAGTTCATCGAGATCGTCGAACGCGGCATCGACGCCTCCCCGACCAACGAGGTGCTGATCGAAGAATCGATCCTCGGCTGGAAGGAATACGAGATGGAGGTCGTGCGCGATAAGCACGACAACTGCATCATCGTCTGCTCGATCGAGAATCTCGATCCGATGGGCGTGCATACCGGCGATTCGATCACCGTCGCGCCGGCGCTGACGCTGACCGACAAAGAATACCAGATCATGCGCGACGCCTCGCTGGCGGTGCTGCGCGAGATCGGCGTCGAAACCGGCGGCTCCAACGTGCAGTTCGCGGTCAACCCGGATGACGGCCGGCTGGTCGTGATCGAAATGAACCCGCGGGTGTCGCGTTCGTCGGCTCTGGCGTCGAAAGCCACCGGTTTCCCGATCGCCAAGGTCGCCGCCAAGCTGGCGGTCGGCTATTCGCTCGATGAAATCGCCAACGACATCACCGGCGGTGCAACGCCGGCGTCGTTCGAGCCGACGATCGACTATGTCGTCACCAAGATTCCGCGGTTCGCCTTCGAGAAATTCCCCGGCGCCTCCGCCAACCTGACCACCGCGATGAAATCGGTCGGCGAGGTGATGGCGATCGGCCGCACCTTCCAGGAAAGCCTGCAGAAGGCACTCCGCGGCCTTGAGAGCGGCCTCACCGGTCTCGACGAGATCGAGATCGAAGGTCTCGGCCGCGGCGACGACAAGAATGCGATTCGCGCGGCGCTCGGCACCCCGACGCCGAGCCGGCTGCTGCAGGTCGCGCAGGCGATGCGCCTCGGCTGGTCGGACGAAGAGATCTTCAACTCCTGCAAGATCGATCCGTGGTTCCTGGCGCAGCTCCGCGGCATCGTCGACATGGAAGCTCGGGTTCGCGACGCGGGCCTGCCGGATCATGCGTTCGGCATGCGCACCCTGAAGGCGATGGGCTTCTCCGACGCCCGCCTCGCCGTGCTCGCCAACACTACCGAGGCCGAGGTCAAGGCCAAGCGCCGTGCGCTCGGCGTCCGCCCGGTGTTCAAGCGGATCGACACCTGCGCGGCGGAGTTCGCCTCGCCGACCGCCTACATGTATTCGACCTACGAGGCGCCGTTCGCCGGCCCCGCGTCGGACGAAAGCCGGCCGTCGGACAAGCAGAAGGTGATCATCCTCGGCGGCGGTCCGAACCGGATCGGCCAGGGCATCGAGTTCGACTACTGCTGCTGCCATGCCTGCTTCGCGCTGCACGACGCCGGCTACGAATCGATCATGGTCAACTGCAACCCAGAAACGGTGTCGACCGACTATGACACCGCGGACCGGCTGTATTTCGAGCCGCTGACGGCCGAAGACGTGCTCGAGATCATCGACACCGAGCGCTCCAACGGCACGCTGCGCGGCGTGATCGTACAGTTCGGCGGCCAGACGCCGCTGAAGCTGGCGCGCGCCCTTGAAGCGGCCGACGTGCCGATCCTCGGCACCTCGCCGGACGCGATCGACCTCGCCGAAGACCGCGATCGCTTCAAACGCATCCTCGACAAGCTGCGGCTGAAGCAGCCGAAGAACGGCATCGCCTACTCGGTCGAGCAGGCCCGCCTGGTCGCGGCCGAACTCGGCCTGCCGCTGGTGGTGCGTCCGTCTTACGTGCTCGGCGGCCGCGCCATGCAGATCATCCGCGAGGACAATCAGCTCAGCGATTACCTGCTCGGCACCCTGCCCGAGCTGGTGCCGGGCTACGTCAAGGCACGCTATCCGAACGACAAGACCGGGCAGATCAACACCGTGCTCGGTACCAACCCGCTGCTGTTCGACCGCTATCTGTCGGACGCAACGGAAGTCGACGTGGACTGCCTGTCAGACGGCAAGGACACTTTTATCGTCGGCATCATGGAGCACATCGAAGAGGCCGGCATTCACTCCGGCGACTCCGCCTGCTCGCTGCCGCCGCACTCGCTCAGCGCCGAAACCATAGCCGAGCTGGAACGCCAGACCCGTGAGCTGGCGCTCGGCCTCGACGTCGTCGGCCTGATGAACGTGCAGTACGCCATCAAGGACGGCGAGATCTACGTGCTGGAGGTCAATCCGCGCGCGTCCCGTACCGTGCCGTTCGTCGCCAAGGTGATCGGCATGCCGGTCGCCAAGCTCGCGGCGCGAATCATGGCCGGCGAGAAGATCGCCGACCTCGGCCTGAAGAAGCGCACGCTTGAACATGTCGGCGTCAAGGAATCGGTGTTCCCGTTCGCGCGCTTCCCGGGTGTCGACACCGTGCTCGGCCCGGAGATGCGCTCGACCGGCGAAGTGATGGGCCTCGACCGCTCGTTCGAGGTTGCCTTCGCCAAGAGCCAGCTCGGCGGGGGCACCCGCGTGCCGCGCAAGGGCACCGTGTTCGTGTCGGTCCGCGAAAGCGACAAGGCGCGGATCCTCGACGCCGTGAAGCTGCTGCACTCAGTCGGCTTCAGGGTGATCGCCACCTCCGGGACCCAGCGCTATCTGGCGGACCACGGTGTGCCGGCGGAGAAGATCAACAAGGTGCTGGAAGGCCGTCCGCACATCGTCGACGCCATCATGAACGGCGAAGTGCAACTGGTGTTCAACACTACCGAGGGGCCGCAGGCGCTGGCCGACAGCCGGTCGCTGCGGCGCGCTGCCCTCTTGCATAAAGTTCCCTATTACACCACTCTTTCGGGCGCGGTGGCTGCCGCAAAGGGCATCCGGGCCTATTTGGATGGGGACCTTGAGGTCCGGACCCTGCAGAGCTACTTTTCCGAAAGCTGATCGTCGCCCGGCCCGAGCGGCCGGCTATCGACTGACAGGCCGTCAGGCCGGGGAACCCGCCCGCATTGGAATTGTTCTCTCCGGCGTTTGCCGGACAGCTCTGGTGCCGTTTTGAACCGACTTCGGACGCCGCACAGGCGCGGCGCCGCCGTAAACACCCGACGACGTTGCGGGCGAGCAGGGTTCGGCGATCCGCAACGTATTCTTGAAGGATGAAGAGACGATGGTCGAAAAGATACCGATGACTGCGAGCGGGTACGCCGCACTTTCGGACGAGTTGAAGCATCGCCAGTCGGTGGACCGTCCGCGCATCATCGAGCATATCGCCGAAGCGCGCTCCCATGGCGACCTCTCGGAAAACGCCGAATATCACGCGGCCAAGGAAGAGCAGTCCCATAACGAGGGCCGGATCAACGAACTCGAGGACAAGCTGGCGCGCGCGGACATCATCGACGTCAGCAAGCTGTCGGGCGACACCGTCAAGTTCGGCGCCACCGTCACCCTGATCGACGAGGACACCGAGAAGAAGGCGGTGTGGCAGATCGTTGGTGAGGCCGAAGCCGACGCCAAGAAGGGCAAGATCTCGATCACCTCGCCGCTGGCGCGGGCGCTGATCGGCAAGAAAGCGGGCTCCTCGGTCGAAGTCGTCGCCCCCGGCGGCGCCAAGGCTTACGAGATCGCCAAGGTCGAGTGGCGCTGACCAGCACACACCGCCAACGAAACGAAAAAGCCGCGCTTCGCCGCGGCTTTTTTGTTGCCCGACCTCCAGCGGCTCACGGTGAATTCAGTCGCTGGTGCCATGGCGTTGCGGCAAGGTTCCGTACGGTCGGCGGCATTCTTGGTCGGCCGCGACTGCCCCACCTCGAGAATCAGGATCGTCCATGAATCAGTCGTTCGCGCGCTGGCAGCCGTTTGCCCTGAGCCTGCTCCGCTTCATCACCGGTTTGCTGCTGTTTCAATACGGCGTGGCCAAGCTGTTCAAATTCCCCGCTGTGCCGATGTTCGCCAAGGTCGAGCTGTTCTCGCTGTATGGCGCGGCGGGCAGCCTGGAGCTGATCCTCGGCGCGCTGCTGATGCTCGGCCTGTTCACCCGTCCGGTCGCCTTCATCCTGTCGGGAGAGATGGCGTTCGCGTATTTCCTCGGCCACGTCTTCAAGGGCGCAACCCCGGTCTGGCTGCCGCTCCTGAACGGCGGCAGCCTGGCGATCGCGATGTGCTTCACGTGCTTGTACTTGGTGACGACGGGCGGTGGACCGATCAGCCTCGACCGCATCCTGCGGCGCGATCGCTGACACTACAGCAGCGCTAAAACGATCGCGGCGGCGGCTTCAGGTCGTCGCCGCCTTCAGCTCCAGCGGCACCGCGGCGGCGTATTTCGAATTGCGCAGCACTAGCGAGGTGCGGACGTTGCGGACGTGCGGGGCGGCGGTGAGATGGGCGACAAAATTCTGGAACGTCGCCATGTCGGGCGCGACGCATTTCAGGATGAAGTCGACTTCGCCCGACAGCATCCAGCACTCGCGTACCAGCGGCTCGTTGCGGACGAACTCCTCAAACCCGCGCAGGTCGGCCTCGGCCTGGCTCGACAAATGCACCGAGGCGAACACCGTGACGTCGAAACCGAGATGCGCCGGATCGAGCAGCCCGCGATAGCCGAGGATGTAGCCCTCTTCCTCCAGCGTCCGCACCCGCCGCAGACACGGCGGCGGCGAAATCCCGACCCGTTTGGCCAGTTCGACATTGGTGATTCGGCCGTCGTCCTGAATTTCCTGCAGGATCTTGAGGTCGATCTGGTCGAGGCTCTTGGTCACGCTGGTGCTATTCCCGCAAGGCGGATTCGGCTTAGAAACAGCCTCTCTTAGCGCACCCCGCGAAATTTGGGTAATTTTATTTCGCGATGCTCACAGCTCGTTTTCTATTCTTGGTGGGAAATCCTGCACGGAGGTATTGCAAATCTTGCATAGCTCGCCAAATAACATAGACTTCTGTCTGATCTTCCGCCCATTGGCGATGCCCCAGCCAGGCCTTTCCCTGCGTCGCGCCGCCCTCAGTTTCGGGGACTGATTCATGCCGAGTCCGGTTCAAGCCAAGGTCGTGATCATCGGATCCGGGCCCGCCGGTTATACCGCCGCGATTTACGCCTCTCGCGCGATGCTGGAGCCGATCCTGATCCAGGGCATGCAGCCCGGCGGTCAGCTCACCATCACCACCGACGTCGAGAACTACCCCGGCTTCGCCGATGTGATCCAAGGCCCGTGGCTGATGGAGCAGATGGAGAAACAGGCGCTGCATGTCGGCACCCGGATCAAGACCGACCTTGTGGTCGATCTCGACCTCAGCCAGCGGCCGTTCCGGCTGACCTGCGACAGCGGCGACGTCTATCTGGCCGACACGCTGATCCTCGCCACCGGCGCTCAGGCGCGCTGGCTCGGTATTCCGTCCGAACAGACCTACAAGGGCTTCGGCGTCTCGGCCTGCGCGACCTGCGACGGCTTCTTCTATCGCGGCAAGGATGTCGTGGTGATTGGCGGCGGCAACACCGCGGTCGAGGAAGCGCTGTTCCTGACCAACTTCGCCGCCAGCGTCACCATCGTGCACCGGCGCGACCACTTCCGGGCCGAACGCATCCTGCAGGACCGGCTGTTCAAGCATCCGAAGATCAAGGTGATCTGGGACGTCGCGGTCGACGAGATCTGCGGCGCCGAGAACCCGACCAAGGTCACCCACGTGCGCCTGAAGAACGTCAAGAGCGGCACGATCAGCGAGGTCAAGGCCGACGGCGTGTTCATCGCGATCGGGCATGCGCCGGCGACGGAGCTGTTCAAAGACCAGATCAAGCTCAAACCGTCCGGTTATGTCGAGGTCGCGGCGAATTCGACCGCAACCTCGGTACCTGGCGTGTTCGCCGCCGGCGACGTCGCCGACGAGACCTACCGCCAAGCCGTCACCGCAGCCGGAATGGGCTGCATGGCGGCTCTCGAAGCCGAACGCTTCCTGGCGCTGCGCGCCGGCGACCGCCAAGCGGCCGAATAACTCTCTGGATGGCGCGACACCGCGACGGGTTCACCGATATGGACTGGGATAAGCTGAAGGTCTTTCACGCCGCTGCCGAAGCGGGGAGTTTCACCCATGCCGGCGAGCAGCTCGGGCTGTCGCAGTCGGCGGTGTCGCGGCAGGTCAGCGCACTGGAGCAGGAGCTCTCGGTGTCGCTGTTTCACCGCCACGCCCGCGGCCTGATCCTCACCGAGCAGGGCGATCTGCTGTTCCGCACCGCGCATGACGTGTTCATGCAGCTGCAGGCGGCCCGCGCCAAGCTCACCGACAGCCGCGAGCGGCCGAGCGGCGACCTCAAGGTCACGACGACGCCGGGGCTCGGCATTCACTGGCTGGTGCCACGGCTCGGCGAATTCACCGCGCTGTACCCCGAAATCCGGATCTCGCTGATCGTCACCGACGAAGAGCTCGACCTGTCGATGCGCGAGGCCGACGTCGCGATCCGCACCCGCAAGCCGACCCAACCCGACCTGATCCAGCGCAAGCTGTTCTCGATCGGCTTCCACGCCTATTGCTCGCCGGAATACATCAAGAACTTCGGCACGCCGCGGACGCTGGAGGATCTCGACAATCACCGGCTGATCATGCTGAGCGACAGCCAGGTGCCGCCGCATCTGCAAAACCGCAGCTGGCTGATCGAAGCCGGGCGCAACGGCATGGGTCCGCGCGAGCCCTACTTCAAGGTCAACAACATCCTCGGCCTGGTGCGCGCCTGCCAGCAAGGTCTCGGGATCGCCGCGCTGCCGGATTATCTGATCGAGGACACCAACCGTCTGGTGCAGTTGTTCGGCGAGGAAGATTCAATCCAGCTCGACACGTACTTCGTCTATCCGGAAGAATTGAAGACCGTGGCGCGGGTGCAGGTGTTCCGCGACTTCGTGGTCAACAAGGCGCAACGCTGGCCGGGCTGATTTGTCGCTCCCGGGGCTCCGCATGTCTGACATGCGGGGGGCCCGCTTGCCGGGCCGCCGGATCGCGGATCAAATCGTTCTCACGTTGAGGGGTCGCGCTGCATCAAGTCCCCCTCCTCCAGTGGCGCGGCGGCTCAGCTATCCCTCTTGGAAGGTGATTGTGTCGGCCTAACAGGCCAAAGACCTTAGACCGGGCTCTTCGTGGGCCCGGTTTTTTTCTGCGCAATCATCTGTCCGCGCGCACGCGGCGATCGGTCGCAACAACTCATGAAAAAACGCGCGGGTGGCCGCGCGCTGCAGTCGTGTTGGTTTGCGATCAGGCCGCTTGCTTGTGCATGCCGGAATTTCCGGCCCCGCGGATCGCCTTCACCGAGCGTTCGATCGCCGCCCATAGCCGGTTGATCTCGTAAGCCGCGCGGCCTTCGGCGGCGTATTCCCGGGCGCCCTGGCCTTCACCGAGCGCCATCAGAAGATCGGCACGATTGGTGATCTGCCCGCCCCAGACCGGAGCCTTGAACTTGGCCAGCGCATCGCGCGCGATGGTGACGATCCGGCTTTCGACCTCGTCACGCAGCGCCGGGGCGCCGTTGAGCACCACCGCGTAGGGCTTGCGGTGCGAGCGGCAGGTCTGGATCGTATCCTGCACAGCGTTGACGTCGAACACGCCGGGCCGCGCCGGAATGATCACCATCGTGGCGTTGCGGATCGCATCGTCGACCACCGCAGACAGGTTCGGCGGCGTATCAACGAAGATCCATTCGATGCCATCGCGCTTAGCGGCGGCCACGATGTCGGTGATCGACCGCGTTGCGGTCCGCAGCGGCGGCTCGTTGGTACCGCGAAGTTTGTGCCACAGCGTCAGCGAGCCCTGCGGATCGGCATCGATCAGCAGACACGGACGCGAGGCTTTATGGACCTGTGCAGCCAAGTGAGCAGCCAGGGTACTTTTTCCCGAGCCGCCTTTACGCGAAGCAAAAACGATGACGTTCATACCCTGGCCTCCCGATTGACCTTGGCGGCAAAGTGAATCAGCTCGTTGATTCGTGAAAGATAAAATTGCAGGCAGTGATCATCGCCTCGCCAGATTGTAGCGATCGGCTGGTTTTTGAGTCACACCAGTTCCGGGATTGACGCAGCGCACAGGCTCTCATTGAGTCCCGAAGACGGTTTTTGAATAGCGGCTTGATGACAACGCTGCTGATCAGGCCGCGGTCTTGGCGGATGTATCAGAGCCCGCCGACTGCTGATCAGCATCGAACGGCTTAGTATCCGCACCGCGGCCGCGTTGCCGCTCCAGCCATTTGCGCTCGATCCAGTTCAGCGTCCGTGCGGTCGGCTTCTCCAGCGCCGGCACGTCCTGGGCGATCAGCACCATGCCGAGCGGCAGCATCCATAGTCCCAGGACTGGCAGAAAGCTCAGCATGCCGCCGCCAACCAGGGCGACGCCGAGGGGCAGCCGGACGTACTTTGATGACGGCCGCCGCAGCCAGCCGACGAAATGCGCCGGCCGGGGTGGTAGCTTGGACTCGAACCACTGCAGATGGCGGTCGAGTTCGGCGCGGTGATCGATCTCTGTCACAAAGCTCTCCTCAGGCGCGAGATATGCGCGTCGATTTCGGCACCAACGCGGCAAGCTGTCGCGCAGATCCCGGAACCGCGGAGGCTTTGTCAGTTACTGCCGCTCGCGCTTGTGAGGTTTGCGGGGCTTGAGGGGCTTGAGGCTGGTTGGTTTGCGGCGCACGGCCTCGTTTGTCTGCATCGCCACCGGCGTCGGCCCGAAGTGTGCGCGGCAGGCGGGTGTGAGCTGCGCTTTGTTCTGCACCATGCAGACGGTGATCCGGTCGACGTCGGGGACAAACGCACCGCACAACCGCATCGCGTCGCCCGTACACGCCTGCTGCTGCTCGGCGGTGTAGGCCAGCGCTGAACCTGCAATCAGTGACAGACCAAAGCTGGCGGCCAGAACAAGACCATGACGACGAACGACGCGCGGCGAGATCGAATGGGTAGAGATCATGGATGGCCCCCTGCTGTGCTGACGTTTCCCCGCAGGCGTTCGGCCGCCTTGTTGTTATTTGGCTGACCGGCGGAGTGTGCGTGAGGCGCGAGGAATTCGCAAGCAGCGCGCGAGCTGGCGCTGCGCGACAAGGCTGGACGCTAGGAGGCTGGACGCTAAGCTTCGTTGGCGCCAACGCCGCGTTGGTCCAAGGCGCTTTGACCGGCCACGGTCAGACGATAGTGACGCTGCCCGGCCGGATCGCCGGAATGACTGACGGCAACCAGGCCATCCGAAACCAGCCGGTCGAGTTCGAGCCGCTGGCCCGCATTGAGGTCACGGCCGGCTGTCCGGGCCACATCCACCAACACGGCGATCGCCTGATCGCTCAATTCCCGGTCGGTCATGCCGGCTCTCCGCGCTTTGTTTCGCTTCAAGCAACGTGACGGTCCGCCATTCCGTTCCGAACGGAATGCCACAACGCGATGGCGGCCGCCCGCTCAGAAAGCGGCCGGCAGGGGGACGATCTCGGCAGGTGGTTTTGGCTAATTCAGTCGCCGCGCAGCGCCGGCAAGGCGTGGTGGCCCACCTTGGTAGGCTCACCGCGTCGGGGTTCTTTGAAGGCTATCGGCGTTCGCAGAGAGGCGCGCAGCTGTAGAGCTCTTTGTCTGTGCCTTTGTATATCGTGATCTGCTTGTCGCCCTGGTCCGATGCCTCGGCCACAAGCCGGGCATCCGCGATGCTGCGCAGCGCGAGCGACAGCGTGCCGGACTGCCGGGCCCGCGTCAGCACCTCGGCTTGATCGCCTGTGAGCTCGAGGGTCGCCGTCTTGCCGATCACGTTGTTCTGCCCTTCCCGCTCCTTGGGCAGCTGATCGATCGCGAGCACGCGCACATTCGTCAGGATCGTCGTCGACGTCACCGTGTCCTTGGCGCCGGGAATGTCGGAGCTCTTGTCACGCTTGGTCAGGATCACGTCGACCTTGTCGTTGGGAAGAATGAAGCCGCCGGCGCTGGTTTCCGGCGAAATCTCCGTCGAGACCGCGCGCATGCCGGTCGGCAGGATTGCCGCCATGAAGCCGGAGCCGTTGGGCTTCACCAGTTTGACTTCGCGGATCGGCTCGCCGGCAACGAAGGGCGAGCGCGCGATTGTCCCGGCCAGAAACGCTTCGGTGTTGGGCATCTTGTCGCGGCGGAGAAAGTGCTCGCTGGCGCTATCGGCCGGCCAGCTCTGCCAGCGGACATCCGAAGGGGTGACGAGCTGTCCAAGCGCGATATTCGATTTCGCGACGAGAACATCGGCGGTCTGGAGCTGCGGAGTTGGCTCCGCGACCTGGCGGGGTCGCTCCGAGTCCGAACTGCTCGCCAGGAACGCGGCAGCAGCGCCGGCGGCGAGAGCAATGCCCAAAACGACAATGCGCGGCTTACTCAGGCGCATCCGCAAACTCCGGTTACTAAACTCAACGCAACTTGTCGCAATCTTAGGTCGAGGCGCATCAAGATAGAGTTAAGGTGAATACGAAGAATCTCCCCGAAACGGTATTATGGGAGTGCTGTACAGCCGCGGGCCTGCGCACGCGATCTCGGGCGCGTGGGGCAGGCCAAGCGCGTCGGTCCGCTCGATTTCGGCGGCTGGCGGCTGATCGATCTGAAAAGGGGGATTTTAGGAGTGGTACAGTTGGGTGGGCTCGAACCACCGACCTCCTGTTCCACAGACAGGCGCTCTAACCAACTGAGCTACAACTGCATCCGGCGCGGCCGAGGTGGCCCGCGAACGGGCGGAAACTAGGTGCAACGCCGCGCTTTGGCAAGACCGTGTTCGGCTGCAAAACCAATGTCGGGGGTGCTGTCGACAACAACCTTCCGACGACAAAGCCCGGGCGCATGGCCCGGGCCCTGAAAACGTTGAAAACCGGGCCGGATCAGGCGGCCGGCTTGAAGATCTTCGAGGCGTTGGCCTTGATCGGCTCGACCGTCTCGGCGGCGACCTTCTGGGTCAGCTCGGTGAGCTCTTTGGTCTGCGCGGTCAGCGTCTCGATCTGCTTCTTGGCGTGGGAGGTCCACAATTCCATCACGTCCGGCAGGGTCTTGGCGCCGATCAGGCTCTGCGCGAAGTCGAAGCTGGCGCTGGTGTTGGTCTTCACGAAGTCGAACACCTTGGTCGAATAATCGGTCGCGCCCTTGCTGGCCGAGGTGAACACAGCCTCGATCGTGCCGTTCTGGGTCTCGGCGACGTCCTTCAGCTTGGCGTAGCTTTCGCGGGCCTGCGACACGCCCTTTTCGGCGAAGGCGCGGACCTGCTCCGGAAGCTGGAACGGCATCACGGTGGAAAACGGATCGCTCGAGTCGGCCATAGGGGCATCCTTCGCTGGTGGGGCAAATCGAAGTGACCCGCGCGAGCGGCCTGCGCAATCTTCAGGCTGGACGCCGAGCCGGGACGACCGAAGCCGTCCATTCGTCACAAAATACCACAGAAATTGTGCAATGCAACATAAAATTGCATTGCACTGCCACATTTCGCGCCATGGGCGTGGTGGGCGGGGCCAATGCCCCGCCGGCCGAGGAGGACGTGAAGGCTCAGCTCTTCGGCTTGGCCACGTCCTGAGCCGCCTTGGTGACGACCTGGCCGAGCTCGCTGGCCTGCTCGGCGAGCGCTTTCATCTGCGACTGAACGTATTCGGTGTGCACCCGCATCACGTCGCCAAGGTCCTTGGCGTGGACAAGCTGCTGGGCGTAGTCGAGCGCCGCATGAACGTTGCGCTCGGCGAAGCTGACGGCGCGGCCGGTGATCTCCTTGGCGTTGGCCCGGGCGGCGGCGCCGCGATCTTCGATGGTGGCGGCAGTCTGCTGGGCGCTGGACAGCATGTGCTCGAACGCCTTGCGGGCCTGATCGAACCCGGCCTCGGCCATCGAGCGCATTTCCTTGGGAATCTCGAACCGATCACGTTCTTCCTGATCCATCGTCAGCTCCTTCCGCCTGTTACGCCGCTGCTCGACCCGGCGCCGAAGACCTTACCGACCTATCGCATCGCCGGTGTGACCGGCGGATGTCGACTAGCGCATCGTGACCGATCGTCATGGTTTTGCAACCTTCCAACGCGATCAGGGCTTTCCAGGTCCTCAGGCGTGGCCAAATTAAGGTTATCGGCGCTTAAGACGGGATAGCCTCATCGCAAACGTGGACCTAACGGGAGCCGCTGGCGATAATGAATTGTTAAGGTTCTTAGGCCCCGCGCTCTGTCGGCCACAGGCGCAACCGCTGGCGAGCCGGGCGTACGAGTAGCGATGACGAACTGGGACTTTCAATTGCGAGGGGTCGACGATCCCCGGCTCGCGGTGCACGCGACCCGGACGTTGCCGGCGTGGCTGTGGTCAACCGACGGCAGCCGCGTTCTCTGGGCAAACCCAGTCGCCGCCCGGCTGTTCGGCGCCGCCAACGCCGCCGAGCTCGCCGGCCGCAGCTTCCGTCCCGCCGATCCGCATCGCCGTCAGGTTGCCCAGCTCGCCGCCAAGCTGCCGCAGAACGGCGCGACGCGGCTGGAACGGCTGCGCGGCTTCGGCGCCCCACTCGGCGCACTGGTGACCTGCGCCTGCACCCGGCTCTTTTTCGCTGATGGCAGCGCCGGGGTTCTGATCGCCGCCGCAGAATCGATCGGCCGCCCGATGCCGTTGATCGACCGGCTGCGCGGCCTGGTCGAAGGCGTCGATACCCCGATCGCAGCTTTTGCCAGCGACGGCCTGTTCGTCGGCTCCAGCGCCGCCGCGCGCACGCTGCTCGGCTTCCGCAATCTCAGTGAGGCTGGTCTCGACCAGGCGCGCGCCGACGCGCTGCGGCTCGGCCGTGCCGAAACGCCGATCGGATTTGGCCATCTGGTGCTGCAGCGGGTCGGCAGCGGCGCGGATGTTGGCCTGATCGCGCTGCTGGCGCCGGGCACGACGACCGAGCCTGCTCCGCAGCCAAAAGCTAATTCGTCAGAACCGCAGCCTCAGCCTGATTCAGATCCACAGCTCGAAGCCCAGCATCCCACGGCCGTTGAGGCGCCGGTCGAGCCGGCCACACAGGCGGAGCCGACTGTCGAAGCTCCGCGGACTACTGAGTCAGCGGCAGAGCCGATCGCGGTCACCCAGGATGCAGAAGACGAGTCCAGCGCGACGCAGCCGCCCGTCGAACTGGAGAGCAATCCAGCCCCCGCATCCGATCAGCAGCCGGCCGAAACCGAGGCGGCAACGGCTGAGCCCAACTACGAGACCTTCGCGATCCTGAGCGAAGCGCCCGCCGAATTCACACTGCTCGACGACGTCGCAGCCGCTGCCGAGGCGCAGTCGGCAGCTACCGAGCCGCAGGCGGACAGTGTTGATAGCAACGCGCCGCATTCTCCGCCGGCTGCTCCTGTCGAACAGCCCGCCGCCGAGGTGGTCCCAGTCAAAGAGCCTGTCGCGCCTGAAACGACGCATGAGCCCTCGCCTTACATCGAGGCCGTCGCCGATGAGCCGGCAGCACCGGACGTCGTCGAGACCGAACAGCAGCCGGCCACCGAACAATCCGCGGCAACCGAGCAGGCCGCTGCAGAGCCGGCGGCAACCGGCGCTACACCCGCCGTCGACACGGTGCCCGAACTGCCTGCGCCGCGCCGGCATCCGTTGCGCTTCGTTTGGCAGATCGATCTGGCCGACCGACTGGCGATCGCCTCCGACGAATTCCTCCGCCTGATCGGCCCGCATACCGCCGCCAATCTCGGTGAGCGTTGGACCGAAGTCGCGGACCGGCTCAGGCTCGATCCGCAAGGTCTTGTCGCGGCCGCACTTGCCACCCGCCACACTTGGAGCGGCATCACGCTGCAATGGCCGGCGGATGGTGCCGCGCTGCGGCTGCCGATCGAAATGTCCGGCCTGCCGGTGCAGGATCAGGGCGGTGCCTTTGCCGGCTATCGCGGCTTCGGCGTCTGCCGCGATCTCGCCGCGCTCGATTATCTCGCGGCGCTCCGCCGGCACGGCTCGAACGAACCGCCGCCGCGGCCGCAGCCGCTGTCGGCCGATCGCGCGCCGCATTCCCCCGCTTCAGACCAGGCCCCTGCTCTGGACCCGCTCCTGAACCCCTTGGACACGCCCGTGGATACCCCGAAAAACGTCCTGCCGTTCCGCGCCGCCAACGACGCGCGTGCGCCGTCGCTGACCCCGGGCGAGAACAGCGCCTTCCACGAACTGGCGCAGCAACTGGCAGCCCGGCTCGCGAGCGAGACTCCGCCGACCGCCGATGCTCCATCGATTGCCGACGACGAAGTTACGCCGGAGCAGGAAGCAGCACCGGCCGAGACGCCGGAGGCCCCGCGCGCGGAGTGGCTCGCGCCGGCGCCCACGCCGGCAAGCGGCGCCAGCGCGCGCGACCGCCTGCTGCTCGATCTGATGCCGGTCGGCGTGCTGATCTATCGGCTCGACCGGCTGCTCTATGCAAACTCCGCATTCCTGGCGCGGATGGGCTTTCCGAGCGTCGCCGCGCTCGAAGAGGCCGGCGGCCTCGATGCGCTGTATGTCGACTCCGGTGTCGGCGATTCCAGCAGCAGTTCGGAGACCGGCACCCCGATCACCATCACCGCCGCACAAGGTGGTGACGCGGCCCCGACCGAAGCGCGGCTGTTCACGATCGCCTGGGACGGCGATCAGGCGCTGGCGCTGATCTGCTCGCCCGCCCCTGCACCAACCGCCGTGCCCGAATTGCCGTTCGCGCCGGCGACTGCGCTCGAGGATGCGCCCTCGGTGGTCGGCGCCGCGAACGCCGAAGAACTCGGCGCGATTCTCGACACCACCGCCGAAGGCGTGCTGATGTTCGACGAAGCCGGCCAGATCAGCGCCGCCAACCGCAGCGCCGAAGCGCTGTTCGGCTACGACGGTGACGCGCTGGCGCAGCACAATCTGATCGAGCTGTTCGCGCCGGAAAGCTGCGCCGCCGTGCTCGATTACTTGGACAGCATCAAGAGCGGCCGCGCCCAGAGCGTACTCGACCACGGGCTCGAAGCGCTCGGCCAGGTGCGCGAAGGCGGGCTGTTTCCGCTCACCATGACGATCGGCCGGACCCGCGCCGACGGGCCGAATTTCTTCGCCGTATTCCGCGATCTGTCGCAGGTGCAGCGCACCGAGACCGAACTGAGCCAGGCCAAGCGGCTCGCCGAACGGGCCGCCGGCGCCAAGGCGGATGTGCTGGCGCGGCTCAGCCACGAGATCCGCGCGCCGCTCAACGCGATCATCGGCTTTGCCGAAGTGATGATCGAGGAACGGTTCGGCCCGCTCGGCAACGAGCGCTATGTCGATTACTTGAAGGACATCCGCGCTTCGGGCGAACGCGTCATCGGCATCGTCGACGATCTGCTCGATCTGTCGCGGATCGAGACCGGCAAGCTCGATCTCGCCTTCGCCAGCATCAACCTCAATGAGCTGGTCGAACAGAGCGTCGCGGTGATGCAGCCGCGCGCCAACCGCGAGCGCATCATCATCCGGACCTCGCTGGCGCATTCGCTGCCGAGCGTTGTGGCCGACGCACAAGCGCTGCGCCAGATCGTCATGAACCTGATCAGCACCTCGATCCATCTGGCCAATGCCGGCGGACAGGTGATCGTCTCGACCGCGCTCAGCGACGCCGGCGAGGTGGTGCTGCGCGTCCGCGACACCGGCAGCCGTCTCAACGACGACGAACTCGCCGCCGCACTGCAGCCGTTCCGCACGCCGAGCGACCGCACCGAAGCAGCCGGCGTCAGCCTGTCGCTGACCAAGGCGCTGGTCGAAGCCAACCGCGCCACCTTCCACATCAAAAGCGCGCCGCAATCCGGCACGCTGATCGAAGTGGTGTTCGCCCACATGCCTGCGGCGGTGTGAGCGGATCTGACGTCGCGCGCGAAGCTCCGCTTCGGGCATGCGGAGGCGTTACAGGCAAGTAATTGCGTGAGTGACGGGGTCTGGGGACCTCCCGGCGGCAACCGGGCCGAGGGAGGCGGAGCGCCGAAAGGCGCGACCTTGGTATCAGTGGCCGCGACCGTCCTCGCGGATCGCCGGAGAGAACCGTCGCGGAACGCCTTTCGACGCGGGATGCGGCATTAGGAATATCGTCCCTTGGACGCCCCCCCCCTTGTCAAGCGCCTCCCGCCAGACCAAATTACAGGGCGCGGTAGACAAATGCTAGTTTTCTACCATTCGGAGATCGCATGCATCTCAACATCAAGAACGACGAAGCTCATCAGTTAGCGACAGAGCTGGCCCGCATGACCGGGGAGAGCCTCACTGCGGCGGTGACCAATGCGCTGCGCGAACAGCTCGCACGCGAGCATCGTCGCCGCCAAACCGACCAGATCGCGCAACGACTGCTGAAAATCGCAGGCCGGTACGCCGCATTGCCCGACACCGGGAGAACTCCAGACGAAATTCTCGGCTACGATGAGAACGGATTGCCCACGTGATCGTCATCGACACGTCGGCGATCATTGCGATCTTTCGCGAGGAACCAGAGGCAGCCCAGTTTGCGCGGCTCATCGCCTCCGACGACCAACCGGTTCTCTCCTCGGGCAATTTGCTGGAGGCCGCGATCGTTCTTCGTGGACTAAAGGACATTCAGCCAGCCAAAGCCGAACGATGGCTTGATGACTTCATCGCGGCGGCCCGCATCCGGATCGAGCCCGTGACCACCGAGCAGGCCGGATACGCGCGTTCGGCGCATGTGCGGTTCGGGAAAGGGACCGGCCACAAAGCAGCTCTCAACTACGGAGATTGCTTCGCCTATGCGCTGGCCAAAGCTTTGAATGCCCCCCTGCTGTGCAAGGGCAACGACTTCCCGCTGACCGATATTCCGCTTGTCGCGTAGATCTCTCCCTGGGCTTTCCCCCTTGCCCCCCGCCGGCAATCGCGATTTAGCTGGCGCGGACCGAACCCTGGCGCGAGAGCCTCGATGGCGACGATCGACACTTCCCTGGTTGCGAAACTGCCGCTGTTTGCGGGGCTGAGCCCGGCGGAGCTCGACGCCGTGTTGCTCGAGGCGCGGTCGATCCGGGTTCCCAAGAACGGCCATGTGTTCGAACAGGGCGAGGACGCCCACTCGTTCTTCGTGCTGCTGCACGGCCACGTCCGCGCCAGCAAGGTGACGCCGGCCGGCGAGCAGATCGTGGTGCGCTATGTCGCGCCCGGCGAGACGCTGGGCGTGGCGATGGCGATCGGGCTCAACCGCTATCCGGCGACCGCCACCGCGGTCGACGATTCGATCGTGCTGGCCTGGCCGACCGCGGCCTGGCCGCGGCTGGTCGAGCAGTATCCGGCGCTCGCCACCAACACGCTGCGCACCGTCGGCGGCCGGCTGCAGGAGACGCATTCCCGGGTGGTGGAGATGTCGACCCAGCAGGTCGAGCAGCGCGTCGCCCATGCGCTGCTGCGGCTCGCCAAGCAGAGCGGCCGCAAGGTCGAGAATGGCGTGCAGATCGATTTCCCGATCAGCCGGCAGGACATCGCACAGATGACCGGCACCACGCTGCACACCGTGGGCCGGCTGCTGTCGGGCTGGGAGCAAAAGGGCCTGATCGAAAGCGGCCGGCAGAAGATCGTGCTGCGCGAGCCGCATCAGCTCGTGGTGCTGGCCGATCAGGCGCCCGACGACAAGACCTCCTGAGACTGCGCCACTGCTTCACGCAGCGCCGCGAGAAACGGCGCCTCGGCGATGCCATGCTCGTGGCAGGAATCCTCGATCGTGTGAAACGTCGCGATCGGGCAGCCAACGCAGGCGAGCTTGAAATCCAGGAACACCCGGATCGTCGCCGGCCATCGGCGCATCACGTCTTCGACTACGAGGGTGCGGTCAATCGACATTGTCGTCTCCGTTGACCCGCCATGCTGAGGCCCGGTGCGGCGGCGTTCTTTGTCGCGCGACAACGTTTCGGAGGGTTCCTACACCTCGTAGTTGTCACATCCGACGAATGACGGATGCGGGCAATCCCGTAGTTGAAAGGTATTCATCTGCGAGCTTGTGCTGGGACAAACAGCGGGGACGCGGCAGGAGCATGGTTGCGCCAGCCGAGTTTCAATCCAGCCGCAAGGACCTCTACCATGATGACCCGCCGAGATACTCTGCTGAGCGCCGCCGTCACTGCACTGTTACTCAGCGCGCCGACCGTGGCAGCGGCCGCCGCCGAAGACGATGTCTCCAAGCTGCCGCGCCAGAAGGTCGAACTGGTCGCACCGCCGTTCGTGCACGCGCATCAGCAGGCCACCAAGGATGGACCCAAGGTCGTCGAATTCAAGATGGTGGTGCAGGAAAAGGAAGTGGTGATCGACGAAGACGGCACCAAATTCCAGGCGATGACGTTCAACGGTTCGATGCCCGGACCGTTGATGGTGGTGCACGAGGGCGACTATGTCGAACTGACGCTGGTCAATCCCGCCAGCAACACCATGCCGCACAACATCGACTTCCACGCCTCGACCGGCGCACTCGGTGGCGGCGCGCTGACGCTGATCAATCCCGGCGAACAGGTGGTGCTGCGCTTCAAGGCCGATCGCTCCGGCGTATTCGTGTATCACTGCGCTCCGGGCGGCAACATGATCCCGTGGCACGTCGTTTCTGGCATGAACGGCGCCATCATGGTGCTGCCGCGTGACGGCCTGAAGGATCGGAACGGCAAGCCGCTGCGCTACGACCGGGTCTATTACATCGGCGAGCAGGACATGTACGTGCCGAAGGATCAGAACGGCAAATACAAGGCCTATGCGTCGCCGGCCGAATCCTACGTCGACACCGCCGAGGTGATGCGCAAGCTGATCCCGACCCACGTGGTGTTCAACGGCAAGGTCGGAGCGCTGACCGGCAAGAACGCGATGCCCGCCAAGGTCGGCGAGACCGTGCTGATCGTGCATTCGCAGGCCAACCGCGACACCCGCCCGCACCTGATCGGCGGTCACGGCGACTACGTCTGGGAGACCGGCAAGTTCGCCAATCCGCCGGAGACCAATCTGGAGACCTGGTTCATTCGCGGCGGTTCGGCCGGTGCTGCGCTCTACACCTTCAAGCAGCCGGGCGTTTATGCCTACCTCAACCACAACCTGATCGAAGCGATCGAGCTCGGCGCCACCGCGCACTTCAAGGTCGACGGCAAGTGGAACGACGACCTGATGAAGCAGCTCAGCGCACCCGGCCCGATCCCGGGCGGCCCGACGAACTAATCACCTCCGCCCCCCAGGACCCGCGTCCGCGCGGGTCCCTCTCGTCCCACCCGTCATTGCGAGTGAAGCGAAGCAATCCAGTCCACCGTTCGGAGCTGGATTGCTTCGTCGCTTCGCTCCTCGCAATGACGGACAGATCACCTGGTTGCTGCCATGCTGCTCGCCTTCAAAGCTAAGATCGCCCTCGCTGCCCTCGCCGGCTTCGCCACGCCTTTGGCAGTGACGCCGCTGGTGATCGGCCACGGCGACGCGGCGCTCGACGGCCAGCAGGCGATGGTCGAGATCGCGCCGGGCGCGATGGACTACCGGCTGCCCGGCGAATTCACCCGCGATGGCCGGCAGATCGAGGCGCCGCGGACCAAGCTGCAGTTCGACCGCCCGCTGTCGATCATGCTGCATCAGGTCAGCACGGCGGACTATCAACTCTGCGTCGACGATGGCGCCTGCCATCCGATGCCGGCCAACACCGCGGTTCGCGCCGACAGGCCCGCCGTACAGGTGTCCTGGCAGGACGCTACCACCTACGCCGACTGGCTGTCGCGCAAGACCGGCGCACACTACCGGCTGCCGACCGACGCCGAATGGGCGTTTGCGGCCGGCAGCAAGTTCAAGGATGACGGGCTGGCCTCGGACAACGACGATCCGTCGGTGCGGTGGATCGCGCGCTATGAGCGCGAATCCGATCGTGACGATCTGTCGGCCAGCTTGCGCAGCTTTGGCGGCTTCGGCGCCAACGAGCGCGGACTGCTCGATCTGTCCGGCAACGTCTGGGAATGGACCACCACCTGCTTCGACCGCACCGCGATCGACGCCGCCGGCCGACCGCAGGCGCAGACCGCCAATTGCGGCGTGCGGATCGCCGAAGGGCTGCACCGCGCCTACGTCTCCGATTTCATCCGCGATGCCAAAGCCGGCGGCTGTTCGGCCGGCCTGCCGCCGATCCACCTCGGTTTTCGCCTGGTGCGCGAACAGGATGTGCCGCTGGCGCGGCTGCGCGAGCACCTGGGCCGCGCGATGGCATCGGCCGGGATTTGAACCGCGACCCAAGGCCGCGCAGGACATTGACACGCATCAAATAGACCCGCGGGCCGAGCTTCTAGCCTCAGCCATCGCGTGTCCCGGCGCCCGCCGCTTCGCCACGCGCTCCTGAAGGCCGCCCGGCCGATGCGCGGAGTTGCGCTATTTTGAATGCTCCCGATCTCTCCCGCCCGCCGCTGACCATCCGGCGGATCAGCCTCGATACCGGCCGCGAAAACGTCGCGGTGCTTTCCCGCCGCTCGCGCGCCCTGCGCCCCGAAGTGTTTCGCGGCTTTAGCCGCGTCGAACTGCGCATCAACTCCAAGGTGCTGCTGGCGACGCTGATGATCACCGACGACGACGCGATGATAGGCCCCGATGAACTCGGCCTGTCGGAGCCGGCGTTCCGCCGCTTCAACGAGCCGGTCGGCAGTGCGGTGTCGGTGACGCCGGCACGGTCGCCCGCCAGCCTCGATGCGGTGCGCGCGAAGATCCAGGGCCACACGCTGTCGGCCGCCGAGATCACCGCGATCGTCGATGACCTCGCGCACTTCCGCTACTCCGACATGGAGATCGCCGCGTTCCTGATCAGCGCCGCGCGCTTCACCTCGACCGACGAGTTGCTGGCGCTGGTCGGCGCGATGGCATCGGTCGGCACCCGGCTGAAATGGGACACCCCGATTGTCGTCGACAAGCACTGCATCGGCGGCATCCCCGGCAACCGCACCACGATGATCGTGGTGCCGATCGTCGCCGCGCACGGGCTGATGATTCCGAAGACCTCATCGCGCGCCATCACCTCGCCGGCCGGCACCGCCGACACCATGGAACTGCTGGCAAGGGTCGATCTCGACGTCGATCAGATGAAGCAGGTGGTCCATTCCTGCGGCGGCTGCCTGGTGTGGGGCGGCCACGTCAACCTATCGCCCGCTGACGACATCCTGATCTCGGTCGAACGTCCGCTCAGCCTCGACACGCCGGAGCAGATGGTCGCCTCGATCATGTCGAAGAAGCTCGCCGCCGGCTCGACCCGGCTGCTGATCGACTTCCCGGTCGGCCCTTCTGCCAAGGTCGCCAGCGCCAACGAGGCGATGCGGCTGCGCAAGCTGTTCGAATTCGTCGGCGATCATTTCGGCATCGGCGTCGAGGTGGTGACCACCGACGGCCGCCAGCCGATCGGCCGCGGCATCGGCCCGGTGTTGGAAGCCCGCGACGTCATGGCGGTGCTCGGCAACGAACCCGGCGCCCCGGCGGACTTGCGCGAGAAATCGCTGCGGCTCGCCGCGCATCTCTTGGAATACGATCCGAAGCTGCGCGGCGGCGCCGGCTATGCCCGCGCCAAGGAGCTGCTCGACAGCGGAGCGGCGCTGAAGAAGATGCAGCAGATCATCGACGCGCAGGGGCCGTCGCCGTGTCCATCCGAGCTCGGCAGCTACGCTGCCGACGTGCTGGCTGCCGCCGATGGCGTGGTCAACGGCATCGACTGTCTGCGGATCAATCGCCTCGCCCGCAGCGCCGGCGCGCCGGTCGCCAAGGGCGCCGGCATCGATCTGTTCAAGAAGATCGGCGACCGCGTCGAAAAGGGTGAGCCGCTGTATCGGGTCTATGCGTCCGACCAAGCCGAATTCGATCTGGCGCTGGCCGCCGCACAGGCGGAGTCCGGCTTCGCGATCAATCACCATACGCCGGCCGACGTGGACCTGGTGTCGTGAGCGTCGCCCTGCGCTATCTGGACTCGGCTGCGGACGATGCCATTCGGCTCGCAGCACGGCTCGACGTGCCGGCGCACCTGATCACGCAGCACCGCTTTCCGGACGGCGAGATCGCCGTCAATGTCGGCCCGGCGGCGGCGACCACGATCCTGTATCTGCCGCTGGATCAGCCCAACGATAAGCTGGTGACCATCCTGTTCGCCGCCGAAGCGCTACGTCGCGAGGGCTGCCACCGGCTCGTGCTGCTGGCGCCGTATCTTTGCTACATGCGCCAGGACGTGGCGTTCCATCCCGGCGACGCGATCAGCCAGAAAGCAATGGGCCGGCTGCTCGCAGGGCTGGTCGACCGCGTCATCACCGTCGATCCGCATCTGCATCGCACGCCGCGGCTCGGCGACGTATTCCCCGGCATTGCGGCGGAAGAGCTGTCTGCGATGCCGGCGATCGCCGCGGCGCTGCGCGGCATGCTCGATCCTGACACCGTGGTGGTCGGACCGGATTCCGAATCCCAGCAATGGGTGGATGCGCTCGCAAAGCTGATCGGCACGCGGTCGGCGGTGGCGCAGAAAATCCGCCATGGCGACCGGTCGGTCGAGATCGCGTTCGCTGATGCAAGCGCGGTCGCGGGTCGGCCGGCATTGCTGGTCGATGACATCGTCTCCTCCGGCGGCACGCTGATCGCCTGCACCCGCGCGCTGCTCGGCGCCGGCGCAAAATCCGTCGACGCGGTGATCACCCACGCGCTGTTTCCCCCGGCGATGCTGCGCGACTTCGCCGCCGCCGGCATCCGCACCATCCGCTCCACCCACTCCGTGCCGCACCCGACCAACGCAATCACGCTCGACGATCTGTTCGTCGAGGCGCTGCGAGCCGAGATCGGCACGACCAATCAGGAGACCCGCGCATGAGTGTCACCATCCGATTCTGCGGCGCTGCGCGCACCGTCACCGGCTCCTGCTATCTGTTCGAGACCAAGGGCAAACGCTTCCTGGTCGATTGCGGCCTGTTCCAGGGCCACAAGACGCTGAAGGAGTTGAACTACGGCGCGTTTCCGTTCCGCCCGTCCGAGATCGACGCGGTGCTGCTGACCCACGCCCATATCGATCATAGCGGTCTGCTGCCGAAGCTGGTGCGCGAGGGCTTCAAGGGACGGATCCTGGCGACCCGCGGCACGATCGATCTGTGCTCCTACATGCTGCCCGACGCCGGCAGCATCCAGGAGTCCGAAGTGATGATGCTGAACCGCCGCAACGCCGCGCGTGGCAAGCCCGAAGTCAGCCCGATCTACACCCAGGCCGACGCGATCGCGACGCTGTCGTCGTTCTATCCGGTCGATTACCAGAGCTGGGTCAACGTCCTCCCCGGCGTGCGCGCGCGGTTCTGGAACGCCGGCCACCTGCTCGGCTCGGCCTCGATCGAAATCGAGATCGACGGCGAAGGCCGCTCGTCATCGGCGCTGCGGTTGCTCGCCTCCGGCGATATCGGCCCCGACGGCAAACTGCTGCAGCCCGATCCGGAAGCGCCGGCGCATTTCGACTACGTGATCTGCGAGTCGACCTATGGCGACCGGGTGCGCGAGCCGACCTCGCCCAAGCTCCGCCACGAGCGGCTCGCCGCCGAAGTCAACGCCGCCGCCGCGGCGCGCGGCGCACTGGTGATTCCGGCATTCGCGGTCGAGCGCACCCAGGAGCTGATCGTCGACCTGATCGACCTGATGGAAAAGGGAACGATCCCGAGCGCGCCGATCTTCCTGGATTCGCCGCTAGCAATCCGCGCCACCGAAGTGTTCCGCCGCCATGCCGCCGATCTCGACGAAGACGTCGATGTCGAACGGCTGCTGGCTTCGCCGCATCTGCGCTTCACCGAAACGGTGGAAGAGAGCAAGGCGATCGCCAAGCTGAACGGCTTCCACATCATCATCGCCGCCAGCGGCATGTGCGATGCCGGCCGCATCCGCCATCATCTCAAGCGCTGGCTGTGCCGCTCCACCGGCACAGTGCTGCTGGTCGGTTATCAGGCCAACGGCACGCTTGGCCGCTTTCTCGAAGAGGGCGCCAAGGCGGTGCGGATCATGGGCGAAGAAGTTCGCGTCAAAGCCAAGATCCGCCGCATCGACGATTACTCCGGCCATGCCGATGCCGGCGAACTGACGCGCTGGATCACCGAACGCCGGCCGATCGATCGCGGGCTGTTTCTCGCCCATGGTGAGGAAACCGCGATCGCCGCCTTGGCGGAACGGCTCGGCGGCGGCGTGCTGCCGGCGGCGAAGATCTTTCAGCCCCTGCTCGACGACGTCTACGAACTCACCACGCCGGTTCCGACCGCGCAGGACGGCAAGCATCGCCGGCGGCTCGAACCCGAATCAGTGGTCAAGCTCGACTGGCACAACGAGATGTCGAAGCTGCTGCTCGATATCAACGCCAGCGTCGAAGCCGCGGCCGACGAGCGCGCGCGCAGCGTGATCATTCGCCGGCTGCGCCGCGCGCTCGACGACAACGGCAACGGCGCGCAGGCGGGGCGGCGTTAGCCCCGTTATGGATCGGACCTCATGGCCTGAATACCATTCGTGCAAGGTTTGATTCACTCTCGGCATTACAACACCGCTGCGTCGCAGAATTGCGCGATTCGATTGCAGCTATTCGAATTGCATTCCCCCGAGGGCTGTGTGCTAGACTATCTCGCACATGCACAATCCGGGGGATGCTCGTGAGTGCGAACTATCATGTCGCCGAAGGCGACCAGAATGCACTCGGTCAGTATCTGGTCGCCCGGGCGGCCAGCTGCAGCGCTGATCGACGTCCGCATCTGAAGATCGCCTGCATTCATTGTGGCGCCGAATACGTCGCCGCCGAAGTCAATTTCCATGCGTGCAAATGCCCGGCCTGTCAGAACGGTGCCGGCAACCTGCTGCTCTGAAGCCGTTGCCGTGCCGGACGTTGTCAGCCCGGCGCGCGATACGCATACGCCTCCTGCGTCACCCCGCCATAGCCATAGGCCGCCGCCCGGCAGTCGATGATATGGATATTCGAGTGCGGGTGCAGGTTACCAATCAGCTCTGACAGCAGCGCAAACGCCTCGCGGTGATACGCTGCCTTTTCCGCCTTGGTATTGGTCTCGTCGGTGATCGTGACCTCGAGCTTGAACGCGTTCTTGCGCCAGTCGCTGAGCGCACGGCCGGCGATGAACCACTGATCGGCCGGATGATGGCGGATGAACACCGCCGTACGATCGAGTTCCTTGCGCAGCACCCGGCAGGTGAGTTCGGCGACCGCGGCGGCGAGCCGTCCGGTCAGCGCCGGGTCGAGGGGGAGGGAAACCGTCAGGGTGATGCCGGGCATGTCCGCTGCTTTCTGGTGGTGGATGTCGATGCCGATCATGCCGCGGCTCTTTCCTCCTGAAAAACGGGAAGATACGATATCATCCATCTGGTTTTCAGGTGGATGATGAGCCGGCTGTTCGACCTCGATCTCCTCAACGCGCTGGTGGTGGTGGCCGAGACCGGCAGCCTGTCGGCGGCGGCACCGCGCTTATGCCGGTCGCAATCGGCGGTCAGCGAGCAGATCCGCAAGCTGGAGGAGATGTGCGGGCAACCGCTGTTTCGCCGCGGCAAGAGCGGCGCCAGCCTCACGCCCGCCGGCGAACGTCTGATCGGACACGCCCGCCAACTGCTGGCGCTGAGCGATGCCGCCTATCGGGACATGCACGCCGCCCAGCTCGCGGGCGAACTGCGGCTGGCGATCACCGATTACTTTCGGCCTGGTGCGCTGCCCGGCATCCTGCGCCGCGTGCGCGATCAGTTTCCGCATCTGCGGCTGCACGTCTCGATCCGCAAGAGCGCGCTGATCGAAGAGACCGCCGTTTCCGATGAGTTCGACATCGGCCTGTCGATGGCGATTCTCGACCGTCCGTCGCGGCGGAACGCGGCCAAGCGGATCAAGCTGCGGCGCGAGCCGCTGCTGTGGGTCGCCGACCGCTCGTTCGTGATGCCGGACGACGGCGTCCTGCCGCTCGTCGTGCTGCCCGACACCTGCTCGCTGCAGCGCTTCATCGCGCGCACACTGACGGCGCACCGGCTGCCGCACACGGTGATGCACTCGGCCTCCGGCGTCGGAGGACTGCACCTGGCGCTGGCCGCCGGCCTCGGGCTGACCTGCCTCAACGCGTCGGCCGTGCCGACGGACGCCGTGGTGCTAGCCGCGGGCAACCGGCTGCCACCGCTGCCCGAAGTCGAATTCAGCCTGGTTCCGCCGCGCCGCAACGAGCCGGCGCTGGTCGGCAAGGTCCGCGACATGCTGGCCGAGCAGCTAAGCTGACGGGCTTGCCGGGCTGGAATAGTTCTAATCGCGACATTGCGCCGCTGCACTGCCCTGATGGCCTGAGCTACTGACAAGCGTTCTCGATTTTCGTCAGGAGCCCGCCGTATGAGCCGTTTCCGTGCCGCTGCCCTCGCACTTGCCGCCGTTTTCGTGCCGTTCGCCGCCGGGGCCGCCGAGCAGGTGAACGTCTACACCTACCGCGAGACCAAGCTGGTGCAGCCGCTGTTCGATGCCTTCACCAAGGACACTGGGATCGCCGTCAACGTGATTTCGGCGAGTTCGGGCCTGGAGCAGCGGATCAAGGCCGAGGGCGCCGACAGCCCGGCCGACGTGCTGCTGACGGTCGACATCGGCCGGATCGACGATGCGGTGGCGGCGGGCATCAGCCAGCCGATCAACTCGACCGTGATCGACGAAATCGTGCCGGCGCAGTTCCGCGATCCGAACGGCCAGTGGGCCGGCATCTCGATGCGGGCGCGGGTGATCTACGCCTCGAAGGATCGCGTCAAACAGGAAGCGATCACCTATGAGGAGCTGGCCGACCCGAAGTGGAAGGGCAAGATCTGCATCCGCTCCGGCCAGCACATCTACAACAATGCGCTGTTCGCCGCTTACGTCGCCAAGCACGGCGAGGCCAAGGCCGAGGAATGGCTGCGCGGCCTGAAGGCCAATCTGGCGCAGAAGCCGTCCGGCGGCGACCGCGAGACCGCGCGTGACGTCGCGGCCGGCAAATGCGATCTCGGTATCGGCAACACCTACTACTGGGCGCTGATGCTGAACGATCCCGACAAGAAGGCCTGGGCGGACGCGACCCGCGTCGTGCTGCCGACGTTCGAAGGCGGCGGCACCCACGTCAATCTGTCGGGCGTGGTGCTTGCCAAGCACGCGCCCAACAAGGCCAACGCGGTGAAGCTGATCGAATGGCTCGCCGGCGAGAAGGCGCAGCAGATCTACGCCGACGCCAACTACGAATATCCGATCCGCGCCGGCGTGCCGCTCAACCCGATCATCGCCGGCTACGGCAAGCTGAAGCCGGATCCGCTGCCGATCGCCAAGATCGCCGCCAACCGCAAGGCTGCCTCGACGCTGGTCGACAAGGTCGGATTCGACAACTGAACGTCATCACACCTCCACCGCAGGCAGACTTCCCTCATCCTGAGGAGCCCGGCGAAGCCCTGAGGGCGAAGCCGGGCGTCTCGAAGGATGAAGCCAAAGATCACGTCCTCATGGTTCGAGACGGCGCTGCGTGCCTCCTCACCATGAGGACGGCGCCTAGTGCGTCCGACACCGAACTCGTCGTCCTCGGTCTCGCTCTCCTCACCGCCCTGCTCGTCGCCGCGCCGGTGATCAGCCTGATGCTGATCGCGCTGCAGCCGGCGCCGGAGGTGTGGTCGCATCTGATCGCCTATGTGTTGCCTCGCGCGGTGAGTGACACCGCGCTGCTGATCGCCGGCGTCGGCACGCTGACGCTGCTGATCGGCACCGCTACGGCCTGGCTGGTGTCGTCGCACGATTTTCCCGGCCGCTCCGCGCTGATCTGGCTGCTACCGCTGCCGCTGTCGGTCCCGACCTATCTGTCGGCCTACGTCTATGTCGATCTGTTCGAGCCGCTCGGGCTGGTGCATCGCGCCCTCAGCCTGACGATGCCGGCCGCCCAGGCGGTGCAATGGCTGCCGCCGATGCGGTCGCTGCCCGGCGCGATGCTGCTGCTCGCCGCAGTGCTGTATCCTTACGTGTATCTGTCGGCCCGCGCGGTGTTTCAGGCGCAGGGGACCGATGCGATCGAGGCCGCGCGGACGCTCGGCGCCGGCCGCTTCACCATCCTGCGCCGGGTGGTGCTGCCGATGGCGCGGCCTGCGCTGGCGGTCGGCGTTGCGCTTGCCGCGCTGGAGACGCTGAACGACATCGGCGCCTCCGAATATCTCGGCGTCCGCACCCTCACCGTGTCGGTGTTCAACACCTGGCTGAATCGCGGCAGCCTCGCCGGCGCAGCGCAGCTATCGCTGGTGCTGCTCGGCTTCGCCGCGCTGCTGATCGCGATCGAGCGCATCGGCCGCAGGAGCGCCAGCGTCGAGTTGTCGGCGGAAAGCCCGCGGCTGCGATCGCGGACGCGGCTGCGCGGGCTCAAGGGCGGCCTCGCCACCACGGCCTGTCTGCTGCCGCCGCTGTTCGGTTTCGTGCTGCCGGCCGTCTATCTGCTCGGCGAAAGCCTGCGCCGCAGCCTGTCGATCGGGATCGACCCGGCGCTGTGGCGGGACGCCCTGCACACCGTGACGCTCGCGGCGCTCGCGACCCTGATCGCGCTCGGGCTCGGGCTGATCGTGGTGCTGGCCGCGCGCTGGCGCGAGGCCCGCACGACGCGCGCCGCCATGGCGGTCGCCCAGCTCGGCTACACGCTGCCCGGCCTGGTGCTGGCGCTGGGGCTGCTGACCCCGGTGCTGGTGATCGATGGCACGGTCGCCAACATCTTCCGCTCCTTCGGTTATCCGTCGCCCGGCCTGATCCTGATGAGCACCGGCGGCGCGGTGGTGGCCGCCTATGTGATCCGCTTCCTGGCGGTGCCGACCGGGCTGTTGAAGGCCGGGTTCGACCGCATCCCGCGCGACTACGAAGACTCGGCCCGCGCCGCCGGCGCCGGCCGCCTCGTCACGCTCTGGAAGATCGACCTGCCGCTGTTGCGCCCGGCGCTGGTCGGCGCCGCAATCCTGGTGTTCGTCGACTGCCTGAAGGAGCTGCCGGCGACGCTGCTGCTGCGGCCGCTGAACGTCGAGACGCTATCGACCTCGATCTACCAATACGCCAGCCGCGGCAGCTTTGAGGATGGCGCGCTGGCGGCTCTGATCATCGTCGCCGCCAGCATTCCGCCGGTGATCTGGCTGACGCGATTCTCCGACCTGCCGGAATGAGCCGGCCGCCACGCTGCCGCCGTCATCCCGTGGCTGATGGGGTTCGGAACTCCGGCGCTGCGGCGATCCGCAGCACCGGCTGGCCCCGACCCGTCCACGACCGTATAATCCGCCCGATGACGCAGAACCGGATCTCTCCTGTCGCCGCCCGGTGCGGCCTCGCCCTCGCCGCGATGCTCCTCGCCGGAGCGTCCGCCCAGGCGCAGGTGGCACCGATCCGTTATTGGGTGCCCGGCGGGCCGTTCGGCTTCGGCGGCGGCGCGACCGAGAGCTGGCAGGCGCTGAGCTGGAGCGACGTCCCCGGCTTCACTGCTGAGACCGATGAGAATGGCGAGCTGCGCAGCGGCTTCGTGGCACGGAGCTATAGCGCTCCGGTGACACCGCTGGCCGGCGGCTTGGGCTGGAACAGCCCGGGCGGCGCCGGCGCATTCGGCAATTTCGGCTCGCTCGCGTCCGAAGGCTCGCAATACGGCTACCGCTTCAAGGGCGTCGGCGACATGCCGGTGACGCTGTTCGGCGGCGTCGACAGCCTGAAGTACAAGCCCGACGTTTTCACCTCGCTGACCTCCCCCGGCTTCGCCAGCAGCAACACCGCAGCCACCACCGTCAACGCCGGCATCGAGATCAAGCCGACCTCGAATGTCAGCCTGTCGTTGTCGGCCGGCTACACCCAGTACAACGGCACCACCGACAGCGACATCCGCTCCAACCTGCTGCCCGGCGAGTCGCCGATGTTCTCGGGCGGCCGGCGCTGATCAGTCGTGTCGGCACTGGCTCAGGCCGGTGCATCGGCCGGCGATTGCGGCACTGGCGCAGCTTGGCCGGCAAACGCCCGCAGGTCCTGCTCGTCGAGCGTCTCCTTCTCCATCAGCCGGCGTGCCGAGCGTTCGAGCTGGTCGCGGCGCTCGCCGAGCAGCTTGACGGTACGATCGAAGGTGGCATCGACGATGCGTTTGACCTCGTCGTCGACGGCCGCCGCGGTCTCATCGGAGTAACTACGCTCCTGCGGCCCGTAATACGGCTGGTCGCTCGCCAGGAACGAGCGGCGATCCTTCTCCAGCGCGACGTGCCCGAGCCGTTCGCTCATGCCGTAACGTGTCACCATGGCCCGGGCGATATCGGTGACCTTCATCAGGTCGTCGGCTGCACCGGTCGACAGATGGCCGAACACGATCTTCTCCGCGGCGCGGCCGCCGAGCAGCACCGCCATCTTGTTCTCCAGCTCCTCGCGGGTCATCAGGAAGCGATCCTCGGTCGGACGCTGGATGGTGTAGCCGAGCGCGCCGACGCCGCGTGGAATGATCGACACCTTGTGCACCGGGTCGACGCCGGGCAGCGCCATCGCCACCAGCGCATGTCCCATCTCGTGATAGGCGACGATCTCGCGCTCCTTCGGATTGAGCAGTCGGTTGCGCTTCTCGAGCCCCGCGACGATGCGCTCGATCGCGTTGTTGAAGTCCTGCATCGTCACCGCGTCGGCCTTGCGGCGGGTCGCCAGCAGCGTCGCCTCGTTGACGAGGTTCGCCAGATCGGCGCCGGTGAAGCCGGGCGTCAGCGCCGCGATCTGCTCGGGCGACACATCCGGGGCAAGCTTCGCCTTGGTCATATGCACGCCGAGGATCTGGATACGGCCGGCCTTGTCCGGGCGATCGACCAGTACCTGGCGATCGAACCGGCCGGCGCGCAGCAGCGCCGGATCGAGGATTTCGGGGCGGTTGGTGGCGGCGAGCAGCACCAGGCCGGTCGAGGAATCGAAGCCGTCGAGCTCGACCAGGAGCTGATTCAGCGTCTGCTCCTTCTCGTCATGACCGCCGGCGTAAGGCCCGATGCCGCGGGCACGGCCGAGCGCATCGAGTTCGTCGATGAAGATGATCGCCGGAGCCTTGGCGCGGGCCTGCTCGAACAGATCGCGCACCCGCGCGGCACCGACGCCGACGAACATCTCGACGAACTCCGAGCCGGAGATCGAGAAGAACGGCACGCCGGCTTCGCCCGCCACCGCTTTCGCCAGCAGCGTCTTGCCGGTACCGGGCGGACCGACCAGCAGGATACCCTTCGGCATCCGGCCGCCGAGCCGGCTGTAGCCGTCCGGATCTTTCAGGAAATCGACGATCTCTTTCAGTTCGTCCTTGGCCTCGTCGACGCCGGCGACATCGGCGAACGACACGCCGGTGTTGGATTCGACATAGACCTTGGCCTTCGACTTGCCGATCTGCATCAGACCGCCGCCGACCCCGCCGCCCATCCGGCGGATGATGAACATCCAGACGCCGACAAACAGCAGGACCGGGACCACCCAGGACAACAGGTCGCGGAAGAATGTGCTCTCGATCCGCCCGGTGACGACGACGCCCTTGTCCTGAAGCTGGCGCGCCAGATCAGGCTCCACCCGGGTGGTAATAAACATCGGCTTGCCGTCGATCGCTTCCTTGAAGCGGCCCTGGATGAAGCGATCCGACACCGCGACCTCGGCGATCTTGCCTTCGGCCAGATAGGTCTCGAACTGACTGTAAGGAAGCTGCGCGACGAGCGTCGCGGTGGTGAACAGGTATTGGAAGCCGAGCAAGACGAAGAGTGCGACCAGCCAGTACCAGATGTTGAACTGGGTCTTCTTGTTGAGCTCCACGACGGTGACTCCCCCGCTGCGCTCCCTCGACGGGAGCATTGCTCCTTCGTCCGACAAAGACGCCGCAGCTCACGGCCGAGTTCCCGCAGCCAACCCGCAGCAAAACGTGCGAGGAGCGGCAAGCCGCATCGCGAGCGGCGCTATGAGATCAGGCCTTGAGAGTGCGCGGCCGCGTGCAAAGGCTACGGCAAGTGAGCACCTGCCGGGCGACACACTCAAGCGGCGTGCCGGCCCCGCATCACAGGGCCGGTACCGCTCGATCTAGGGGAACAGTAACGGGTTTCAAGATCACCGGACACCGCGCGGCGTGCCGCCGCAGCTTCACGGCGGCGGTGCGCGGCGCCGCGGAATCAGGCGTTCTTCAGCGCGACGCGGAATTCGGCTTCGGTCTTGGCCTTGACCTCGTCGAGGGTGACGCCGTCGGCAAGCTCGATCAGCGCCATGCCGTCGTTGCCGTGCTTGTCGATGGTAAACACCGCAAGATCGGTGACCACCATGTCGACGACGCGCTCGCCGGTGAGCGGCAGGTTGCAGGTCTTCAACAGCTTCGGGCCGTCCTTGGCGGAATGCTCCATCACCACGACGACGCGCTTGACGCCGGCGACGAGATCCATCGCGCCGCCCATGCCCTTCACCATCTTGCCCGGAATCATCCAGTTGGCGAGGTCGCCGTTCTGCGCGACCTGCATGGCGCCGAGAATGGAGAGATCGATATGGCCGCCGCGAACCATCGCGAAGGAATCGGCCGACGAGAAGTAACTGGTCGACGGCAGCTCGGTGACGGTCTGCTTGCCGGCGTTGATCAGGTCCGGGTCTTCTTCACCCTCGTAGGGGAACGGCCCCATGCCGAGCATGCCGTTCTCGCTCTGCAGCACCACGTCGACGCCATCCGGGATGTAGTTCGAGACCAGCGTCGGAATGCCGATGCCGAGGTTGACGTAGAAGCCGTCGCGCAATTCCTTGGCGGCGCGCGCCGCCATCTGTTCGCGGGTCCAAGCCATCAGGGATCTCCTCAGCTCGCCGCCGATTCGGCACGCTTGCGGGTGGTACGCTGCTCGATGTGTTTCTTCGCGTTCGGCACATGGACGATGCGCTGCACGAAGATGCCCGGGGTGTGGATATGATCCGGATCGATCTCGCCCGCCGGCACCAGATGCTCGACCTCCGCGATGGTGATCTTTGCCGCAGTCGCCATCATCGGATTGAAGTTGCGCGCGGTCTTTCGGTACACGAGGTTGCCGGCGGTATCGCCCTTCCAGGCGTGGACGATCGCGATGTCGCCGAACAGGCCGCGTTCCATCACGTATTTCTCGCCGTCGAACTCGCGGATTTCCTTGCCTTCCGCCACCAGCGTGCCGACACCGGTCTTGGTGAAGAACGCCGGGATGCCGGCGCCGCCGGCGCGGATGCGCTCGGCCAGGGTACCCTGCGGGGCGAATTCCAACTCCAGCTCGCCGGCCAGAAACTGCTGCGCGAACAGCTTGTTCTCGCCCACATAGGACGAGATCATTTTCTTGATCTGGCGGGTTTCGAGCAGCCGGCTGAGGCCGATGCCGTCGACGCCCGCATTGTTGGAAACGAAGGTGAGATCCTTGACGCCCGCGTCGCGGATCGCGTCAGACAGGGTCTCGGGAATGCCGCAAAGGCCGAAGCCGCCGGACATGATCATCATGCCGTCCCGCAAGATGCCGTCGAGTGCCGCCTTGGCGTCGGGGTAGACCTTGTTCATGATGCAGGGACCTTTGAGCGGGCTTTGCTGCGATTAGGTCTATTAGGCAAAAACCCCGCAACCCGTCAATTGCACCAGGCCCCGTAACACCCGGAAAGCCTTGAAAGCGCCAAGAAAACCGAGCAAGTTGCGCCCCGGGTCCGGCCCTGTTGGGAGCCGCCTCTCACACACCTCATTCACGCTCACGTTCCGGAAACTGGTTGGCGATGGCCCAAGGAATTAAGCGCCTCGGGATCTCGGTGGCGGTGCTGATCGCCGTCGCCGTGACAGGGGCGTTCGCGCTGTCGCTGACGATCGATCGCGGCGCCCTGCGCCAGGCCGTGGAGCAGCAGCTTCGCGCCGCCACCGGCCTGAAGCTGGTGGTCGACGGCGATATCGACGTCACCATCTTCCCGCGCAGCACCGTGACGTTCAGCAACGTACGCTTGAAGAGCGACGAAGACGGCGGCGCCGACGCGGCGCTCAGCGTCAAGACGCTGATCACCAATTTGCGGCTGCTGCCGCTGCTGCTGCGCCGGTTCGAGATCGCCGACGTGATGCTCAACCAGCCGTCGATCCACGTGGTGCGCGACGCCGACGGCCGCAGCAACTGGACGCCGTTCATCGACAGCCTGACCCGGACGATGAAGCCGGGTCTCGACGATCAGGTGTCGTTCTCCGAGATCCGCCTGCAGGACGGCGAACTCAGCTATCGCGACGAAACCGCCGGCGTTCACGAGCACATCGACGACATTGACCTGTCGCTGGCATGGCCCTCGATCTCGCGCACCTTCGCGGCGACCGGCCAGTTCGACTTCCGCGGCGAACGCCTCGACGGCTCGATCACCGTCGCCGACTTCATCGCGGCGCTGCGCGGCGACACCTCGGGCATCAAGCTGCGCCTCGCCGGCGCGCCGATGAAGATCGCGTTCGACGGCACCATCACCAACAGAACCAGCCTGTCGTTAATCGGCACGGTGAGCGCCGACAGCGCCTCGCTGCGCAACGCGCTGCGCTGGGCCGGACAGGAGCCTCCGGGCACCGGCGGCTTCGGCCGCTTCGCGCTGAAGGCCCGCGCCAATCTGGTCGGCTCTTCGATCGCGCTCACCAACGTCAACGTCGAGCTCGACAAGAACGTCGCAGAAGGCGTGATGACTTACAGCATCGCCGGCGGCCATCAGGGCCTGCAGGCGACGCTCGCTGCGGGCAGCATCGACGTCACGCCGTATCTGTCGACGATCCGCCTGCTCGCCAGCGGTGCGCGCGACTGGAACCGGCAGTTGTTCGATCTGTCTTCGGCCGATCCGGTCGATCTCGATATGCGGCTGTCGGCCGCGAAAGTTTCGATCGGCAGCACCACGCTCGGCCGCACCGCGATCAGCGCCAATCTGCGCGGCGGTGCACTGGCGCTCAGCGTCGGCGAGGCTCAGGTGTATGGCGGCATCGCGCAAGGCACGTTCGGCATTTCGCGCTCCGACAAGGCCGCCAGCATCAAGGCGCAATTCCAGTTCAACGACGTCGAGTTGCAGACCTGCGCGGCCGACCTGCTCGGCGTGCGCAACCTGTCGGGACGCGGCAACCTCAGCGTGTCGCTGGAAGCCGAGGGCGCGAGCCCGTTCGGCCTGGCGCAATCGCTCGACGGCTCCGCGCTGCTCACCGGCCATGACGGCGCGATCAGCGGCTTCAACGTCGAACAATTGCTGAAGCGGCTGGAGCGGCGGCCGCTGTCCGGCGGCGGCAATTTCCGCAGCGGCAACACCCCGTTCGACAAGCTCACCGTTTCGGTGCGGTTCGCCGATGGTATCGCCACTGCCGACGAGGTACGGATCGACGGTCCCACCGCACGGATTTCGCTGAGCGGCACTGCCTCGGTGCCGGCGCGCGAATACGACCTGAAGGGCGTCGCCAGCCTCGCCGGCGGCTCCGCCGCCAAGCCCGGCTTCGACCTGCCGTTCATCGTGCAGGGCCCGTGGGACGATCCGCTGATCTTCCCGGATCCCGAAAGCCTGATCCGCCGCTCGCCCGCCTCGGCGCCGCTGCTCGACGCCGTGAAGGATCGCAAGACCCGCGACACCGTCCGCTCGGTGCTCGAACGCATCACCGGCAAAAAACAGGACGCCGAGCCGCCGGCCGACGCACCTGCCGCCGCGCAACCCGAGCCGAAGGCGAACTGATCAGCTCAGCGCGATCTGCGTAGCCGCTGGCTACGCACCGGCATGCCCCTCTCCGTCATTGCGAGCGTAGCGAAGCAATCCAGCTCGCCCTGGAGCGCGCCTGGATTGCTTCGTCGTCGGAGGGACGGGGCCTAATGACACCTCACATCGGCGCGGCGTTGTCGGCCTGGGTCTTCGACAGCTTCGACGCCAGTGAGGCGATAACGATCAGCACCGTCACGGCCGCGATGATCAGGGTGCAGATCGCGTTGATCTCCGGCTTCACGCCGAGCCGCACTTCCGAATAGATCCGGATCGGCAGCGTCGTCGAGCCGGGACCGGTGGTGAAGCTGGCTATCACCAGATCGTCGAGCGACAGCGCGAACGCCAGCATCCAGCCCGCCGCGATCGCCGGCCAGATCAGCGGCACGGTGGCGCGCAGGAATGCTTCCACCGGTGCGCAGCCGAGATCCATCGCCGCCTCCTCGATGCTGCGGTCGAGCGCATGCAGCCGCGACTGCACCACCACGGCGACGAAGCACATCGTCAGCGTGGTATGGGCAATCACCACCGTCCAGAATCCGCGCTCGGCGCTGATCGCGACGAACAACAGCAGCAGCGACAGCCCGGTGATCACTTCCGGCATCACCAGCGGCGCATACAGCATCCCGGAAAACAGCGTTCGGCCCTTGAAATGGCCGGCACGCGACAGCGCCACCGCCGCCAGCGTGCCGAGCACCGCCGCTGCCGTGGCCGAGGTCAGCGCCACGCGCAGGCTCATCCAGGCGGCATCCAGCATCGGCTGATCCTGGAAGAACTCGCGATACCAGCGCAGCGACCAGCCGCCCCACACCGTAACCAGGCGGGAGTCGTTGAACGAATACACCACCAGGATCACGATCGGCAGATACAGAAACGCCAGCCCCAGCGTCAGCGAGACGAGGTTGAAACGGGAGAGCTTCATGTTTTTGTACCCTCCCCTGGAGGGGGAAGGTCGGCGAGTAGCGCGCGAAGCGCGGTGCTCGCCGGGGTGGGGTGAGCCGCGGGCACAGCGGATGAACTCTTCGCCACCCCACCCCGCTCGCTGCGCGAGCGACCCTCCCCCTCCAGGGGAGGGTATTCTTCGCAGCAACCTGAGACTACGCTCGGGACAAAGGCTATCCCGCCCATCACGACCTCCCCTCGAGTTGGCGTCGCTGCGCGCGCTCGTAGATCAGCAGCGGCAGGAGCAACACGCCGAGCAGCAGCACGGCCAGTGCGGATGCGACCGGCCAATCGCGGTTGGTGAAGAACTCCAGCCACAGCGTCTGGCCGATCATCGGCGAGGTCGAACCGCCGAGCAGATCGGGGATGACGAATTCGCCGACGATCGGGATGAAGCAGAGCAGCACGCCGGCGCCGATGCCGGGCAACGACAGCGGGAACGTGACCAGCCAGAAAGCCTGCCGCGGCGAGGCGCCGAGATCGGCAGCGGCTTCCGACAGCGAATGCGGCAGCTTCGCCAGCGTCGCGTACAGCGGCAGCACCATGAACGGCAGATACGAATACACGATGCCGACATACATCGCGGTGTCGGTCGACAGCCACACCACCGGCTTCGAAACGATGTGCAGCGCCAGCAGCAGCTGATTGAGCAGGCCGTCGTGCTGCAGGATGTTGATCCAGGCGTAGATCCGGATCAGGAACGAGGTCCAGAACGGCACGATCACCAGCATCATCGCCAGCGGCTGCCAGCGTCGCGGCAGCCGCGCCATCGCGTAGGCGATCGGATAGCCGATCAGCAGCAGAATCGCGGTCGACACCGCCGCGACGGTGAGGCTGCGCAAGTAGGAAACGACGTAGAGGTGGTCGCCGAAGATCAGCTTGAAATTGTCGGCCGACAGCGCGTCGAACGCCGCACGCAGCGCGGTCCAGCCGGCGGCAAGATCGAACACCGGCGTATAAGGCGGCTGCGCGATCGCGGTGTGCGACAAGCTGATCTTCACCACGAAGCCGAACGGCACCAGGAAGAACAGCAGCATCCAGACATAAGGCGCAACGGCGGCGAGCCGCGCCGGCTTGGTGAAAATCCGGCGGCCACTCATCGGGTCAGCACCACGCAATCGTCGGGCGAGAACCACGCCACCACGTGCTGGCCGGCGTGATACGCGTCGACGTCGAGCCGCGTCGTATTGGCCATCGCGGCCAGCAAGGTGGCGCCGTGATCGAGCCGAACCTTGTAGCTGGTCATGCCGCCGGCATAGCCGATGTCGGTGATGGTGCCGTCGAGCCGGTTGATCGCATCGGCATGGCCGGCGTCGGCGGCAGGGCCGCGCAGCGACAGCTTGATCTTCTCCGGCCGGATCGCGACGCAGATCGCCTCGGCCTCCAGCGGGGTGCGCGGCTCTGCCACCACGACCTCGCCGGCCCCGCCGGTCGCGACGGTGATGCGGCCGTTGTCGCGGCCGGCGACGCTGCCTTCCAGCATGTTGACGTCGCCGACGAACTCCGCGACCCAGCGCGACGCCGGCGCTTCGTAGAGCTGCCGCGGTGCCGCGACCTGATCGAGCTTGCCGGCGCGCATCACGCCGATCCGGTCGGCCACGGTCATCGCCTCCTGCTGATCGTGGGTGACGATCACGAAGGTCATGCCGAGCCGCTTCTGTAGCGCCATCAGTTCCAGCTGCGTGCTTTCGCGCAGCTTCTTGTCCAGCGCCGCCATCGGCTCGTCGAGCAGCAGCAGTTTCGGCCGCAGCGCCAGCGCCCGCGCCAGCGCGACGCGCTGCTGCTGGCCGCCGGAGAGCTGATCCGGCTTGCGCTTGCCGAGGCCTTCGAGCCTGACCAGCGCCAGCATCTCGGCGACCCGCGCCTTGATCTCCTTGCGCGGCAGCCGCGCCCGCTTCAGCCCGAACGCGATATTGGCCGCGACGGTGAGGTGCGGAAACAGCGCGTAGTTCTGGAACATCATGTTGACCGGGCGCTCGTGCGGCAGCACCGCAGCGATATCCACGCCGTTCAGCAGGATGCGCCCGGCATCCGGCGTCTCGAAGCCCGCCAGCATCCGCAGCAGCGTCGTCTTGCCGCAACCGCTGGGACCCAGCAGCGCGAAGAACTCGCCGGCCTTGATGTCCAGCGACAGCCGGTCGACGGCGACGAAGCCGCCGAACCGTTTCTCCACGGCTTCGATACGCAACAGCGGCTCACCGGCAACCTCGGCCGGCGCGGAATATCCAGCGTGCTCCGTCATTTCCTCAGCGTCTCTACAGCTCCAGGCCGGTTCGATCAGAACCGCAAGCTGTAGCGGCCTATCGCACGCTACTCAACCGTCGCGAACGCCGGTACTTCGCTCATCCCTCGCCGTCGGGCGTCAGGATCGCCGGCTGGGTATCCGGCGTACTGAGACTCCACATCGCGTCGAACATCGAGGCCTGGAACGCGGCGAATTCGGCGCTGTCGATGATCAGCCCGTAACTCTCGCGTGCGGACGAGATCAGGCAGACTTTGTTGCCGTAGATGAAACAGGTCATCGACAGCGTGTGCTCGTGCGGCGCGTAGCGCAGCTCGCGGCACAATTCCTGGCTGGACGGCCAGATCGGCGCGATGTCGCGCTCGACCGAGCGGATCACCCGGAGCCAAATGCCGCGGCGGGCGCGCTCCTGCAGGTAGTGCTCCATTTCTTCCAGGCCCGGCTCGGCCATCAGTTCACGCATCGACAGCGTCGCGCGCAGCACTTTGTCGCCGCCGGACAGCGTATCCCACAGCGTGGTGCGGATACCTTCGGGCCCGGGATGGAAGCGTACGTTCGGCTGGCCGCTCTCGTGGTGATACATCGAGCGCAGCACCGGCATCACGTCTTCCAGCATCTGCCGGCGTGCTTCCAGCCGCTCCAGCAGGATGCCGGGCTCCTGGGCCACGACGAAGCGCCGCTTGCCGTGGTCAACGAACCGGACCAGCCCCTCGGCTTCCAGCTTGGCGAGCGCATCATGCGCGGTGGTGCGCGGCAGGCCGGCCTTGGCCGCGACCGCCGTCACCGACGCGCCGCCGAGCCCGACGGCGGTCAGATACAGCTTGTAGAGCGACCCGGTGATGCCGATCCGGGCCAATTTTCCTTCGATATCCAACGTCGTCCCCCACCGCCGAAGCGCGCCGACCATGTCCGATCTCGGCCGCAACGTCTATTGTCGGATTTTCCCGACGATTTATGGCCGAAATTGACCGCAATGCACAATGCACCGGCAAATGGCGCCAAGTTAAGCGGATATTCCGCGGTTTTGCTCGATTTATGTTCCGGCGCCCAGCCGATTCCGATTGACGGATTTGTCCGACATATTCCAAAGTCCATGGGTCACGCGACGACGGAGCGCGACCAAAGGAGGATTGCAGATGGAAGCGGAAGCCGATGCGGGCCGCCTGCCGGTTGAAACGATGAGGCCGCGGTTCGCGATGATTCAGAATGCCTTTGCAGGGCGGCCGATGCGGGCCGCGGTCGGTCTCACCGCGTTCTTCGCGATCTGGCAGGCGATCACCCAGCTCAATCTGGTCGACGGCTTCCTGCTGCCCTCGCCGGTCGCGATCGCCGAAGCGCTGTGGCAACTCGCGCTCGACGGCTCGCTGTGGGTGCATCTCGGCGCCAGCCTGCAGCGCGTCGCGGTCGGCTTCCTGCTCGCCTGCGTGGTCGGCCTGGCGCTCGGCTTGCTCTGCGGCTGGTGGCGCACAGTGTCGGACTACGTCCGGCCGGTGATCGAAGCGCTGCGGCCGATCCCGCCGCTGGCCTGGATCCCGATCACCATCCTGTGGTTCGGCCTCGGCGACGCCGCCTCCTACTTCCTGGTGTTCCTCGGCGCCGTCTTCCCGGTGTTCATCGCCACCTACACGGCGATCCGCGGCCTCGACCGCAACCAGATGAACGCCGCGCTCTGCCTCGGCGCCAAACCCTGGCAGCTGTTCACCGACGTGCTGATCCCCGCCTCGCTGCCGATCATCCTGCCCGGCCTGCGCATCGCCCTCGGCGTCGGCTGGATGTGCGTCGTCACCGCCGAACTGATCGCCGCCCAGACCGGCCTCGGTTACCTGATCCAGCAGTCGCGCATGCTCTTCCAGATCAACAACGTCGTCGCCGGCATGGTGACGATCGGACTGATCGGCTTCGCGATGTCCGCCATCCTTGAACGTATCGAGCGGCGCGTGAACGCGTGGGCTCCTTCCGAGCGCAGCTGAGGGCCCTCACCATGAACGCACAATTCGCACCCGCCACCTTGGCCGCCGCCGAGCTTGCCGTGCCGCAGGCGACCACCGCGGAGGTCCAGATCGACATCCGCAATGTCGGCAAGGTGTACGACTCCAAGACTACCCACCAGGCGGTGATTGCGCTCGACGGCGTGTCGCTGCGCATCAAGAAGGGCGAGTTCATCTCGCTGCTCGGCCCATCGGGCTGCGGAAAGTCGACGCTGCTCAGCATCATCGCCGGCTTCCAATTGGCCTCGAGCGGCCAGATCCTGCAGGACGGCCGGCCGATCTCGAAACCTGACGCGTCGCGCACCGTGGTGTTTCAGGACTACGCACTGTTCGGCTGGATGACGGTGCAGCAGAACGTCGAGTTCGGCCTGAAGGCGAAAGGCATGCCGAAAGCCGAACGCGCCGAGATCGCGCGGGCGCTGATCAAGACCGTTCATCTCACCGGCTTCGAAGACAAGTATCCGCACCAGATGTCCGGCGGCATGAAGCAGCGCGCCGCGATCGCCCGCGCGCTCGCGCCCGATCCCGACATCCTCCTGATGGACGAGCCGTTCGGCGCGCTCGACGCCCAGACCCGGGTGCTGCTGCAGGAAGAAATCGCCCGCATCTCCTCGGAGGCCGGCAAGACGGTGATCTTCGTCACCCACGGCATCGAAGAGGCAGTGTTCCTCGCCGACCGCGTCGTGGTGATGAGCCCGCGGCCCGGCCGCGTGCGCGACGAAGTGCTGGTGCCGCTGCCGCGGCCGCGCACTGCCGAAATGCGTTCCGATCCATGGTTCGTCTCCACGGTCAACGACCTCTGGGAGACGCTGAAGCCTGAATGGCAAAAAGGGGAATAAGCCGTGACAATTACGCTATCGCGCCGCCGCTTCGGTCAGCTCGCCGCCGGCTTTGCCGCCACCATGCCGCTCGCGGCCCCGTCGATCCTGCGCGCGCAGGGTAGCGATGTCGTCAAGATGGGCTGGTTCAACACCACCACGGTGTCGGCCCAGATCGCCCACGTGCTGATGCGCACCGATATCGCGGAGCGTCACGGCCTGAAGATGGAGATGATCCAGCTCGCCGCATCGCCGGCGATCACCGAGGCGCTGGTCTCCGGCGCGGCCGACATCGGCACGTTGTCCGACTTTGCCGCCGTCACCACGATGGCGATCGGCGCGCCGGTCACCACCGTGTCGTCGCAGGCGATCTTCCGCTCGGCCGTGCTGACGACCAAGAAGTCGGGCATCACCGATTTGGCCGGCCTCAAGGGCAAGCAGATTTACGGCACCTTCGGCATCACCGCGTTCCAGAACGCGCAGGAAGCCGTGGCGAAGGCCGGACTGACGCCGGGCAAGGACGTCACCTTCGTCAATGTCGGCCCCGCCGAACTCGCCGACGCGGTCGGTTCGCAGCGGATCGATGCGTTCTTCACCTACGACCCGTTCGTATCGTTCTTCGAGAACGCCGGCTTCGCGCAGGTGGTATCGCAGAACGTCACGCCGGTGATCGTGCTCGCTGCCAATAACCGCTTCTTCAAGGACCGCCCCGACGTGCTGAAACGGATGCTGATGGCGAATTCCGAAGCGCTGTTCTTCGCCAGCCAGAACCACGATCTGGTCAATGGCTGGTTCCGCACGCTGGAGCCCGCCAAGAACATTCCGGTCGAGGTGCTGGAGAAGGCGTCGAGCTACGATCCGGCGTGGAGCGCCAAGTCGTTTAGCGACATCAAGGCGACCCTGACGCCGGCGCAGATCGCCAAGATGGACACGCTCGCCAAATGGGGCGTCGAGAACAAGCTGCTGCCACGCGTGCCCGACGTCAGCAAGTTCGTCGACACCACGATCGCCAGCGCGGCCGATAAGGAAGCCGTGGCCAAGGGCTTCGACCCGAAGAGCGTGAAGATCACCCGGGCCTGAGAACGAACATCACGTCCGAACCTTCTGCCAATGGATTTTGGCACATCTCTCAACCTCGTCATGGCCGGCCTCGTGCCGGCCATCCACGCCTTGCAGCTTGGACCGCAAGAAAGGCGTGGATGGCCGGGCCTCCGCCGCGCCGAAGCGGCTTCGGCCGCGCAGGCGGGACAAGCCCGGCCATGACGGATAATGACTTTCACCCGCGCAGCGCCGCGGTGGCAGGATTGTGATGAGCACTACGCTGATATCATCTCCGGTCGATGTGTTAGATCGGCCGAGCGACAAGCCCTTCGCCGGCGTCGAGCAGCCGCAGCGCCACTTCGATTTCGCCAAGATGTCCGGCGCTGATCGCTATCGCCTGCTCGCCTCCACCATCATGCCGCGGCCGATCGCCTGGGTCGTCACGCGCTCGCCCGACGGCTGCGTCAACGCCGCCCCCTACTCGTTCTTCAACATGTTCGGCTCCGATCGCCCCGTCGTCGCGCTCGGCATTCTGGCGCGGCCCGACGCACCGAAAGACACAGCCGCGAACATCCGCGCCACTGGCGAATTCGTTGTCAACCTCGTGCCGTTCAGCCTCGTCGAGGCGATGAACGCGACCTGCGTCGAAGCACCACCGGAGGTCGACGAACTCGATCTCGCCGGTCTTCAGACGCTGCCGAGCGTCGCCGTCTCCCCGCCGCGCATCGCCGCCTCGCCGGTCGCATTCGAATGCCGCCGCACCCACTGGCTCGACACCGGCCCCGGCCAGGTGATGGTGGTCGGCGAAGTGCTGCACGCGCACTACGCTCAGCACGTCCTGACCGGCGATCCGGAGCGCCCGCGCGTCGACCACGCTGCGCTCGATCTCGTCGGCCGGATGCACGGCGCCTCCGCCTACACCCGCACCCGCGATCTGTTCGATCTCGACCGTCCGCTTTGGCAGGACGCGCAGGTCACCCTCACCACCGCATCATAAGGACTCATCAGATGGCCAAGTTGAAAGTCGCAGCAGTGCAGGCGACGACCATTCCGTTCGACGCCGCGGGCGCGACCGCGCGCACCGTCGCCTTGATCGGCGAAGCCGCCGCCAAGGGCGCAAAGGTTGCGGTGTTTCCGGAAGCCTTCATCGGCGGCTATCCGAAAGGCCTCGACTTCGGCTGCGCAATCGGACGGCGCACGCCGGAAGGCCGCGAGGATTTCGCCCGCTATGTCCGCGGCGCGATTACCATTCCAGGACCGGAGGTCGATCAACTGGTCGCCGCCTGCGCCGAACACGACCTCCACGCCGTGGTCGGCGTGATCGAGCGCGACGGCGGCACGCTGTATTGCACGGCGCTGTATCTGGCGCCGACCGGCCTGCTCGGTATCCATCGCAAGCTCATGCCGACCGGCTCGGAGCGGCTGGTGTGGGGCTTCGGCGATGCTTCGACGCTCACCGTGGTCGACACGCCCTACGGCAAGCTAGGCGGCGCGATCTGCTGGGAGCACTACATGCCGCTGATGCGCGCCGCCTACTACGCCAAGGGCGTGCAGATCTGGGCCGCGCCGACCGCCGACGACCGTGAAACTTGGATCGCCACCATGCGCCACATCGCGCTGGAAGGCCGCTGCTTCGTGATCGGCGCCTGCCAGGTGATGCGGCGCTCCGACTTCCCGGAAGACTATGCCAGCCGGATCGAGGCCGGTCCGGACGAGTGGATGATGCGCGGCCGCTCGGTGATCGTCGGGCCGCTCGGCGAAATCCTCGCCGGCCCGCTGCTCGACGAAGAAGGCATCCTGACCGCCGACATCGACACCGACGACATCCTCGGTTCGAAGCTCGACTTCGACGCGGTCGGCCACTATTCGCGGCCGGACCTGTTTACGCTGCACGTCGATGAGCGGCCGCAGACCCCGGTGGCGTTCGGCGGCAAGCCGGGTAACACCGACGCCTAAGCTCTCGACGAACTTCTGCGCGCTAGGCGAAGCGGGCGATCAGCCTGCTTCGCGAGCGCGGAGCGGGGTGCTGTCGTCGAGCGCATCGAGCCCGACCAGCCAGCGATACTGATCGATCGGCGCCGGCTTGCCGATCAGATAGCCCTGCACCGCATCGCAGGACTCGTCGACCAGGAAGTCGAGCTGATCCTGGGTCTCGACGCCTTCGGCCACCAGCGTCACGCCGAGGCCGTGGCCGAGGCCGATCACGGCGCGAACGATCGCCGCCGATTGCGGATTGCGGCCGAGATTCATGATGAAGGCGCGGTCGATCTTGATCTTGTCGAACGGGAACGCCTGCAGATAGGTCAGCGAGGAATAGCCGCTGCCGAAATCGTCCATCGACACCCGGACGCCGAGCGCCTTCAGCCGGCGCAGCAGCGACAGGCCGCGATCGAAGTCTTCGATCAGCACGCCCTCGGTGATTTCAAGCTCCAGCCGGCCCGGCTCGAGCCCGGTCTGCAGCAGCACCTCGTGCACGAAGGCGACCAGATCGGTGTTGAGGAATTGCGCCGGCGACAGGTTGACGGCGACCTGCAGCGGCCGCGCCCATGAGGCAGCCTGACGGCAGGCTTCACGCAAGATCCACTCGCCGAGCTCGACGATAAGCCCGCTCTCTTCGGCGAGCGGAATGAACTCGCTCGGCGGCACGAAGCCGCGGGTCGGATGGCGCCAGCGCGTCAACGCCTCGAAGCCGACGATATCGTTGTTGCCGACGCGCTTGGTGCTCGACGCCTGCGGCTGGTAGTACAGCGACATCTCGCCGTTGCGGATCGCGTTCGACAGATCCTGATGCAGCACCCGGCGGTCGCGGATCTGCATGTCCATTTCGGGCTCGAACACCGTGACCGAGCCGCGCGCCTTGGCCTTGGCGCGGAAGAGCGCAGCGCCGGCATTGGCCAGCAGCGAAGCGGCGTCGGTGCCGTTGGCAGGAAACAGCGCGACACCCGTGGTGACGCCGATCCGCACCGTCTTGTCGTCGATGACGAAGCCGGGCGCGAGCGCTTTCGCCACCATGCCGGCGAGATTGCGCGCCGCGGCCGGCTGCGGGCCGTCGATGATCAGGCCGAATTCGTCGCCGGACAGACGCGCCACCACGCCGCCGCGCGACGCCCATTCGATCCGCCGCGCCACCTCGACCAGCAGCTTGTCGCCGATCGCGTGGCCGAACACGTCGTTGATCTCCTTCAGACCATCGAGGTCGACGGAGAGCACCGCGAATTCATCGACCGCGTTGTCACACGCCTCGATCATCTGGGTCAGCGACTTCAGGAAGGCGTCGCGGTTCGGCAGGTTGGTGAGGCCATCGTGATACGCCATGTGGGCCATCCGCGCCTCGGTCTGGCGGCGGTCGGTGACATCCACATGGGTCTTGATCAGATAGTTCACCTGGTCGGCCTGATCGGTCACGGTCATCCGGCGGGTGACGAACAGCCGCAAGCCGCCGGCGGTCGAGATCGGATGCTCCTCGACGACGAGGCCGCCCTTGCGGATCGCCAGTTCGTCGCGCTCGGCGATCAGCCGCGCTTCCTTGGCGTTGAAGATTTCGCCGGTGGTCAGCCCGGTGGCATCCTCGCGGCGGCGGTTGAGAATGATCTCGGCGCCGCGATTGGCGAGCACGTAGCGGCCGTCCGCGGTGTTCTGCACCGTCAGCGCCACCGGAATGTTGTCGATCACCAGTTCGAGGAAGCGCTTGGTCTTTTCCAATTCGACCGACAATGCGCGGCGATTGGTGATGTCCTCGAACAGCGCGATCAGGAATTCAGGCTCGCCGTGTTCGTTGCGGGCGACCACGCGGTTGCTGGCGAGAATGCGATCACCCCGCCCCATCTCGACGGTCAGTTCGGACTGATAGGCGCCGGTGGTGGATTGCAGCGCGCTCTCGTCCGCCGCGCGGATGCTCGCCGCGGAGCGCGCCGGATACAATTGGTCGGCGGTGGCGCCGATGATCTTGTCGCGGCTCAGCCCGGACAGGGTCTCGAACGCCCGATTGGCCAGGATGTAGCGGCCGTCTTCGATGCTCTTGGCGGCGACGCAGACCGGGATGTTGTCGATCACCGATTCCAGGAACTGCTTGGTGGTCGACAGCTCCTTCGACATCCGGCGCAGTTCGCTGCAATCGTCATGGGTCGCGATGGTGCCGCCATTGGCGAGCCGCGAGAACTTGACCTGGATGCAGCGGCCGTCAGGCAGTTCGGAAACATAACCCTGCGGCAGGCCGGCGTTGCGGTAGAACTCGTCATTGGTGAGATCGAGCATCCCGCGGGCACGGCGCAGCGCCAACAGATCGCGCCCGGGCATTCCCGGCGCGACCTCGGCGCGCGTCAGTTTGTACATCTCGAGATAGCGATCGTTGCAGAACACGATCCGGCCCGAGGAGTCGGCGATGACGACGCCCTGCTGCAGCTTGTTCAGCACGGAATCGACCAGCATGTTTTTGCGGCGATGGGCGCGGCGCTGCTTGCGCAGCATCGAGGTCGCCCACAGCGCGGTCGCGCACATGAATGCCGCGACGACGAAGCCGCCGATCAGCAACTCCCAGAGGATCTCGGGCTCGATGTTGCCGATGTAGCTGGAGGGCACGAAGCCGGACGCCGCGTTAGCCGCCGTCGAAAACAGACAGGTGCCCAATGCAGCACATGCTGCCCCCCTGCCCGCTTTCCTCATCCGCGCCGTCATAAAACACCCAGAGATTGCAATCCGAGTCTGGTGCAAGAGATGTTTGGAACATGTAAACACCGCTGGCCCGGCAGGCAGTGATTGCGCGAATTTTCATCAATTGACCCGAGATGGTTAACCCGATCATAAACGCCGCGGGACGAGTCAATCGCAACAAGAGCGCGGATCGATGGAAGAAGTTGAGTGCGTCGTCGTCGGCGCAGGGGTGGTCGGGCTGGCGATCGCGCGGAAATTGGCGCAGCAGGGCCGCGAAGTGATCGTGGTCGAGCAGGCCGAAGCGATCGGAACCGGCACCTCGTCGCGCAACAGTGAAGTGATCCACGCCGGCATCTATTATCGGGCTGGCAGCCTGATGGCGCAGCTCTGCGTCGCCGGCCGCCGCGCGCTGTATGCCTACTGCGCCGATCACGGCATTCCGCATCGGCAATGCGGCAAGCTGATCGTCGCCACCACCGCGGCGGAAGCCGCCAAGCTGGAGTCGATCCGGGCTCACGCCGCCGCCAACGGCGTCGACGATCTGCGCGCGATCGACGGCGCCGAAGCGCAGCAGATGGAGCCGGCGCTGTCCTGCGTCGCCGCACTGGTGTCGCCGTCGACCGGCATCGTCGACAGCCACTCTTACATGCTGGCGCTGCGCGGTGACGCCGAAGCCGCCGGCGCAGCGTTTGCGTTTCATGCGCCGCTGCTGTCGGCACGCCGCGAAGGCGAGCTGCTCGCGCTCGAGATCGGCGGCGAGATGCCGATGACGCTGGGCTGCCGGATGCTGATCAATGCCGCCGGCCTCGGCGCAACCGCGGTGGCGCGTTCGATCGCCACCATGCCGCCGGAACTGGTGCCGACGCCGTATCTCGCCAAGGGCAATTACTTCACCTGCAGCGCGCGCGCGCCGTTCTCTCACCTGATCTATCCGGTGCCGGAGCCCGGCGGGCTCGGCGTGCATCTGACGCTGGATCTCGGCGGCCAGGCGAAGTTCGGTCCCGACGTCGAGTGGATCGACGAACTCGACTACGTGGTCGATCCGGCGCGCGCGGAACGGTTCTATCCGGCGATCCGGAAATACTGGCCGAGCCTGCCGGACGGCGCGCTGTCACCCGGTTACTCCGGCATCCGGCCTAAGATCGTGCCGCCGTCGGTCGCTGTGCAGGATTTCGTAGTGCAGAGCCCGCGTGAGCATGGCGTGCCGGCGCTGATCAACCTGTTCGGGATCGAATCCCCCGGGCTGACGGCTTCGCTGGCGATTGCCGACCACGTCGCCACCCTCACCGGCTGATCGAACGCGGGCAGAAACCAGCCCGATCCAGGAAATATCGAAAATCGATTTTCTGTTGACGCGCGCACCCTCCTGCGATTTGCTCGCAGCATGAGCAGCGCAAGTCCGATCCTTCACTATGCGTTGGATGGCGACGGCCCGCGGAGCCTGACCTCCGCGGTCCAGGACCGGATACGCGCCGATATTTTGGCGACTCGCCTGCTGCCGGGACAAAAGCTACACATCGCCGGCCTCGCCAAGCAGTTCTCGGTCAGCCTCGCGGCCGTCCGCGAGGCGTTGTCCCGCCTCGTCGCCGACGGGCTGGTGCAGGCCGCCGACCAACGCGGCTTCCGCGTCAGCCCGGTGTCTCTAGAGGATCTCGCCGACGTCACCCGATCGCGCATCGAGATCGAGGGATTGATGCTGCGGCGATCGATCGAATTCGGCGACCAGGCTTGGTTCAATGCGGTCGAAGCCACCTGGGGGGCTCTGAAGGCGTTTCCGCACCGTTTTCCGGGCGACGATCCCCTGCACTACGACGAATGGGCCAAGCACCATAACGCCTTTCACCTCGCGCTGGTGAGCGGCTGTGACTCACTCTGGCTGCTGCGCTTCCGCAAACTTCTGCATGAACAAAGCGAACGCTACCGACGGCTGTCGATCCGGCGCGACTCCGGGCGCGATCCGGCCGATGTCGACATCGAGCATGCGGCCATCGTCGATGCGGTGATCAGGCGCGACGCCGAGGCGGCGGTCGCGGCTTTGGCCAAGCATTTCACCGCAACCAAGGACAGCGTCGCGATTTCCTCCGGTGGATTTCTCGAGGCTGATCGGGCGGTGTGACTGATCGGGTCTCGCCGACATTCGCGGCGCGGCCAGCGTCGCTTAAGTGATCGAAACGATGGCCGAGGCGCCCGAGGGCCGCCCCGAGCACCGCAACAGCGGCTTTGCGCGACCGAAAGCGGTTCGCGCGAAGAGAACAGCCCAAAGCCAATGAGAACTCCGGTCGCCTGTGGCCGATCGCCAATCTCCGCCCCTGCAGCGACCATTCGAAACGACGACCGGCAGATTCAACGACCGGCACCAGACAAAAACCAAACGGAGGAAATCAGCATGCGCATGACGACCGCGCGGGCATTACTCGCCGCATCCCTCGGCCTGATCGGCACCGCCGCATCAGCCGAGGACCAGCCGGGGATCACCCAGACCGAAATCCGCATCGGGCAGACCATGCCCTATAGCGGGCCGGTTTCGGCATTCGGGATTCTCGGCAAGGGCGAGCTCGCCTACTTCAAGATGGTCAACGATCGCGGAGGCATCAACGGCCGCAAGATCAACCTGATCTCACTCGACGACGGCTACGTGCCGCTGAAAACGGTGGAGCAGACCAGGCGGCTGGTGGAAAGCGACGAGGTCTCATTCATCTTCTCCACCATGGGCACCGCGCACAACACCGCAATCGCCAAATATCTGCAAAGCAAGAAGGCGCCGCAGCTATTCGTCGCTTCCGGCGCCTCCAAATTCGGCGACATCTCGCAGTATCCACTCGCCATCATGGGCATCATGGCGCCGTTCCGCAACGAAGCGAGAATGTACGCCCGCTATGCCCTGGAGAAGAAGCCGGACGCCACCTTCGCGGTGATCGCACAGAACGACGATTTCGGGCGCGACTATCTTGCCGGACTGCGCGATGTGCTCGGCGAGCGCTACGACAAGGCGGTGACCGCGAGCATGTACGAAGTCACCGACCCGACCATCGACTCGCAGATCGTCAGCCTGAAAGCGAGCGGCGCCGACGCGCTGATCATCGCAGCAACACCGAAATTCGCCGCGCAGGCGATCCGCAAGACATTCGAGATCGGCTGGAAGCCAATGCGCTTCCTGTCCAACGTCTCGGTGTGGATGTCATCGGTGATGGAGCCCGCAGGCGTCGACGCCGGTGTCGGCATCATCTCGACCGCTTACGTCAAGGATCCGCTCGATCCTGCATGGACCGAGGATCCCGGTGTGAAGGATTGGCGGGCCTACATGCAGAAGTACATCCCGGACGGCGACTTGCGCGATTCCAACTACGTCAACGGCTACAACAACGGCATGGTGCTCGAACACGTGCTGAAGGCGGCCGGCAACGATCTCAGCCGCGACAACATCATGAAGCAGGCGCTATCGATCAAACAGCTGGAACTGCCGATGCTGCTGCCGGGGATCAAGGTCCAGACTGCGGCCGACGACCACCTTCCGATCGAACAGGTCCAGTTCATGCGCTTCACCGGCAAGCAATGGGAACGGTTCGGAGAGGTGCGCTCAACCAAGTAACGCGCTCTACGCCGCGGCGTCGCGGTTCTTGCGTCAAGGCTGGTGCAAGCATCGCGTCGGCCGCCGTGCGCGGCGTGCCAGCGTGCCCAATCATCGGATCGGAATCGGCACTGTCCGCGACACACGGATTCGCGTCGAGCAATGAACACTCACGCGAACATCGCGCCGATAGATCAAAGTGGTTGGGATGGGTTGCCAGGATCTGCGGCGTTTATGGCGATTGCCGATCACCTCGCCGCCTTGCGGCGCTGTGACCGGCGTCAATCACCTGGAGATTGGGACTTCAAATCCCCTCTGGCGCCGCCCGGAAGGCTCTTCGGCGTCAGAGGTGAATGATGTCCCGGAGCTGTCGCCATCACGTCGTCGGCATCATCGATGCGGACGTCTGCGAGGGAAAGCTTTGCTGCAGTGCAGTGAGGGAGGTCAGTGTACGCTGGTCTTGGTTTGCTTCAGTTTCGCGATTTGATCCCGGACCATGAGCTTGCGACGTTTCAGCTCGGCAATACGCACGTCGTCCGTAGAAGGATGGGCGAGAGCGTTGTGCAATTCGGTCTCCAGAACTTTGTGCTTGCGTTCCAGTTCGACGAGATGCGCCTGAATTGCCATACGAAACCTCCTCTTTTGATGAGACTGAGTTTCCATCCGGACGAGGAAGTGTACATCTCTGGTGGCGTCTGTCGATAGGTCTTGAAATATCCGCGTCATAATTTCGCGCCTCACGAAACGATTCGTGAGCACGATCAGTCCATCCCCGCAAACGCCCGAGGATGAGGGGTTTCCGCGAAAGCATCGAATGTCCGAACGCGGGTTTTGGAATTATTCACCTGACGAAGGTCGTACGCCGCACGATGCGCGGACGCACCGCTTGCTCGCAACGCCGCAAAGGCGATAATGACGGCGAACTGATCGACATTCCTCCGCAACCGGGCCGCGCTTCGCGAACCGGTTCAAGCCGACACTGATCATGACCGACGAAGACGAGGGCGACCTCGGTGCCGAGCTGGCTAAGCTGCAACAAGAGCACCGCGATCTCGACGCCGCGATCGATGCGCTGCACCATTCGCCTGCGCCCGATCTGTTGCGTCTGCAGCGGCTGAAGAAGCGCAAGCTGGCGCTGCGTGATCGCATCGCCTTCATCGAAGATCAGATCACGCCCGACATCATCGCTTGATCTTGGCTGCCGACGTCTTGGCAGCCGACGCCGAGCGGCGCTCTGCCTTGCGGGCATACATCGCCTGATCGGCAACGGCGAACGCTTCGGCAGCGTCCATCTCCGGCGTCAGCATCGCAACGCCAGCGGAGATTCCGACCTCGATCGTTTGATCGCCATAGCGGATCGCAAGCTCGTCGACCGCCGTCTCCAAGCCGAGCGCTTTGGCGCGCGCATCGGTTTCGTCGAGATTCCACAACAGCAAGGCAAACTCGTCGCCGCCGAGCCGGCCGATCAGATCGGACGCCCGGACGTGGCGCAGCAGCGCTTCGGTCACCGCCTTCAGCACGACGTCGCCGGCGGCATGGCCGAGGGTGTCATTGACCGGCTTCAGCCGGTCGACATCCAGCATGATCAGCGCACCGCCGGCGCCGTAGCGCTTGATGTAGGCCAGCGCCCGGCCGAGCTCGCGCTCGAAGCCGCGGCGGTTGGCGATGCCGAGCAGGAAGTCGGTTTCGGCGGACGCGCGCAGCACGTCGATCTCCGCCAGAGCGGCGGCCAGTTGAGCCTTCAGCCGACGGATCTTGAGCTGCGGATCGGCCGGCAGCCGCCCCCCGGCGACCTGGGCGCGCGGCGTCGCCGGCGCGGGGCGCGGCCCGGCAGGCGGCAGTTTTCGCTTCTTGGCGGCAGGTTTCGGGGTCCCCCGGTCGACGGACCGACGGGCGGACGAGGGGCGGATGGGCTTGTTTTTCATCAGAATCAGCCGGAGAACCGCCACAACACTTGCCGCTCTTCACCAAGAAAGGATAGTGCATTCCGGACGCCTTGGCCGGAGCGGCTGGCGTTCCTATAATCCCCACCTATGTTTCTGGATTCACGACAGAATCGCTCGAAAGAATCGTTTGAATGACAGCTCCCGTCGCGATCATCATGGGCAGCCAGTCGGACTGGGAGACGATGCGGCATGCCGCCGACACCCTGACCGCCCTTGGCGTCGCACATGACGCCCAGATCGTTTCCGCGCACCGCACCCCCGACCGTCTCTATACCTTCGCCAAAGGCGCAAAGGCAGCGGGTTACCGCATTGTCATTGCCGGCGCCGGCGGGGCTGCGCATCTGCCGGGGATGACCGCGGCGTTGACGGAGCTGCCGGTGTTTGGCGTGCCGGTGGAATCCAAGACGATGTCGGGCCTGGATTCGCTGTATTCGATCGTGCAGATGCCGGCTGGCATCCCGGTCGGCACGCTGGCGATCGGCAAGGCGGGCGCGATCAACGCGGCGCTGCTCGCCGCGAGCGTGCTGGCGCTGACCGATTCCGATCTGGCGACGCGGCTGGCGGCATGGCGCAAGGCGCAGACCGATTCGGTCGCGGCTCGGCCGGAGGGCGCAGCGTGAGCGCATCCCGCCGTGAACCGCTGAAGCCCGGTGATACCATCGGCATTCTCGGCGGCGGCCAGCTCGGCCGGATGCTGGCGCTCGCCGCGGCCCGGCTCGGGCTGAAGTGCCAGATATTCTCGCCCGACCCGGATTCGCCGGCGTTCGACGTGGTGCAGAACGGCACCTGCGCCGAATACGCCGATGTCGAAGCGCTGGAATCGTTTGCATCCGACGTCGACGTCATCACCTACGAGTTCGAGAACGTGCCGGCTTCCGCCGCGCTGGTTCTGGCGGCGCGCAAACCGGTACTGCCGAACCAGACCATTCTGGAGACCACCCAGGACCGCTTGGCCGAGAAGGACTTCGTGTCCAAGCTCGGCATCGGCACCGCCGGCTACGCGGACGTCACCTCGCCGCAGACGCTGCGCGACGCGGTCACCCGGCTCGGCCTGCCCGCGGTGCTGAAGACCCGGCGGTTCGGCTATGACGGCAAGGGACAGGTGATGCTGCGCCCGGGCGACGATCCGGAAGCGGCCTGGGCCAGTCTGGAGACGCGGGCTGCGATTCTGGAGGCCTTCGTGCCGTTCGAGCGCGAGATCTCGGTGATCGCCGCGCGCGGCGCCGATGGCCAGGTGGTGAGCTACGACGTCACCGAAAACGAGCACCGCGACCACATTCTAAAGGTGTCCAAGGCTCCGGCGGCGATCCCCGACGCGGTGGCGAGCGAGGCTCGCCGGATCGCCAAGACGATCGCCGATGCGCTCGGCTATGTCGGCGTGCTCGGGGTCGAGATGTTCGTGGTGCCCGGTGCGGACGGACCGAAGGTGCTGGTCAACGAGATCGCCCCCCGGGTGCATAATTCCGGGCACTGGACGCTGGACGGCGCTTCGGTCTCGCAGTTCGAACAGCACATCCGCGCGATCGCCGGCTGGCCGCTCGCCGAGCCGGTGCGGCACGGCGCGGTGACCATGACCAACCTGATCGGCGCCGACGTCCACGACTATACCCGCTGGCTGACCGTTCCCGGGGCGACCGTGCACCTCTACGGCAAGCGCCATGCCCTGCCCGGCCGCAAGATGGGCCATGTCACGGTAGTCGAGCCGGGAAAACGCTGACGGAACCGACCAACGTCGCAAAACTTAATTGTCGCGTCAGGTGGACATTGCCGGCCCGATCTGGTACATGGGCGCCCTCTAGGTGGAGGGCCTGGCCGCTGTCGGCCCCGCCTAATCCAATAAATTCCGATCTGATCACTCTGAAGAGGATGCCGCGTGCAGGTTCTCGTTCGCGATAACAACGTCGATCAAGCCCTCAAGGCGCTGAAGAAGAAGATGCAGCGCGAGGGGATTTTCCGCGAGATGAAGCTGCGCGGACATTACGAGAAGCCGTCCGAGAAGAAGGCGCGCGAGAAGGCGGAAGCCGTACGCCGCGCCCGCAAGCTCGCCCGCAAGAAGCTGCAGCGCGAAGGCCTGCTGCCGAGCAAGCCGAAGCCGGCTTTCGGCGCGGATCGCCGTCCGGCCGCAGCGGCGCGCTAATCGCGCCTTTCGGCGACGAAGCGAACTGAGTTTGAAGAACGCGGGCCCCGGGCCCGCGTTTTTCGTTGTTGCTTATTTCGGTGCTGCTTGGCGCTCGATCGGCGACCTGCCCCACACAACAAAATGCCCGGGGCGAAGCCCGGGCATTGATGACTGTGGATATCGCGGTCGTTACTACCGCGGCAGGACCGAGTGGATCACCGACTTGGCGGTGAACAATACATCCTCTGCGACCGACGGCTTGCGGGCGGCATTGCCGTCGCTGGACGCATCCGCGCGTGCGCCCGGAATATCGGCCGGCGGGGTCGGCGGGTGCTGATCGCTGTCGCGCAGGTCGATCGCATCGGCCGGGCGGCTGCTGGCCGGCACCGAGGCGGTGGTTGCCGGCGGATTGGCGTAGGGCGCAATCGACACATTGGTCGGCGCAACGTTGACGGCCGGCGGCAATGCCGGGGCGATGACGCGCGCGGCTTCCTGCTGCCGCGGCGGCTCCTGGGCGCGCGGCGGCTCAGGCACCTTCAGCGGCTCAGGCGCACGCCCCAGCGTTTCGGTGGCCCGCGGCGCCTCTGCGGGCGCCGACGCACGCAAGCGCTCGACGGCGGCCCTGACGAGCTCGTTAGGATCGCGCGCGGGCTCGCTGCGCTCCTCCGGCACCTTGACCGGCTCCGGCGTCGCGGACGCGGTGCTGACCGGCTTGGACGGGGCCGCCGCTTTGTTGTCATGCGCGGTGATCTGGTGCCGCCCCACTGGGCGATCGGCGGGCTTGTCGGCCGCGGCCTTCTCGGTGGAGATCTTGTCGGCGCCGAGCTTGACCTTGAGCGGCTCGCTCCGGGTCGGCTCGGACCGCGCGGCCTCCGCCGGCAGCGCGACGGCGACCGGCTCGGCCGGCTTAACGGCCTTGGTGGTATCGAGTTGCTGTGTCGCGGGGGCGGCCGGAGGCGGCGCGTCTGGCCTGGCGACGATGTACTGATTCACGACGTAGGCGGCGATCACGGTCGCGACCACCGACGGCAGAATCTGCCCGAGCAGTTTTTCGGTGATGAATTTCAGCATGGCCGGCCTCTTCCCCGCACGTGTGATGCTGGAAGTTTGAGGCTGATTGAGGGATCAACTGCGACCGATCGGTGGCATCGGAACGAGGTGTTCGGAGCGCCACCGAGCGGGCCGCGAGGCGAAGCTGGGCCCTGCCGCTTAACGAGAGGTTAAGCTTTCAATTCAATCTCGAGAAACACGATTTCGGCTGTGGATTCGTTGCGGACATCGTGTTGGACACCGGCCTTGCGGGCGTAGGAGCGGCCGGTCTTGAGCTGGGCCAGCGAGCGCGTCCCGTCCGGCGCCACGATGGTCATCTCGCCGTCGGCCATCGGCACCACGACGTAGTCCATGCCGTGGGTGTGGTGACCGGTCGCCGAGCCCGGCGGCAGCCGCCACTCCGTAACCCGCACCTCGTCGTTGTCGATCTGAATCTCGGATTTCGCCGCAACCGTCATGACGTCCCTTCTCCGGGCAGAACGCTGCCAACTAAGACACGGATACCACCAATCACCCTGCCCGACATCCGGCGATCAAGGGCCAGCGCCATGCGTACAATCGGCGCAGCTGATGCTCGGGCGGTATCGCCAGGTGGCATCGGATCGGTATAGTCGGCGGGCACCCTCAGGGTGAAAAACACCAAGGAGCAAACGGGAAACGCCATGTTTTCACACGTCATGATCGGCACCAACAATCTCGAAGCGGCGAAGGACTTCTACGACAAACTGCTCGGCACCCTCGGCGTGCCGCCGGCGATGGTCGATCGTCATCGCATCTTCTACCGCACCAAGACCGGCACCTTCGCGGTCAGCAAGCCGATCAATGGCGAACCGGCGACTGCCGCCAATGGCGGCACGATCGGCTTCGTGGCGAAGTCCCCGGAAGAGGCCGACGCCTGGCACGCGGCCGGCGTCGCCGCCGGCGGCACGACGTGCGAAGACCCGCCCGGCATCCGCGCCATGGGCGACATGAAGCTGTATCTCGCCTACCTGCGCGACCCGGACGGCAATAAGCTCTGCGTCATGCACCGGATGTGAGGCTTACACCAACCTCCGTCATGCCCGGCCCTGTGCCGGGCATCCACGTCTTTCGGCGTCGACGCGCAGCAAGACGTGGATGGCGGGGACGAGCCCGGCCATGACGTGGATAGTGGGTCTGGCCCAAACAAAAACGCCCGGCCTTACGGCCGGGCGTTTCGTTTCTGACGAGGCAGAAGCGCTTAGTGCGCCATCGCCTTGACGATGTTCTCGGTCATCTTCTTGGCGTCGCCGAGCAGCATCATGGTGTTGTCGCGATAGAACAGCGGGTTGTCGATGCCGGCGTAACCGGAGGCGAGCGACCGCTTGATGAACATCACGGTGCCGGCCTTCCACACCTGCAGCACCGGCATGCCGTAGATCGGCGAGGACGGATCCTCTTCGGCCGCCGGGTTGGTGACGTCGTTGGCGCCGATCACGAACGCAACGTCGGCCTGCGCGAACTCCGAGTTGATGTCCTCGAGTTCGAACACTTCGTCGTACGGCACGTTGGCTTCGGCGAGCAGCACGTTCATGTGGCCCGGCATACGGCCGGCGACCGGGTGAATCGCGTACTTCACCTCGACGCCTTCCTTCTTCAGCGAGTCGGCCATTTCACGCAGCGCGTGCTGAGCCTGAGCCACCGCCATGCCGTAGCCCGGCACGATGATGACCTTCGAGGCGTTCTTCATGATGAAGGCCGCGTCGTCGGCCGAGCCGAGCTTGGCCGGGCGCTGTTCACCGCCGCCACCTCCGGCCGCAGCGGTTTCACCGCCGAAGCCGCCGAGGATGACCGAGATGAACGAGCGGTTCATGCCCTTACACATGATGTAGGACAGAATCGCACCCGAGGAGCCGACCAGCGCGCCGGTGATGATCAGCGCCGAGTTGCCGAGCGTGAAGCCGATGCCGGCCGCGGCCCACCCCGAATAGGAGTTGAGCATCGAGATCACCACCGGCATGTCGGCGCCGCCGATCGGGACGATGATCAGGATGCCGAGCAGCAGCGCGACGCCGGTGATTACCCAGAAGGCGACTTCGCTCTGCGTGATCACCATGTAGATGATCGCCGCGAACATGATGACGCCGAGCGCGATGTTCACCACATGCCGTGCCGGCAGCAGGATCGGCGCGCCGCTCATGCGGCCCGACAGCTTGAGGAACGCGATCACCGAACCGGTGAAGGTCAGCGCGCCGATGGCAACGCCGAGCGACATTTCAACGAGGCTCTGGGCGTGGATGTTGCCCGGCTCGCCGATGTCGAACGCACCCGGCGCATAGAACGCACCGGCGGCGACCAGCACCGCGGCCATACCGACCAGCGAGTGGAAGGCGGCGACCAGCTCGGGCATCGAGGTCATCGGCACCTTCTTGGCGATGACCGCGCCAATGGCGCCGCCGATCGCGATGCCGGCGATCACCAGCACCCAGCCGAGCAAATCGGCCGGCGGATGGCCGGCGAGCGTGGTGGCAATGGCGATCGCCATGCCGCTCATGCCCATCAGGTTGCCCTGACGGCTGGTGGCCGGAGACGACAGACCGCGCAACGCCAGAATGAATAGGACGCCTGCGATCAGATACAGAAATGCGGAAAGATTGGCGCTCATCGACGGCCCCTACTCACTTCTGCTTCTTCTTGTACATCGCCAGCATGCGCTGGGTGACAAGGAAGCCGCCGAAGATGTTGATACATGCGAAGATCAGCGCGACGAAGCCGAAGCCGCGCGCCCACAGCGGACCGTTGTCGCTGCCGACCAGCGACACGCCGACCGCGAGCAGCGCACCGACCACGATAACCGACGAGATCGCGTTGGTCACCGACATCAGCGGCGTGTGCAGCGCGGGGGTCACCGACCACACCACGAAGTAGCCGACGAACACTGCAAGAACGAAAATCGACAGCCGAAACACGAACGGATCGACCGCTTGAACCATATGCTCCATAGCAACTCTCCTTAAGCGGTCGCGCTCACGCCGACTTGGGCTGGAAGTTCGGATGAACGACGGCGCCGTCGCGCGTCAGCGCGGTGGCCTTCACCAGTTCGTCGTCCCAATTCACCGCCAGCGCCTTCTCCTTGTTGACCATGGTCTCGAAGAAGCTCAGCAGATTGCGCGCATAAAGGGCCGAAGCCGACGCCGCGACGCGGCCGGCGACGTTGGTGTAGCCGACGATCTTGACGCCGTTGGTCTCGACGATCTGGCCGGGGACCGCGCCCTCGACGTTGCCGCCGCGTTCGACCGCGAGGTCGACCAGCACCGAGCCGGGCTTCATCGACTTCACCATCTCGGCGGTGACCAGACGCGGCGCGGGCCGGCCCGGAATCAGCGCGGTGGTGATGACGATGTCCTGCTTCTTGATGTGTTCGGCCGTCAGAGCGGCCTGCTTGGCCTGATACTCTTTCGACATTTCCTTGGCGTAGCCGCCGGCGGTCTGGGCGTTCTTGAACTCCTCGTCTTCGACGGCGAGGAACTTGGCGCCCAGCGATTCGACCTGCTCCTTGGTGGCGGGACGCACGTCGGTCGCGGTGACGATGGCGCCGAGACGGCGCGCGGTGGCAATCGCCTGCAGACCGGCCACGCCGACGCCCATGATGAACACCTTCGCCGCCGGCACGGTGCCGGCCGCGGTCATCATCATGGGCATGGCCCGGCCGAAGGTTTCGGCGCCGTCGATCACGGCGCGATAGCCGGCGAGGTTGGCCTGGCTCGACAGCACGTCCATGACCTGGGCGCGGGTGATGCGGGGCATCAGCTCCATCGCGAAGGCGGCAATGCCGGCATCCGCCATGCTCTTCAGCGCAGCGTCATTGCCGTACGGGTCCATGATCGCCAGCACCAGCGCACCGCGCTTATAGCTGGCGAGTTCGGACGCCTCCGGACGCTTCACCTTGAAGACGACATCGGCGTCCTTCAGAGCGTCGGCGGATACGGTGGCCCCGGCGGCAGTGAAATCGGAATCCGGCAGGCCGGACTTGAGGCCCGCGCCCGGCTCGACCGCGACTTCGGCGCCGAGAGCTTTCAGCTTCTTGACCGTGTCGGGCGTCGCCGCGACGCGCGGCTCGGCGGGATCTTGTTCTTTGGCAACAGCAATCTTCATGGAGCCTCCGGCGGCGCGAAGCACGCGCGTGAGCGAGCGAGATATGCGCGCACCCCGCAAAAGTGGGACCGGTTTTGGGACCGGGATGCGCGCTTACTTATTTGTTTGGAGAACGTCCGGACGACAAACCGGACTCCACTTTGCCGGGGCGTTCTCCGAGAGAGCGCCGCGTGTAACGGCGCACTCCAGCACAGATCAAGTCAGGAAAATGCCCATGAGGGCGACGATCACGATGACGGCGGCGGTGCCGTACTTCACCAGCTTGATGAACCCTTCATAGGTCTGCTCATGCGCGGCGTAGTCGTTGCCATCGGCAGTCGTGTAGGCAAACTCGTGGTGCTCTGCCATTCGTCTCTCCGACATCTTCGAGAAGTGGGGGATGCAATTAGCGCAATCTTATTGCGAGGGCAACGGCACTGCAGCAATTGTTAGCCTAGCCAGTTTGGGTTCATTCCAAAGTCTAGGCCGCCATCACCGATCGCTGGTGCAGTGTGATCGCAACAAACGATTAGAACAAGCTGCTACGAGGCGATTGCAACAAGCGACGACTGATTATTCCGCGCAACGGACCAATCGTGACTTGGTGACGAGGTGATCGCACGCTCGAAGTGACGACACGACCGTCGACCGCACGTCAGGCCGGCCAGTTGTCCCTGATCCAGCGCGTCAGGCTGGCTTCGCTGACTTCGCCGGCCGCGAGGGCAAGGATGATCATGGTCGCATGGGCGGGAGCAGGTTCGAAGACGATGCCGTTCTTGGCCAGAAAGACGACCATCGCCATGAAGGCGATCCGCTTGTTGCCATCAACGAAGGCGTGATTCTTGGCCAGCCCGAACGCATAGGCGGAGGCAAGCTCCGGCAGATCGCAGTGCTCATACTGCCATTTGTTGATGGGACGTTCGAGCGCCGACCGCAGCATGCCCTCGTCGCGCAGCCCCGGCGCGCCGCCAAATCGGCGCAGCTGTCTGGCATGCATCGCGATCGCCTGCTCGTAGGTGATCCAGCTCGGCTCGACAGGCTCGCCCATCGAAAGCTCCTCATTTGGCGAGGGCAGCCAGCGTGTCCTTGTACTTCTCCATGACCTCGTCGGCGATTGCCATCGTTCGCTCGAAGTCGGGGTCGTACGGCAACGCCTGGAATCCGCCGCCGGGCAATTCGGTGATGTGCAGTTCCTGCCCACGCTTGAGATCGAGGCGCTGCATCAGTTCCTTCGGCAGCAACAAGCCGTCGGAATTCCCAATCTTCTTGATTTCGATCTTCATCGCGATCCAATCTTTCCCCGAATGCGCCGGCCCAAGCCTCGCACGCCCGGCAACGAACAAGGCGCGTTATACAAACGTATAACGCGCCTCGCCGTTCCGTTCAACAAATGTTATACGGCAGCCAGTCGCCCTAGCCCATCGCCTCCAGCTCGTCGATCATGCCGGCGATCACCGACAGACCGCCGTCCCAGAAGCTGGGGTTCTTGGCGTCGAGGCCGAACGGGGCCAGCAGTTCCGAATAATGCTTGGTTCCGCCCGCCGACAGCATCGCCAGATATCGCTCGGCGAAGCCTTCCTGGGCGTGCTCGTAGACCGCATACAGCGAGTTCACCAGACAATCGCCGAACGCGTAGGCGTAAACGTAGAACGGCGAATGGATGAAGTGCGGGATGTACATCCAGAAGCTCTCGTAGCCCGGCTTGATCTCGATCGCCGGGCCGAGGCTCTCGCCCTGCACCGACAGCCAGATCTCGCCGATCCGCTGCGCGGTCAACTCGCCGCTGCGGCGCTCGGTGTGGACCGCCCGCTCGAACGAATAAAACGCGACCTGCCGGACCACCGTGTTGATCATGTCCTCGACCTTGCCGGCGAGCAGCGTCTGACGCTGCTTGCGGTCCTTGGTCTGAGTCAGCAGACGGCGGAATGTGAGCATTTCGCCAAACACGCTGGCGGTCTCGGCCAGTGTCAGCGGCGTCGGCGCCATCAGCGCGCCGTTCTTGGCGGCCAGCACCTGATGCACGCCGTGGCCGAGCTCGTGGGCGAGCGTCATCACGTCCCGCGGCTTGCCCTGATAGTTCATCAGCACATAGGGATGTGCCGACGGCGTGGTCGGATGCGAAAATGCGCCCGGCGCCTTGCCGGGCCGCACCGGGGCGTCGATCCAGCGATCGGTGAAGAAACGCTCGGCGATCTGCGCCATCTCCGGCGAGAACGCCTTGTAGGCGGTCAGCACCATGTTGCGGGCTTCCGGCCAGGCGATCGTGCCGGTCGCGGCGAACGGCAGCGGCGCGTTACGGTCCCAATAGGGCAGCTTCTTCTTTTTGAACCAGCCGGCCTTGAGCTTGTAGTAGCGGTGCGACAGCTTCGGATACGCCGCGCGCACCGAGGCGACCAGCGCATCGACCACTTCGCGTTCGACCCGGTTGGCGAGGTGGCGGCTGTCGGCCACGTCTTCAAAGCCACGCCAGCGGTCGGAGATTTCCTTGTCCTTGGAGAGCGTGTTGGTGATCAGCGCGAAGGTGCGCTCATTCGCCTTGAAGGTCTTGGCCAAGGCCTCGGCCGCCGCCTTGCGCTTTTCGGGCGCACGATCCTGCATCAGGTTGAGCGTCGGCTCGATCGCCAGTTCCTTGCCGCCAACCTTGAAGCGCAGCGACGAGATGGTCTGGTCGAACAAACGGTTGAACGCGCCGTACCCGGTCTGCGACTTTTCGTGGAACAACTGCTCGATGCGGTCTTCGAGCTGATAAGGCTTGTCCTTGCGCAGATCCTCGATCCACGGCCGGTAGTGGCCGAGCTCCGGCGTCTGCATTGCGGTCTCGAGCACCGCATCGTCGACGCGGTTGAGTTCGAGGGTGAAGAACAGCAGATGCACCGAGGCGGCAGTCAGGCGCTCGGAGACGTCACCATAGAATTTCGACTTCACCGGATCGACGCTGTCGCCGGCGTGGACCAGGCCCGCATAGGAACCGAGCCGGCCGGCCAAATCCTCGATCGCTTCATAACGCTTGACCGCGCCGGCGAGCCACAGCGCGCCGCCGTCCTTCGCGGTCTCTTCCGCCAGCCGGCCCTTGAAGTCGGCTTCGAACGAGGCGCAATCGGCATCGAGACGATCGAGATCGGCGGAGACCTCCGGCGAGTCGATCGCCGGATACAGATCCGTCAAATTCCACTCGGGCAGCTTCGCCGGCTTGCTTGCGGTCTTCCGTCCCGCGGCCGCGGTCTTGGCCGCTTTCGCCTTGCTGGGCGCGGCCTTGCGCGGTGCTGGCTTGGCGGGAATGGACTTGCGGGAAGAGGACTTTGCGGTACGGGAGGTCGCAGATTTCGCCATGGTGCTTTCAGATCGCGTGCGATTTGCCTTGCGAAACGCTACTAGCTCCGTCACCGGCTTCGCAAGTCACAGTTTCCTTCAAGGGGAGCCGCCCTGCGACAAGGCAGCGCGGCTCGAACAGCCCCTCGCCACCTTGATCGAGCTTGGCGGCAGGACTACGACACCGCTGCAAAGCGTTCGTTCCCGAACATTTCGGCTCTGACCGTGCGGCGATTGACCATCGTGCGGTCCGGTGATGGTATCGGCGCTGACGCAAGCGATCTGGCGCGGTCTTCGACGGCGCCAAATACCACCACGTCCTGGACCGGGCCCCTCTGGCAGTTCGTCTGAACTGTGATGTCGGACTGGACGCTCACGGAGCGCCCGATGACCGACTTTCTCGCAATCTTTACACCCGAAGGCCTCACCGCATTCGCCCAGGTCGTGATGATCGACCTTGTGCTCGCCGGCGACAACGCCGTCGTCATCGGCCTCGCCGCTGCCGGGCTGCCAAAAGAGCAGCGCGGTAAGGCGATCCTGATCGGCATCGTGGTCGCCACCGCGCTCCGCATCGCCTTCGCCAGTGTCACCGTGCAGCTTCTGCAGATCATCGGGCTGCTGCTCGCCGGCGGCGTGCTGCTGCTGTGGGTGTGCTGGAAAATGTGGCGCGAGCTGCGCAACCCGCCGGAAGATGTCGATGCGCTCGAAGGCGACGGCGGTGCGGCAACCGGCGCGCCGACCAAGACCATGGCGCAGGCGGTGTGGCAGATCACGCTGGCCGACGTGTCGATGTCGCTCGACAATGTCTTGGCGGTGGCCGGCGCGGCACGCGAGCATCCGGTGATTCTGGTGTTCGGCCTCGCCCTGTCGATCGCGCTGATGGGTCTCGCCGCCAGCTTCATCGCACGGCTGCTGCATAAGCACCGCTGGATCGCCTATATCGGCCTCGCCATCATTCTCTATGTGGCAGGCGATATGATCTATCGCGGCGCGCTCGAGATCTGGCCGCACGCCTTCGGATAACAGCGGATAACCATCTGCATTTTCACTAAGCGTTAACGCATTCGTCGCAATCCTGCACCAATTCGGGACAGTTCGGGTTGAGGCAGTAGCGAGTAATGGTTGAGCGTATTCTGATCGCCGACGACGATGCAGTACAGCGTCGGCTGGTCGAGAACATGGTGCAGAAGTGCGGCTATGAGGCGATTTCGGTCGATAGCGGCGACGCTGCGGTAGAAGCCCTGACCGCGCCCGATGCACCGGCAATCGACGCCGTGGTGCTCGATCTGGTGATGCCCGGACTCGATGGACTCGGCGTGCTGTCGAAGATTCGCGCCAGCGGACTCGACGTGCCGGTGATCGTGCAGACCGCACACGGCGGCATCGACAATGTGGTGTCCGCGATGCGTGCCGGCGCGCACGACTTCGTCGTCAAGCCGGTCGGCATCGAGCGCCTGCAGGTGTCGCTGCGCAATGCGCTGAATGCCAGCGCGATGAAGGGCGAGCTGCAGCGCATCCGCCATGCCCGCGAAGGTCGGCTGACGTTCTCAGATATCATCACGCGCAGCGAGGCGATGGCCCCGGTGCTGCGCGCAGCCGAGAAGGCTGCAGGCTCTGCGATCCCGGTGCTGATCGAAGGCGAATCCGGCGTCGGCAAGGAGCTGTTCGCACGCGCCATCCACGGCTCCAGCGACCGCCGCGCCAAGCCGTTCGTCGCGGTGAACTGCGGCGCGATCCCCGACAATCTCGTCGAGTCGATTCTGTTCGGCCACGAGAAGGGCGCGTTCACCGGCGCCACCGAGCGCCACGACGGCAAGTTCGTCGAAGCCTCCGGCGGCACGCTGTTTCTCGACGAGGTCAGCGAGCTGCCGCTGACGGCGCAGGTCAAGCTGCTGCGCGCGCTGCAGGAAGGCGCGGTCGAAGCGGTCGGCGGGCGCCGGCCGGTCAAGGTCGATGTCCGCATCATCTCGGCCACCAACCGCCGGTTGCTCGACCGGGTGAAGGCTGGCCAATTCCGCGAGGATCTGTTCTATCGGCTGCACGTGCTGCCGCTGACGATCCCACCACTGCGCACCCGCCGCGAAGACATTCCGCCGCTGCTGCGGCATTTCCTGATGCGGTTCTGCGCCGAAGAGAAACGCAGCATCGGCGGCATCACCGGCGAAGCGATGGCGCGGCTGGCGCAGCTCGACTGGCCCGGCAACATCCGCCAGCTCGAAAACGCGGTGTATCGCGCCGTGGTGATGAGCGACGGCGATCAGCTCGGCCTCGCCGACTTCCCGCTGGCGATCGCGCCGTCGGTCGTGCCGGCAGAAGATACAACCGGCGAGCCGCTGGTGATCGAACGCAGCGAGCCGCAATTCGTCGCCGCAAGCGAAGTGCCGATCGCGCCGCTGCCGAGCGTCGGCAATCTGTCGATGCTGACGGCGGACGACGAAGTGCGTCCGCTCGACGAAATGGAACGCGAGATCATCCGGTTCGCGATCTCGCATTATCGCGGTCAGATGTCCGAAGTGGCGCGGCGGCTGAAGATCGGCCGCTCGACGCTGTATCGCAAACTCGACGAGATCGAAGCCGAGCGCGCCGCGCAGGCCGAGGCGCGATAACGAGGACTACACGGCGCCCTGTAGGTTTTCGGGGCCCCCAAGGACCGAATGTGGCTGCCGCATGGCGGCCTGCGGATCGCTGATTCGCGGAACCTTTTGAACCGTGGCGCGATAGTGACAGACAACCAGGGCGGCCCGTGGCACAAGCCACTGACCGCCCTGAGCCAACAGCAACTGGGGTCAGTTTGTCGTGAGTCTGCCCGGCCGATGCTGGCCGCTCGAACCGGGCCTGTGTATCCTCCGACTGAGACGTGAGATCGGCCGCGTGCCGATCCACGAGCGGGTGCCCTGACACTCGAGAACCAAACTGCAAGTCACGAACTGCCGGCCGGGCAGCTTTCCCAAGGGGTAGACGAATGCGAGATCACTCGACTGGACGCCGCGGTTTCGAAGGCGTGCTGATGGCCGTCGCGGCGACCTTCCTCACCGTGTCGGCGACCTCCGTCCTGGCGCAATCGCCGACGCGGTCGCCCGCGGATCTCGCGATCGATGCCGCCGTGCCGGTGCCGAGCCCGGTCGATCTGCCGCCGCCCTCGGTCGGTGATTTCAAGCCCGAGACCCCTGCCGCCAAACCCGACGCCACCGCCAAGCCCGACATTGCGGCCGCTCCGGCACCGGCCGAGCCCGCCAAGGACATTGCCGCCACCCCGGCGCCGGCTGCGCCCGAGCCGAGCAAAGACACCGCGGCAACTGCGCCCGCAGCCGAGCCCAAGACGGAAGCTCCGGCGGCAACCGCCACCGCTCCTGCCGCCGTCCCCGCCGCGCCGGCGACCGATCAGGCGACGACCACCAAGCCGGCCGAACTGCAGAAGCCCGCCAGCACGGTTGCGTCGGCCGACCAGCCGGTGGCCGACCAGCTTCGCGATCTGCTCGCCAAGAGCGCGTCGCGCTACTTCGACCGCAAGGCCGAGCGCAGCGCGGTCGAGAAGTTCTACGAGACCCGCGACTACGCGCCGGTGTGGACCAAGGCCGGCGCGCTGACCGCGCAGGCCAAGGGTGTGATCGCGCGTCTGAAGGACGCCGCCGCCGACGGCCTCGATCCGGAGGACTATCCGGTGCCGAGCTTCAGCGCCGCGACCTCGCCCGAGGCGCTCGCCGAAGCCGAGCTGCGGCTCACCGAGAGCATGATGGACTATGCGCGTCAGGCGCAGAGCGGCCGGATGCACTGGTCGCAGGTGTCGGCCGACATCCAGTATCCGGAACACCCGATCGATCCGGCCCAGGTGCTGGCGAAGGTCACCACCGCGGCCGATGCGTCCGCGGCGCTCGACAGCTACAACCCGCCGCACAAGCTATATCGCGAGCTGAAGAAGAAGCTCGCCGAGCTGCGCGGCGAAGGCGACAAGCCGGTGATCAAGATCGCCGACGGCGAGACGCTGCGCTATCAGCCGGCCCGCAAGAAGCGCGCCGAAGTGAAGATGGACGATCCGCGCGTGCCGCAGCTGCGCGCCCGCCTCGGCGTCAGCGAAAACCCAGAGAGCACCACCTACGACGCGACGGTCGCGGCGGCGGTGCGGAAGTTCCAGGACCACGCCGACCTCAAGGCGACCGGCGTGCTCGACGAGCGCACCGTGAAGGCGCTGAACACCCCGAAGCGCGATCGCACCATCGACACCATCATCGTCAACATGGAGCGCTGGCGCTGGCTGCCGCGCGATCTCGGCGCGCCGTCACTCGGCGATGCCTATGTGATCCTCAACATTCCGGACTACACGCTGAAGGTGATGCAGCACGGCGCCGAAGTGTGGACGACCCGCGTCGTCACCGGCAAGCCGGGCAAGCACGCCACCCCGCTGCTGACGGAGACGATGAAGTACATCACCGTCAACCCGACCTGGAACGTGCCGCCGTCGATCATCTACAACGAGTATCTGCCGGCGTTGCAGCAGGATCCGACCGTGCTCGACCGCATGGGTCTGAAGCTGGAGCGCAATCGCGACGGCTCGATCCATATTTCGCAGCCGCCGGGCGAAGCCAACGCCCTCGGCCGCATCCGCTTCAACTTCCCGAACAAGTTCCTGGTGTATCAGCACGACACCCCGGACAAGAACCTGTTCGCCCGCGACGAGCGCGCTTTCAGCCACGGCTGCATGCGGGTGCAGAACCCGGACGTGTACGCGTCGACGCTGCTGAACATCGCGATGCCGGAGAAGGACTACACCCCGGCCAAGGTCCGGGCGATGTACGGCCGCAGCGAGGTCGATCTGAAGTTCCCGACCCCGATCCCGGTCAACATCACGTATCAGACCGCATTCGTTGATGACGCCGGCAAGCTGCAGCTCCGCAAGGACGTGTACGGCCGCGACGCGACGATGCTGGCCCTGCTCAAGAACGACAAGGGCAAGAACCTCGAAGCGGTGGTGGCCCACGCCCAGCCGAACTACACCCGCCCGACCCGGCTGCCCGACGGCGTGAGTGTCGCCGGCGACTACACCGGCTCGTCGGGAGCCTCGTCGAGCCCGTTCTCGTTCCTGGAAAACCTGTTCGGCGGCCCGCAGCCGCGTCAACAGCAGCCGGCTCAGCGCAATCAGCGCCGGGTTTACGCCCGCTGATCAGTAACCGCGTTCCCCTTCGGACGCGAAAAGTAGTTGAATGTTATCAAGGGCTCGCCGCAAAGCGGGCCCTTGTTTGTTAACTCACATTAACCATCCTCCATCTAGATTGCGGCACCGGGCTCGATTTCGCCATAGTCAGAGGGTTAAGGTTGATGATCGACTTGGGGTCACGGACGCCGTTTCCGGATCGCTAACTTCGGTAACGGCACGTCGCCCTGCCACGCTGACTTGGGGTTCGCGGGCAGGGTTTGTTGGTCGACCATTGGTGGGGCTGTTTTCGTGCTGGCTGCACTTTCGCGCCGTCTCAAATCACTGTCGATGCCCAGGGCCGGTTACGGCGCCGTACTGACGACGGCATTGCTGCTGGCGGGCGCCGGCTCGGTCCACGACGCATCCGCGGTCGGCGACAGCCGGACCCTGTCGTTCCACCACACCCATTCGGGCGAAAGCCTCACGGTCACCTTCAAGCGCAGCGGCCGTTACGACGAAGACGCGCTGAAGCAGCTCAATCATTTCCTGCGCGACTGGCGGTCCCAGGAACAGACCGTGATGGACCGCCAACTGTTCGACATCCTGTGGGAAGTGTACCGGGACGTCGACGCCAAACAGCCTATCCAGATCATCTCCGCGTACCGCTCCCCTGCCACCAACGCCATGCTGCGCCGCCGCTCCTCGGGTGTGGCGCGCCACAGCCAGCACATGCAGGGCCACGCGATGGACTTCTTCATCCCGGGCGTCGCGCTGGAGCAGATCCGGTTCGCCGGCCTGCGGCTGCAGCGCGGCGGCGTCGGGTTCTATCCGACCTCCGGGTCGCCCTTCGTCCATCTCGATACCGGCGGTATCCGGCACTGGCCGCGGATGACCCCCGACCAGCTCGCCCGCGTGTTCCCGGACGGCCGCACTGTCCACATCCCGTCCAACGGCAAGCCGTTGCGTGGCTACGAGCTGGCGCTGGCGGACATCGAGAAGCGCCGCGACGGCAGCACCGTGGCTCCGGCCAAGACCAACTTCCTGGCCGCGCTGTTCGGCGGCAAGTCGCGTGACGACGAGGACGAAGCCGCCGCGACGGCGGCACCGTCCGGTGCCAAGCCGATGGCCGACATCAAGGTTGCGGCCGCCGATGCCGTTGCGGCTGCGGCCGGGGTGAAGCCGGCCGACGTCGGCTCCAGCGATCCGGTGCCGATGCCGCGCGCCAAACCGGCCGGCGCCATCCAGCTCGCCTCCGCCGGCGACGTCGTACTGCCGGCGCCGCGTCCAGCCCAAGCAGCCAAGGCCGAGGCCAAGACTGCGGAGCCGAAGACGGCAGACTCGAAGACCGCCGACGCCAAGCCGCAGAGCCCGACCGACATCATCAACGCCCGCGGGTTCTGGGACGACATTCCGGTGGCGCCGAAGCAGGCAAGCCCGGCCCAGGTCGCAGCCATCAGCGCCCGCCAGGCACTGGCCGCCGCCGACAAATCCGAACAGGCCGCAGCGATGAATGCGCTGGCCTACGCGCCGATGGCGCAGGACAATTCCTCCCAGCACGCCCAGACCCGCCATCCGCACGTCGTGACCGCCAGCGCCCCGCTGCCGCCGACGCGCGCATCGCTGCAGCGGCACGCCGCGGTATCGGGCAAGGTCGACAGCGTAATCGGCAAGTCGTCCGGTCAGGGCAAGACGGTGATCGCAACCTCGGCGCGTCTCGCCGCCGCCGGCAGCCGCGACAACGACGTGTGGATCCGCGCCATGATCCTGATGCCGCGGGCGATGCACACCGCCGCCACCGTGATCGGCGATCCCGACATGACGTTGCTGAGCGGCTATCTGGCCAAGCCGGAGGCGACACTGGCCACCAGCTTCGCCGACGATCCGCAGCCGGGCCTCTATGCCGACGCCTTCAGCGGCTCGGCGGTGGCGACGCTGACCACCACGGCATTTCCGGGCGACGCGTCGCGCTGATCTCTGCGGCAGGATCTGATTTGAAAAAGAAATGCCCGGGCTGGTCCCGGGCATTTTTGTTTTTGGCGCCTCACCAGATCGGCAGCCATTGCGGGCCGATCCGGCTGCGGCAACAGACCAAACCCGGTCTCAGAGCATCCCGAGCGCCTGCATGTAGGTTTCCAGGATGGTCTCCTGCTCGGCGCGCTCATTGGCGTCCTGCTTGCGCATGCGGACGATGGTGCGCAGCGCCTTGACGTCGAAGCCGTTGCCCTTGGCCTCCGCATAGACGTCGCGGATGTCGTCGGAGATCGTCTTCTTCTCTTCCTCGAGACGTTCGATCCGCTCGATGATCGCCCGAAGCTGGTCCTTGGCGAAATTGGTCGCGGGATCCTCTTGGACGGCGGCAGCGGAGGTGGCCATCGTGCACTCCGGGCAGATAATGATTGGAAAAAGCGGCGGGGCGGTCGCCTCGCGCGCCGCATCTGCGCCGGACACTCTTCGCCGCGGCGCCTCCCGTCAAGGGGCATCACGCCCATCCACAGCGACCCACAGCGGAAATCGCCGGTGCCGAAATTGCGCCTTGATGCGCGGCGTGCCGGCGCCGCGTCAGTGACTGTGCGGGTGAGATTTCTTGAACGCTTCGACTTGGTCCGGCGTGGCAGCGCTCTGGTACTTCGCCTTCCAGGTTTCGTACGGCATGCCGTACACTGCCTCGCGGCTCTCGTCCCGGCTCAGTGCCACGCCTTGCGCATCGGCAGCATCCTTCAGCCAGTTCGACAGACAGTTGCGACAGAACCCGGCGAGATTCATCAGGTCGATGTTCTGGACGTCGGTGCGTTCGCGCAGATGCGCCACCAGACGGCGAAACGCCGCCGCTTCCAGTTCGGTCCGGGTGCTGTCGTCCATGCGGTCACCTTTGCTCGGGCTTGCGGTCTTCCCCAGATGGGGACGGGCTGAGATTTTGCCACATCTGGGGGGTACAGCCGACTCCGCCGCGCGGCGAGCCCGCTGCCGGGCAGACCGCCCGCGGCGGCGCCGCCGTTGACAGGCCGCCCCTGTCACGCGAAATCATCAGCAAATTGGTATAGCTTGGCTGCATGATCATCACAGATTCCCTCCCCTTCCGGCATATCTGGGCCCGGCCCGCGGCCGCCGTGACGGCGGCGCTGGCCTTCGGCGTGCTGCTGTGCGGCAGCGCTCCGGCCGCCGCCGACTTCCGGCTGTGCAACAACACCTCGAGCCGGGTGGGAATCGCGCTGGGCTACAAGGACGTCGACGGCTGGACCACCGAGGGCTGGTGGAATGTGTCGTCGCGAAGCTGCGAGACGCTGCTGCGCGGCGCTCTGGTGGCGCGCTACTACTACATCTACGCGCTCGATTACGACCGCGGCGGCGAGTGGTCGGGCCAAGCCTTCATGTGCTCGCGCGACAAGGAATTCACCATCAAGGGGACCGAGAACTGCCTGGCGCGCGGCTTCGACCGCACCGGCTTCTTCGAGGTCGACACCGGCGAGCAGCGGGCCTGGACCGTGCAATTGACTGAAAGTAACGAACAGAACATGCAGAAGCTGCCGGGAATGCCCGGGGCGCCGGGGACCGGCTTGCCGGGCATTCCTCCGTCGCCGGGCCGCACCGCCCCCGCCACGCCTGGCAATCCAGGCGAGGCCGGGACCAAGCCATGAGACGCCTGCGCCGGATCAAGATCCTCGCCACGCTCGGCCCCGCCTCTTCCGACAGCGCGATGATCCGCAAGCTGTTCGAGGCCGGTGCCGACGTGTTCCGGATCAACATGAGCCACACCCCGCACGACAAGATGCGGGAGCTGGTGAAGACCATCCGTAACGTCGAGAGCAGCTACGGACGCCCGATCGGCATCCTGGTCGATCTGCAGGGGCCGAAGCTGCGGCTCGGCTCGTTCGCCAACGGGCCGATCCAGCTCAACAACGGCTCGAACTTCGTGCTCGACTCGATCAAGGAGCCGGGCGACGAGACGCGGGTGTATCTGCCGCATCCGGAGATCCTGGCGGCCCTCAAGGTCGGTGACGCACTGCTGCTCGACGATGGCAAGGTGCGCTTGATCTGCGAAGAGACCGTGGGCGATCGCGCGGTGACCCGCGTGGTGATCGGCGGCAAGATGAGCGACCGCAAGGGCGTCAGCCTGCCCGACACCGATCTGCCGATGTCGGCGATGACCAACAAGGACCGCGCCGACCTCGAAGCGGCGTGCGAGACCGGCATCGACTGGGTGGCGCTGAGTTTCGTGCAGCGCGCCGAGGACGTCGTCGAAGCCAAGCGAATGATCCGCGGCCGCGCGGCCGTGATGGCCAAGATCGAGAAGCCGCAGGCGATCGACCGGCTGCAGGACATTCTCGATGTGTCCGACGCGCTGATGGTGGCGCGCGGCGACCTCGGTGTCGAGATGCCTCTCGAGCGGGTGCCGAGCCTGCAGAAGCAGATGACCCGTATGGCACGGCGCGCCGGCAAGCCGGTGGTGGTCGCGACCCAGATGCTGGAATCGATGATTTCCAGCCCGGTGCCGACCCGCGCCGAAGTCTCCGACGTCGCGACCGCGGTTTATGAAGGCGCCGACGCGATCATGCTGTCGGCCGAATCCGCCGCCGGCAAATATCCGGTCGAAGCGGTGTCGACGATGAACCGCATCGGCGAAGAAGTTGAGCGCGACGTCACCTATCGCACCGTGGTGACGGCGCAGCGCCCCGATCCGGAAGCGACCGCCGGCGATGCCATCGCCGGCGCAGCACGGCAGATCGCCGAAACTCTCGACCTGTCGGCGATCATCTGTTGGACTTCGTCGGGCTCAACCGCGCTACGGGTCGCACGCGAGCGGCCGAAGGTGCCGGTGGTGGCGATCACCCCGAGCATCAGCACCGGGCGCAAGCTGTCGGCGGTGTGGGGCGTGCATTGCGTCGTCGCCGAAGACGCCAAGGATCAGGACGACATGGTCGAGCGCGCCGGCCGCATCGCGTTCCGCGACGGCTTCGCCAAGTCCGGCCAGCGCGTCATCATCGTCGCCGGCGTCCCGCTCGGCACCCCCGGCGCCACCAACATGGTCCGCATCGCTTACGTCGGACCGAGTGACGCGGAGATGTGACTGAGGCTCTGCGATGAGAAACGAACCGCTCGTCATTCCGGGGCGCCGCGCAGCGGCGAACCCGAAATGACGAGATGTCCTGCCCTCAAGCCTAACAACTTCTGGGTTCCGGGTTCGCGCTCTTCGCCTGCGTCCCGGAATGACTGAAGAAGAGCTCAGCTCACCAGCTTCGCATCGAGCGTAATCTTGGTGTTGAGCAGCTTCGAGACCGGACACCCGGCTTTGGCCTTGGCGGCGCAGTCCTGGAAGGTGGCGTCGTCGGCGCCGGGAATCTTGGCGGTCAGCGTCAGATGGATCGCGGTGATGGCGAAGCCGTCGCCCTGCTTCTCCAGCGTAACATCCGCCTTGGTTTCCATCTGCTCGGCGGTGAACTTGGCTTCGCCGAGGATCAGCGACAGCGCCATGGTGAAGCAGGCGGCGTGGGCGGCGCCGATCAGTTCCTCAGGGTTGGAGCCGGGCTTGCCTTCGAACCGGCTGGCGAAGCCGTAGGGATAGTCGGACAGCGCGCCGCTCTTGGTCGAGATCGCGCCCTTGCCGTCCTTGATGCCGCCCTGCCATTTCGCCGAACCGGATGTCGTGCTCATTGGGATCTCCCGTGCTGAAGTCGAATCGACCGCGCGGCACATCGTCCGTGCGGCGACGGTTGAGGTGGACCTTGGATGTGGGGTGGTTCGGCCGGATTCAAAGCGCGACGGCGCAGAAGCGCGTCAGATGTCGCGGCCCTCGACCTTCTCCGACAGCGTCTTGACGAGGTCGGGCACCTTATCGAGATGCGGATTGAGCGCGAGCGCCCTGCGGAACGCATCGAGCGCCCGTTTGTCGTCGCCGAGTTCCTGCATGATCATGCCGAGGCCGGCGAGCGCACCGAAATGCCGCGGCTCGCGCGCCAGCACCTGCTCGATGTCTTCGAGCGAGTGCATGTAATCGTTCTGCAAATAGTAGATCGTCGCGCGCCGGTTCCAGCCTTCGACGTAATCCGGCTTCAGCTTGACCACGGCGTCGAGCAGCTTCAACGCAACATCGAACTGCTTGGCATCCATCGCCACCTTCGAGCGCGCCATCAGCAGCGCCGTGGTGTCGCTAGTGGTCTGGCTCCACAGCGCCCAGATCCGCCCTTCGACATGTTTGGCGCTGGCCTCATCGGGCGCAGCCTTCAGGGCACCGAACAGGAAATCGAGGCCCTTGGTGCGGTCGGTCGGCACCCGCGGCAGCTTTTCCGGCGGTGCCGGCGGCTGCGCGAGCGGCTTCTCCAGCGGATGCTTGGGGCCGTCGGGGGCCTGGGCTCGCGCGACCTCAGGCACGCTCAGCGCAAACGCCGCAAGCGCCAAAGCGCAGAGGCCGAACCGAAAATGTCGAGGGGCGAACGCCATTGCGGCAGTCTAGACACGACAAAGCGCGCTGCAAAGCAGCGCGCGCGTCACAGCGGCGTGAGATGGAGGCGCGGGCCGCGAACGGCCCGGCACAATCAGCCCTGGCGGGCCTTGAACCGACGCTGGGTCTTGTTGATGACGTAGAGCCGTCCCTTACGGCGCACCAGGCGGTTTTCGCGGTGGCGGGTGAGCAGCGACTTCAGCGAGTTACGGACCTTCATGGGTCTATCCTGACTGTTTGAAAGGCCGTGACAATTGGCCGAATACAAAACGATAACAGCCCGCCGGCGGAAGCCCGCCCGGGTCGGTGCTGTATCTATCCAGCGACTCCTGGCCTGTCAATCGATCCGCCGCCGGAACCGGCAGGCCGTTGCGGAAAACCAGCGCCGAGCCGGCGGCCACACCAAGGTAAGGCGCGAAATTCGCCGGACGCCGACGGTTTGGGCCGCTTCACAGCTCCTCAAAATAATTATACACCATAATCAATTCTCCGCCGCCAAGACGGCGAGAAATGCCCGAAGGAAACGCCCGATGCTGAATCCCGACGATCTTGTCGCTATCGACATCCATACCCACGCCGAAGAACCGTGCGGCTCGCACCCGGACGACGGCTACGACGACTTCCAGGCGCGGATGGCGGAGTATTTCGGCTCGCCGCACAAGCATCCGCCGACCGTCCAGGAAACGGCTGCGTATTATCGCGCCAAGAAGATCGCCGCGGTGATCTTCCCGGTCGACGCCGAACGTGAGACCGGTTTCCGCCGCTACAACAACGACGAGATGATCGAGATCGCGCGGCAGAATTCCGACGTGCTGATTCCGTTCGCCTCGATCGATCCGCACAAGGGCAAGCTCGGCGTGCGCGAGGCGAAGCGCCTGATCGCCGACTACGGCATCAAGGGCTTCAAATTCCATCCGACCATGCAGGGCTTTTACCCGAACGACCGGCTGGCTTATCCGTTGTACGAAGCGATCCAGGAAGGCGGCGCCATCGCGCTGTTCCACACCGGCCAGACCGGTGTCGGCTCCGGCATGCCGGGCGGCATGGGTATGCGCCTGAAGTACTCCAACCCGATGTATATGGACGACGTCGCCGCCGACTTCCCGGATATGAAGATCATCCTGGCGCATCCCTCCTTCCCCTGGCAGGAGGAGGCACTGTCGGTCGCGACCCACAAGCCCAACGTCTATATCGACCTGTCGGGCTGGTCGCCGAAGTACTTCCCGCCGATTCTGGTGCGCTACATCAACTCGATTCTGCAGGACAAGATGCTGTTCGGCTCCGACTGGCCGGTGATCACCCCGGACCGCTGGCTGTCGGACTTCGCCAAGCTCGAGATCCGCGACGAGATCCGTCCGAAGGTGCTGAAGCAGAACGCCCGCAAGCTGCTGGGGATCTAGAACTATCCACCTTCGTCATTGCGAGCGAAGCGAAGCAATCCAGGAGCGCCGTATACTGAGCCGCTGGATTGCTTCGTCGCTTCGCGCCTCGCAATGACGAAGAAAGGCTTCTTCACGGAAACAAACCGAGAGTTGTCTCCCATGCCGATCGCCGCCGTCGTGTTCGATGCCTATGGCACGCTGTACGACATCCAGTCGGTTGCTGCCGTCACCGAGCGGGAGTTTCCCGGCTATGGTGAGGTGATCACGCAGATCTGGCGGATCAAGCAGCTCGAATACACCTGGCTGCGCTCGCAGATGGGGACCTACGAGGACTTTGCGGTCGTCACCCGCGATTCGCTCGCCTATACGCTCGACTGTCTCGGCATCGAGGCCGGCGGCGGCGCGTTCGAGCGGATCTTCGCCAAATATCTCGATCTTGCGCTCTATCCCGAAGCGCTGTCGGCGCTGGAGGCACTCGCCCCGTGCAAGCGTGCGATCCTGTCCAACGGCAGCCCGGATATGCTTGGCGCCCTCACCCGCAATACCGGCCTCCACCGCGTGCTCGACGACGTGATCAGCGTCGATGCCGCCAAGGTGTTCAAGCCGCATCCGCGCGCTTACGCGCTGGCCGAAGCGCGGCTCGGCGTGACGCCGCGCGAGATGTTGTTCGTGTCTTCCAATCCCTGGGACGTGGCGGGCGCGAAGGCATTCGGCTTCAACGTCGCCTGGATCGAGCGCGTCAGCCGCGAGGCGATGGCGCGCGAACTGCGACGGCCTGGGCCGCTCTCGCCGCAGACGCTGTTCAAGGCGCTGCGCACGCAGATGGACGTGCTCGGCTTCGAGCCGGACCATCGCATCGGTTCGCTGACGGCGCTGGCGGAGATCGTGGCCGGCCGCTGAGTTTGCGCCATCGCAGGCTTTGCGGCATATCGGCTGCTCAGTTGCCGGCACGAAGCGCCGGCCTCGAGGAGCCGCATGAGTCTGGAATCCGTCCGCGCCTGGTTCGCCCAACACGCCCCCGATATCGCCGTGGAAGAATCGACGATGAGCTCGGCCACCGTGCCGCTCGCGGCCGAAGCCTATGGCGTGCCACCGGCGCAGATTGCCAAGACACTGTCATTGCGCGTCGGCGAGCGTGTGGTGCTGATCGTCACCAGCGGGACGATGCGGCTCGACAATAAGAAGGCGAAGGCGCTGCTCGGCGGCAAGCCGAAGATGCTCGGCGTTCACGAGGTCGCCGATCTCACCGGCCACGAGGTCGGCGGCGTCTGTCCGTTCGGCCTGAAGGCGCCGCTGCCGATCTATTGCGACGTCTCGCTGAAGACGTTCGATGTGGTCGTGCCGGCGGCGGGATCGACTCACAGCGCGGTGCGGATCGCCCCGCAGCGAATGGCCGAGCTGGTCGGCGCCGAATGGGTCGATGTCTGCGAGGACCGCAGCGAGCCGGCGCAGCCGTGAACACGACAACGGGGCCCGCGGGCCCCGTCAATGCTTGCATCAGTCATGAGACTCAGCGCCTGAGCGCGGCGATCACCAACGGCGCCAGCCGTAGTGGCGCCAGTACGGACGCGGCGGGCCATAATAGCGCGGGCCGTAGAACCGCGGACCGTAGTAGCCGTAAGCGCCGTAGTAGTTCGGGCGCCACCAACAGCGACCCCAGGCGTTACAGACATAACGCACCTGATCGACCTGGGCGGATGGGCTGCCGGCAGCCTGCGCGGCGCCGGGAAGACCGTTCGGCATCGCCGCAGACGCGATGCCCGGCGCGAGCGCGACCGCGCTCAGAGCGGCTGCGGCAGCAACGGCGAGTTTCAGATTCATCGGACAACCTCCTTACGATCGAGAACCATCAGAACTGTCTCGAGCTTAGGAAGTTGCAGCTGAACGGGCGCTGACGAGCGAGTTCATCTAGATGAACTTGCGTTAACCTGTGCGGCGCAATTGGTTCGACGCAGCGCTTGATGGCGCTGCGCGCTCCTTGAGGCAACCTTCGCTCAAGCAGCCTTGAGCGGCTCCGTACCATCGCGATGAAGCGTCCGCAGGAAGTCACGCACCGCGTCGCCGAGCGAGCGCGCCTGGTGCGCGAGCGTGCCGGACGCCGACAGCGTCACCTCGGCATGCTGCTCAGTCTCGGTGATGTTGCTACCGACCCCCTGGATGTTGCCCGAGATGTCGCGGATCCCGGCGAAGGCTTCTTCGATGTTGCGCGCGACCTCGCCGGTCGCGGCGGTCTGCGCCTCGACCGCGAGCGCGACCTGGTGCGTGATATCATCGACCTCGCCGATCGAACGACCGATGCCGGAGATCGCATCGACCGCGGCGCGGGTGGTCTCCTGCACTTCGGCGATGCTGCGCGAGATGTCGCGCGTGGCATTGGCGGTCTGCTCGGCGAGCGACTTCACTTCCTGCGCCACCACCGAGAAGCCGCGGCCGGCGTCACCGGCACGTGCCGCCTCGATCGTGGCGTTGAGCGCCAACAGATTGGTCTGGGACGCGATCTCTTCGATCAGCTGCACGATCGCGCCGATCCGTTCGGTGGCGGTCGACAGGCTGCCGACGGTGTCGCGGGCGTGATCGGAGGCCGCCACCGCGGCCTGGGCGATCGAGGCCGAGCGATTGACGCTGCTGAGAATCTCGTTGGCCGAGGCGGTCAATTCGGCGGTCGCCGCCGCCACCGTCTCCATGTTGGTCGAGGCCTGCTCGCTGGCGGCCGACACCGCCAGGGTGCGATCGCGCGTCGCGATCACGCCGCGGTTGAGGCTGGTCGCGGTCTCGCCCATGTTGCTGGAGGCGGCACCGACGGCGTCGATCACCGTGCCGATCGCGGTCTCGAACTCGGCGGTGTTGGCGTTGAACGCCGCCACCCGTGTCTCGATCGCCTGCATCGCTTCGTTGATGGTGCGGCTGGCGATCAGCAGCGAGCCGCGCAGGCCCTGCGGCAGGATATGCCGATAGTATTTGTCGTCGCGGATCGCCGCCATCGCGGCGCTGGACTCGCGCACGAACGCGTCGCAGCGATCGATCATGTCGTTGAAGCGGTTCTGCATCGCGAGCAGGCGTCCACCGTCGCGATGCCCGATCAGCCGAGCCTCGAAGTCGCCGTCGGCAATCCGGCCGCAGACCTCATCGATCTGCGTCAGCATCCGGTTCAGCCGCAGCAGCATCACGGCAACGCCGGCGGCACCCAGCAGCGAGGCGCCGAGTCCGACCTGCAGCAGCAGCGGCACACCGAGCGTCAGTCCCGCCACCGCAACAAGCGAGCCGACGACGGTGACGGCGAGGCAGAGACCAGCCTTAAAGAGAGAAGACGAGTTGATCATAGGAAATGTTCTTCGACTTGACGAAATCGATCATGTGCTGATAGCCGGCCGCGAGCGCGTCCTTGCCGTTGCGGTGCCGAGACTCCTGCGCCAGCAACTCGGCATAGACCGGCTCCAGTGCGGCAACGACCCGGCGCTCAGGCACACGGCGATTGGAGTGATAGCCGATCACCGTGCCGGCGGCGTCGAATGACGGCGTGACGTGTGCGAACACCCAATAATGATCGCCGTACTTCGTCATGTTCTTGACGTAGGCGAAGATCTCGCGCCCCTCGGCGAGGGTGTCCCACAGCAGCTTGAACACGCAGCGCGGCATGTCGGGATGCCGCACAATCGAATGCGGCTGGCCCAGCAGTTCGGCTTCGCTGTAGCCGCAGATGTCGGTGAACACTCGGTTGGCGTAGGTGATCCGGCCTTTCAGGTCGGTTTTGGACACGATGATGTCGTCGGCGTCGAAGAACACTTCGACGCCCGTGGGCTTGACGGAAGAGGTCACGGCGAATTCCGGTTCAGCGGCTGAGAACGACTTGCACGGACTCTGATTGCGGCCCCGGTCCGGCTCCGCAAAGCTACGAGGCAGGTCTTAATAGTTAGTTCGCTCAACCACCGACTACATCGCTATAAATCGGCATTCGACGTCACTGTGTTGTTACTTAGTTGCTCACGAATTGGGCTGCGACAACTTGCGTTGTAGTGATTTTCCTGACGTGACTCCTGAACATACTGTCTCAGCCTGCATCACTCATCTCGCTGCCTGCCAGCAAAGTGATCAGCAACGATTAGAAGCTTTCCAACGCGTATGAAAAACTCGACATGATCGCACATCCGCGTGAGCACACACTCAGATCATTTGAGATACCGAGGCGGGCTCACAACCTCATTCGCGCGCCAGCGCAAGGCCCGCAGTTGGCTGCACACGTTGCGTACGACGGCGCGGGGTGACGGCGTCCCTGCCACACCGAACCGAATCTTAACATCTGGTTGCTAGACGAGATCGACGCCGCGTCGCGCCCGATGCGGCCGGTTCGGGGAAACGCTTTTGGCTGTCATGGATTCTCCACCAGCAACGCCCCTGGCGGCGCTGAAAGCGCGCCTCACCGCTCTGTTCGGCGGTTCCAACGAAGCTTCGCTCACCAACCGGCTCGCGGGCACGATCTTTCTGATCCGTGTCGTCAGTGCCGGCCTCGCCTATGGGGCGCAGATCCTGCTGGCACGCTGGATGGGCGGCTCGGATTACGGCATCTACGTCTATGTCTGGACCTGGGTGCTGTTGCTCGGATCGATGCTGGATTTCGGCATCTCCGCCTCGGCCCAGAAGATCATTCCCGAGTATCGCGCGCGCGGCGAGCTCGACCGGCTGCGCGGCTTTCTGACCGGCAGCCGTTGGGGCACGCTGGCGGCCTCCAGCGTGGTGTCGCTGCTGCTCGCGCTCCTGGTCTGGGCATTGGCGCCGCTGATCGGCGACGCCACCGTCGTGCCGCTGTATCTCGGCTGCCTGACGCTGCCGGCCTTCGTGGTCGCCAACACCCAGGATGGCATCGCCCGCTCACACGACTGGATGCGGCTCGGACTGATGCCGCAATTCATCATCCGGCAAGCGCTGATTATCGGCTTCACCGCCGGGCTGTTCGTGCTCGGCTTCGAGCTCGGCGCGGTGGCCGCGATGGCGGCGAGCTGCGCGGCAGTGTGGATCGCGATGCTCGGACAGATGATCGCGCTCAACCGCCGGCTCGCCGGCCACGTCCCGCCCGGCCCGCGTGCCTACGACATCCGCGGCTGGCTCGCCACCTCACTGCCGATCCTGCTGGTCGAGAGCTTCTATCTGCTGTTGTCCTACACCGACGTGCTGGTGCTGCAGCAGTTCAGCACGCCCGAGGAAGTCGGTATCTACTATGCGGTGGTGAAGACGCTGGCGCTGGTGTCGTTCATTCACTACGCGATGTCGGCCACCACCGCGCATCGCTTCACCGAATACAACGCCGCCGGCGACAAAGTCCGATTGGCGGCGTATGTCCGCCACGCGATCGTGTGGACGTTCTGGCCGTCGCTGGTCGCAACGCTGGCGCTGCTGGCGCTCGGCGAACCGCTGCTGTGGCTGTTCGGGCCGCAATTCACGTCCGGCTACGGCATCATGTTCGTCGCCGCGATCGGCCTGATGGTCCGCGCCGCGATCGGCCCGGTGGAACGGCTGCTCAACATGCTCGGCCACCAGCATGTCTGCGCGCTCGCTTACGCGCTGGCGTTCGCAGTCAATCTCGCGCTGTGCCTGATCCTGGTGCCCCGCTTCGGCGGCTACGGCGCCGCCGCCGCCACCTCCGCGGCCCTCACCTTCGAAACCGTGATGCTGTTCTGGATCGTCCGCAAGCGCCTCGGCCTGCACGTGCTGGCGTTCGGTAGCAAAGGCTAGATCAAGCGGTCTGGACGCTACTGACCGTCTCACCGTCTCGTGCTATAGTTTCAGAATGAGCGCGGACAACCTTGAGGATCTGATCAAGCGGGCGGAATCCTGGCCGGAAGCGGCGCGGGAGGAACTGGCCGCGATAGCTCGCGAGATCGAAAGCGAGCTTCAAGCCGACCGGTATCACGCCAGCGCCGAAGAACTGCGGATCATCGATGCTGCGGTTACTGCTCTCGACGCAGGCGAACACGCAACCGACGACGAAATCCGAACTGCGTTCGCCAAATTCGGTCGATGAAGGTCGTTACTCCCGGCAGGCTCTCGCCGACCGCCCTACTCATCGACCAACGTCGTCGCCCGGCTTGACCGGGCGATCGAGTATTCCAGGTCCATGACGCTCTGGAATACTGGATCCTCCGCTTGCGCGGAGGATGACGTGCGTTCGTGAGGCGAAGGCGGGGCCCGACCGAATGTGGACGGCCCCAAACCCGCCTTAAGCCGCGGTCCAGCCGCCGTCCATCGACAGGTTGGCGCCGGTGATCTGGCTGGCATCGTCGCCGCAAAGATAGACTGCGAGAGCGGCGACCTGCTCGGGCGTGACGAACTGCTTGGTCGGCTGGGCAGCGAGCAGCACGTCGTTGATCACCTGCTCCTTAGTGAGACCCCGCGCCTTCATGGTGTCGGGGATCTGCTTTTCGACCAGCGGCGTCCAGACGTAGCCGGGCGAAATGCAGTTGCAGGTGATCTTGTGGGTGGCGAGCTCCAGCGCCACCGTCTTGGTCAGGCCAGCGATGCCGTGCTTGGCGGCCACATAGGCCGACTTGAACGGCGAGGCGACCAGCGAGTGCGCCGAGGCGGTGTTGATGATGCGGCCCCAGCCGCGCTTCTTCATGCCCGGCACCGCGGCGCGGATGCCGTGGAACGCTGACGACAGGTTGATGCCAATGATCGCGTCCCACTTCTCGACTGGGAAGTCCTCGACCGGCGACACGAACTGGATGCCCGCGTTGTTGACGAGGATATCGACCGAACCGAAAGTGGTTTCGCCGAGCTTGATCATCTCGGCGATCTCGGCGGGCTTCAGCATGTCGGCCGGCGAATAAACAGCCTTGACGGCGAAGTCGCTCTCGATCGCCTTGCGTTCCTTCTCGATCGCGTCTGCGTCGCCCATGCCGTTGATCACGACGTTGGCACCGACCTTGGCGAAGGCGCGCGCATAGCTGAGCCCGATGCCCGAGGTCGATCCGGTCACGACCGCGGTCTTGCCTGTCAAATTCGTCATCATCCGCTCCTGTTCGCGAGGTTGAGAAAGCGGCGCTAGATAGGGCCGCTTATTCGAATGCATCCCGGGTGAGATCCCAGGTCACCATGGTCTCGCCGTCCTGCGGCGCCTGTTGCCAGCTCTGGTCGCGCATCGAGACGTAGACGTCCTGCTCGCCGGCCTTCCAATGCTCGATCATGTTCAGCCGGGAGAAATCGTAGTCCTTCGACGACGCCTCATAGTCCCGCTTACGATAGATCAGATGCACGACGGTGACGGTGTTCTCTTTGGCCGCCTCATGCAGGATGGCGTAGGCCGGATCGTCACGCAATTCCGCCGGCAGCCGATCGATCAGATCGCGCAGCGCCTTGCGGGTGTTGTGGATCATCTTGTTCTTGTCGGTATTCAGCCGGGTGCGGCTGGAATAGCGGATGTCCTTCTCGCGCTCGGCGGCTTCCAGCAGTGTTTCCGGCAGGCGGCCGCGGGAGCTGAACAGATCGACCTGAAAGATCAAGAGATCGTCGCGCTGCTCGCAGTCCAGCACGTAGTCGAGCGGCGTGTTGGAAGCGACGCCGCCGTCCCAATAATACTCGCCGTCGATCTCGATCGCCGGAAAGCCCGGCGGCAGCGCGGCCGAAGCCATGATGTGCTCGGGGCCGATGGTCTGCTTGGTGGTATCGAAATACACGAAGTTGCCGGTGACGATGTTGACCGCACCGACACTCAGGCGGATGCCGTTGTGGTTGAGGCGGTCGAAATCGACCAGCCGCTCCAGCGTCGAACGCAGCGGCGCGGTGTCGTAATAGCTGAGGTGGGAGGGCTTGCCAGACGGCAGCAGGTGCGTCGGCGGAAACCGCGGGGTGAAGAAGCCGGGCACCCCGAAGGTGGCGATCATCGCCGCCGAGGTCTCATTGAACAGCGAATGCACGTGGTCGTCGCGCAGCAGCGGCTGCCACGGCACCGGCGACGACGCCATCTCCCAGAACTGCTTCAGCTTCTCGACGCGCTGCTCGCGCGGATTGCCGGCGATGATCGCGGCATTGATGGCGCCGATGGAAATCCCGGCGAGCCATTGCGGCCCGAAATCGTGATGGCACAGCGCCTGGTAGGCTCCGGCCTGATACGCGCCGAGCGCACCACCGCCTTGCAGCACCAGCACGCGGCGCGCGTCGCAGGGCCTTGCGGCCTTCCTATGCGGTGTCGAGTCCATCTGGTCGGTCGCACCTTAAGCAACAACGCCGGCAACTTGGCGATGCGCGGCGCCAGCGTCAATTGCGCCAACGGCGGGAGCCGATCACGCCCGCTTTATCGGGGCGTGTCGGTGGAGGCGAGGATCATGGTCCAGAACACCTTGTATTTGGTGCCCGGCGCGTAGCTGGCGGCGATGCCGATCCGGTCGACGCCATTCTTCAGCATGTTGGCCCGATGCGGCGGCGAATCCCGCCAGCCCGAAAACGCTTCCGCCAGCGTGTGATAGCCCGCCGAGACGTTCTCGACCGCGACGGCTGCCGGATACCCCGAGGCGTTCAGCCGCTGCGCCAGCGGCGCCTTGACGTCGTGGTCGAGCTTGTTGCGCCTTGCCATGGTCGAGGACTGGTCCTCGGCAAGCTTGGTCAGCGCCGGATCGACCGTCACCGGGCCAAGCCCGTTGTTCTGGCGATATTGTGAGATCATGACGGCCGCTGCGGCGACATCGACCTTGGCACCCTCGCGCGCCATGCTCTGATACATCGACGGCGTATCGACCGACGGTGCGACATCGCCGCCGGCACAACCGGCCAGCACCAACAGGCCGAGAACGGCCATCACCCCGCGAAGCATTGTCCAGATTCCCCATTCGCGCGCGATCGGCACTGCCGGCCCGTCACCGGCTCACGACGCGCCGGGCAGTTGTTGCACGTCAACAGTGGCTGAAAGGTGAAGATAGCCGCCCGAGCGCTTGCGACCGAGAGGACCAGCAATTCGCGCGAAGAACGCGGCAAAAACAACGAAAGCAATCACGTTCAGGGCATCAAAACGGCAACGGCCCGGACTTGCGTCCGGGCCGCGAGCAGTCGCCGTGGAGGTTCAGGCGGCGGCCGCCGACTTCGAGGTGGGGACCGACGAAATCGTCTTCAGAACCTGGGACGCGATCTGGTAGGGGTCGCCCTGCGAGTTCGGGCGGCGATCTTCCAGATAGCCCTTGTAGCCGTTGTTGACGAAGGAGTGCGGCACGCGGATCGAGGCGCCGCGATCGGCGATGCCGTAGGAGAACTTGTTCCACGGTGCGGTCTCGTGCTTGCCGGTGAGCCGCATGTGGTTGTCCGGACCGTACACCGCGATGTGGTCGTCGAGGTTGTCTTCGAACGCCTTCATGAGCGATTCGAAATACTCCTTGCCGCCGACTTCCCGCATGTAGCTGGTCGAGAAGTTGCAGTGCATGCCCGAGCCGTTCCAGTCGGTGTCGCCGAGCGGCTTGCAGTGGAACTCGATATCGATGCCGTACTTCTCGGTGAGACGCAGCATCAGGTAGCGCGCCATCCACATTTGGTCGGCGGCGGTCTTCGAACCCTTGCCGAACACCTGGAATTCCCACTGGCCCTTCGCCACTTCGGCATTGATGCCTTCGTGGTTGATGCCGGCGGCAAGGCAGAGGTCGAGATGCTCTTCGACGATCTGGCGGGCGATGTCACCGACGTGCTTGTAGCCGACGCCGGTGTAATACGGGCCCTGCGGCGCCGGATAGCCGGCCTCGGGAAAGCCGAGCGGGCGGCCGTTTTTGTAGAAGAAGTATTCCTGTTCGAAGCCGAACCAGGCGCCTTCGTCGTCCAGAATGGTGGCGCGGGTGTTGGTCGGATGCGGGGTGACGCCGTCCGGCATCATCACTTCGCACAGAACCAGAATGCCGTTGTTCCGCGCAGCGTCCGGGTACATCGCGACCGGCTTCAGCACGCAGTCCGAGCTATGGCCTTCGGCCTGCATCGTGGACGAGCCGTCGAACCCCCACAGCGGAAGCTGCTCTAGCGTCGGATAGATCTCGAATTCCTTGATGGTGGTCTTGCCGCGCAGGTTCGGCGTCGGCTTGTAGCCGTCGAGCCAAATGTACTCGAGCTTGTACTTGGTCATGCGGTCCTCTCGTTGGAGATGCCACCGGCATTCGGCCGATGACGGACGCGGAACCGCACCCGGCGGCCTTCGGTCCTGCGAACATGAAGCATTTAATATGCCAAAATGAGCCAAATCGCCGCAGGCAGGTCCGCGGCGGTCTCGCGGCAACTTCGATGCGCAAGACAGTGTCGGCCCTGCGCGGTCGCCGAGCGCGAAACGCCAGATTCATCCGTATTTCCCCGCACCCGCCGCGGTGAACAAAATTAACCCCTCGGGCGCACGATTTTCTCGGAAGGGTGAGTGCGCAACCAAGCCATCCCGGCCGCGTTGCATCAATCCAGTGCCGAGTTCGTCATCAAACGGGCGAATGCGCAAAGAATCGCCAGCGGCTGGTTCTTTGTTGATCATTCTGCCTGCACGCGAAGCAATCGCGTTATCATCCGTTGCGACGCGCGGCCGGACCGCTCGTCGAGCCAGCTTCATCGACCCGAAGGAGAGAAAGGAGAGATCGCGTGAGTAGCCTGAATCAGACCTCCGCCAAGATCTACCAGTTCCCGGTCGGCGGCCGGGATGGAGCCAACCGCACCGCGCTTCCGAGCAGCGAGGCGGCGTCGAATCCGGCCAATATCCTGACCTGCTCAAGCTGGTATCACGAGATCGCGATGCTTGAAGAGCAGTCCACCAAGCGGCCATGACACCGCAGCTTGCGCGGCGCCGCCGCCGCGATCATCAGAGCGACTGACGAAGGGCCGGCGCACGCGTTCGGCCCTTTTTGTTGCGCCGGGTCGCCCGCCTGATCGTCAGACGCCGAAGATCGACCACCCCATGCGCTTGGTCAGCGCCTCCAGAGCGACGCGCCCGAGATGGGAGTTGCCCGCGGCATCGAGCCCCGGCGCCCACACCGCGATCGAGGCCTTGCCCGGCGCCACCGCGAGGATGCCGCCGCCGACGCCGCTCTTGCCCGGCAGGCCGACCCGATAGGCGAATTCGCCCGAACCGTCATAGTGGCCGCAGGTCAGCATCAGCGCGTTGATGCGGCGCGCGCGTTCGCTCGACACCACGTTGAGTCCGGTCGACGGGTTCTGGCCGTTATGCGCCAGAAAGCGGCCGGCCATCGCCAGCTGCCGGCAGCTCATCGCGATCGCGCAATGATGGAAATAGACGCCGAGCGTGTACTCGACCGGATTGTCCAGCACCCCGAACGATTTCATGTAGTTGGCGAGCGCGGCGTTGCGGAATCCGGTGCGCTGCTCGGATTTCGCCACCGCTTCGTCGATCGCGACAGTGGAATCGCCGGCCAGAAACTGCATGAACCGCAGGATCTCGCCGAGCGCTTCGCGCGGCTGATGCCCGGACAGGATCAGATCGGTGACGGCGATCGCGCCGGCATTGATGAACGGATTGCGCGGAATGCCGCGCTCGTGCTCGAGCTGCACGATCGAGTTGAAGGCGGAGCCCGACGGCTCACGGCCGACCCGCCGCCACAGCCGATCGCCGGCCTTGCCGAGCGCCAGCGTCAACGTGAACACCTTCGAGATGCTCTGGATCGAGAACGGCACGTCGGCATCACCGGCGGCGGCGACATGGCCGTCGGCACTGATCACCGCGAGGCCGAAGGCTTTCGGATCGACCCGCGCCAGTTCCGGAATGTAGCCCGCCACCTCGCCGCGGTCCGTCCGCTGCGCCATCTCATCGGCGATTTCGGCAACGATACGGTCGAGAAGCTGATTGCTCATGGCGGCGCATTTGATGCAAAGCGCGCACCAGGTCAATCGACAAAGACAGCGCCGTCATTGCGAGGAGCGCAGCGACGAAGCAAATCCATGCCGCACGCGGGGCGCTGGATTGCTTCGCTGCGCTCGCAATGACGAATGCGTTCGGGCTACGTCGCCGACGTCAGATGCCGCTGGCGGCGGAGCTGCAGCGCGCTGCGGTGACCGTCACCGGTGGGCTGATAGAACTCGGTGTAGCGATGCGTCGCTTCGCCGAAAGCGTGCGCGTCGGCTTCCTTCTTGACGTCGAGCGCGTCGAAGCCATTGCGGACCAGGAAGGTGAACTGATCGCGCAGCACCTGTCCGGTGGCGCGCAGCTCGCCGCGATAACCATAGACCTCGCGCAGCCGCCGCGCCTGGCTGTGGGCACGTCCATCCTTATAGGTCGGAAACACCAGCGCGATCAGCGCCAAACGGTCCAGCCAGGGCTTCAGCTCGGCGACATCGCGGTTGTTCGGCCAGATCACGCCGAGCGGGGTGTTGCGCGCCACCAGCCGCTCGGGATCGGCCAAAAAGCGCGCAGCCGAAATCAGCACCGAACCCGCGGCCGGCAACTCTGCGTCGTCGGCGACGAGGACGAACTCATCGGTCGCAATCTGTCCGTTCTTAACGAGTGGCATAGACCCGCTCCTTGAAGGGCTCGACGCCGAGGCGCTTGACGGCGTCGACGAACAATTCGTCCGGCCGCTGCCGCAGGGTGAGATAGGCCTCGACGATATCTTCGATCACGTCGGCGACTTCGCCGTACGGCACCGCGGGGCCGATCAACACCCCGAGCTCAGCGCCCTCGTCGGCACGACCGCCGATGGTGATCTGATAGAACTCCTCGCCGTTCTTCTCGACGCCGAGAATGCCGATATGGCCGACGTGGTGATGGCCGCAGGCATTGATGCAGCCGGAAATGTTGATGTGCAGCCGCCCGATCAGTGCCGCGGTCTCGGGACTGGCGAACCGGCGCGACAGCTCCTGGGCGATCGGGATCGACCGCGCATTCGCCAGCGAGCAGTAATCGAGGCCCGGGCAAGCAATGATGTCACTGACCAGACCGACGTTCGGCGTGGCGAGGGCGAGCTTGTCGAGGGCGGCCCACAGCGCCGGCAGGTCGCGCTTGGCAACGTGCGGCAACACCAGATTCTGCTCATGGCCGACGCGGATCTCGCCGAACGAGTATTTGTCGGCAAGGTCGGCGACCGCATCCATCTGCTCGGCGGTGGCATCACCGGGCGGGCCGCCTGCCGGCTTCAGCGACAACGTCACGATGGCATAGCCATCATGCCGGTGCGGCGCGACCGAGTTGTTGCGCCACGCTTCGAACCGCACATCGCCGGCGGCGGCGCGCAGTTCGTCGGGTTCGGCCGGTAGCTTCTCGTAGGCCGGATAGATAAAGCGCGAGCGGATGTCCTCGATCATCTCGTCGTCGAGCGTCAGCGGGCCGTCGGCGATCTCGCGCCACGCCTGCTCGACCTCGGCGGCAAACTTCTCGATGCCGAGTTCGTGCACCAGGATCTTGATACGCGCCTTGTAGATGTTGTCGCGGCGTCCGTACTGATTGTAGACGCGCAGGATCGCCTCGATATAGCTGAGGATGTCGCGGCCTGCGACGAACGACTTGATGGTGCGGCCGATGAACGGGCTGCGACCAAGCCCGCCGCCGACCAGCACTTCGAAGCCGGTCTCGCCCGCGTCGTTCCTGACCAGCTTCAGGCCGATGTCGTGGATCTTGATCGCGGCGCGATCGTGATCGGACGCAGTGATGGCGAACTTGAACTTGCGCGGCAGGAAGGAGAATTCCGGATGCAGTGCGGTGTGCTGGCGCAGGATTTCGGCCCAGACCCGCGGGTCTTCGACCTCCCCCGGCGCAACGCCGGCCCACTGATCAGCGGTGACGTTGCGGGTGCAATTGCCCGAAGTCTGCATCGCGTGGATGCCGACTTCAGCAAGATCCGCAAGCGCGTCGGGCAGATCCTTCAGCGCGATCCAATTGAACTGGATGTTCTGCCGGGTGGTGAAATGGCCATAGCCGCGGTCGTAGGTCCGCGCCACATGCGCCAGCTTCCGGAGCTGCGCCGACGACAGCGTGCCGTACGGAATCGCGACGCGAAACATGTAGGCGTGGAGCTGCAGGTAGACGCCGTTCATCAGCCGCAGCGGCTTGAACTCGTCCTCGGTGAGTTCGCCCGAGAGGCGGCGGCTCACCTGGTCGCGGAATTCTTCGACGCGCTCGTGAACGATGGCGCGGTCGATGTCGTCGTAAGCATACATGAAACAGCCCTCAAGCCTGGACGGGCAGCGCGATGGTGACGCCGTCGCGGCGGATTTTCTCGCGCAGATTGCCGGGACTAATCGCCCCGTCGGCGCCGATTTCCACCGGCGCGATATAGGCACCGACCGCGCCGACATCGTCGGCGGTCGCAGCGGCGAGCAGCGCCCGCGCCGGCTCGGCCTCGCGCACGACGGCGGCGTCGGCCAGATCGGTCGACCAGCCGCTCTGCGCGGTTCGGTAAATCACCACGCCATCGGTGGTGCGGTTTGCAGTCACCACCGAGGGACCGGTGATCTTGATCTTCTGTTGCAGTGGGGACGTCATTCGGCGGCCATCTGATAGGTCGAAACGAGTTGCAGGAGTTGTTGCTGGCGCCACGGCGCCGAGTGCGCGACGACGTCGCCGATCACCAGCAGTGCCGGCCCGCCGTCGACCTCCTCGACCAGCGCCGGCAGCTCATCGAGCGTGCCGACGGCTGAGACAGCGTCCGGACGCGTCACCCGCGCAAACACGCCGACCGGCGTATCGGCCGCGCGGCCGGCGGCGAGCAGCCCTTCGCGGATCGTCGGCGCCGCGCTCATGCCCATATACACCACGACCGTCATCTTCTGATCGGTCAGCGCCGACCAATCGACGGTCTCGGCGTCCTTGGCCTTGTGCGCGGTCAGGAAGGTGATGCGAAGCGCCTCGTGGCGATAGGTCAGCGGCACCTCGAACTGCGAGGCCGCACCGAGCGCCGCGCTGATGCCCGGCACAACCGCGTAAGACACGCCGGCTTCGCGCAGCGCTTCGACCTCTTCGCCGCCGCGACCGAATACGAACGGATCGCCGCCCTTCAGCCGCACCGCGCGCTGGCCGGACCGGGCCGCTTCGATCAGCAGCTTGTTGATCGCGTCCTGACCAATGCCCGGCTGGCCGACACGGCGGCCGACCGGCACGCGCTTGGCGTCGCGCCGGATGCGGTCGAGGATCTCGGGCGAAACCAGCTCGTCGTAGAACACCACGTCGGCATCCGACAGCGCCCGAAGCGCCTTCAAGGTGAGGAGATCAGGATCACCGGGACCGGCGCCGACGATGCTGACGTGACCGTCAGCGCGGCGGCCGAGCGAATGCCGCGCATAGTCGGTGGCATCGTCGATCTTCTTCAGTTCGGTCTCGGCATCCGCCAGCCGCCCGTCGAGCACCGCGCGGCCGATCGGGCCGTCGACGACGCGCTCCCAGAACCGGCGGCGCAGCGGGAATTCAGGAATCCGTGCCTTGATCGGCGTGCGCCAGCGGCCGATCAGTGCGGCCAGCTCGCCGATCCGCGCCGGCACCACGGTCTCGATCAGTTCGCGGAGACGACGCGCCACCACCGGCGAAGACCCGCCGGTGCCGATCGCAACCACGACGTCGCCACGATCGACGATCGCCGGAAAGATGAAGGTGGAGTGCGACAGCTCGTCCATGACATTGACCGGCACGCCGAGTGCCCGCGCCTTCGCGGCCAGCGGAGCGGCGACATCGCCCGCGCCCGCACACAGCAGCGCGATCGCCCCGGTGAGGTCGGCGGCGGCCGGATCGTCGTCCGGGAAACTCACCCGCGCCCGCTCGGTCTCGGTCAGGCCGGCCAGATCGCGGTCGCCATCGGTGACGTACCAGCGGACCGAAGCACCGGCGCCGAGCAACAGCCGCAGCTTGGCGCGCGCCATCTCACCGGCACCCACCAGCACCACGGGTCCCGTCGCCAGATCCAGAAACACTGGAAGAAATCGCATGTCCGCTCCATCGCCACCTGGGGCTGTTTAGAATTATTTTCTCCGCTTCCGCGACACAAGCAGGGCCGGAAGAAAATCATTCCATTCCACCTCTGCCGATCCGTAGAGAAATTTCGCCCCTCGTCGCCACTTGGCAGAGACAGTCTTTCTCGGTCGCATCTGGAGTCGGAGCTGAGCAAGGGCCATGCCGCCCTCCTTCCTGCCGCGACTCCCGGCAGATCGGCGTTCAGGCCGGGAACGAAAGGGTTCCCGGCGGCGTCTGGCTGCAGCCAGACAGTGCGGGCCTTCTCTTTTGGCGACCTTTGACGCTAAAAGGAGCACCCGGCGCCGCTACGCGGCGACCGGTCATTTGACCCCTGAAAAGGCGCCAGCGCGCCGTTTTCTCGCGAGACATCCAAAAATGAATCGTATTGACGCCCACGGACTTAAAATCGCGCCTGTGCTGTTCGACTTCATCGCCAAGGAGGCCGCGCCGAAAACCGGCATCGCTCCCGACGTATTCTGGGCCGGACTCGCTGCGATCGTTCGTGATCTGGCGCCGAAGACCCGCGCGCTGCTGAAGACCCGCGACGATCTGCAGGCCAAGATCGATGCGTGGCATCTCGCCAACAAGGGCAAGAAGCAGGACATGGCGGCCTACACCGCGTTCCTGAAGGAGATCGGCTACCTGCAGCCCGAGCCGGCGACCGCGCCGGTCGAGACCGCCAATGTCGATGAAGAGATCGGCAAGCTGTGCGGCCCGCAGCTGGTGGTGCCGCTGTCGAACGCGCGCTACGCGCTGAACGCCGCGAATGCGCGCTGGGGCTCGCTGTACGACGCGTTCTACGGCACCGACGCGATCCCGCAGGAAGCCACCCAGGCCAAGGGCTACGACAAGGCCCGCGGCGACAAGGTGATCGCCAAGGCCAAGGCGTTCCTCGATCAGGCCGCGCCGCTCGCCACCGGCAGCCACAGCGACGTCACCGGCTACAGCGTGATCGCCGGCCAGCTGTCGGCCAAGCTGAAGAGCGGCAATGCCACCGGTCTGAAGAAGCCGGCGCAGTTCGCCGGCTTCCGCGGTGATGCCGCTGGTCCGAGCGCGGTGCTGGTGGTCAACAACGGCCTGCACATCGAGATCAAGATCGACCGCGCCAGCGCCATCGGCAAGGACGATCCGGCCGGCGTCGCCGACCTGATCATCGAGTCGGCGGTGTCGACCATTCTCGACATGGAAGACTCGGTCGCCGCCGTCGACGCCGAAGACAAGGTGCTGATCTATCGCAACACCCTCGGCCTGATGGACGGCACGCTGTCGGAAAGCTTCGAGAAGGGCGGCAAGACCGTTACCCGCGCGCTCAACGGCGACCGCACATACACCGCGCCGGACGGCAAGGAAATCTCGCTGCATGGCCGCAGCCTGCTGCTGATGCGCAACGTCGGTCATCACATGTGGACCGATGCGGTGCTCGACAGCGAAGGTCAGGAGATCCCGGAAGGCTTCCTCGACGCTGCGGTGTCGGGCCTGATCGCGATCCACGATCTCAAGCACCTCGGCAAGAGCCGCAACAGCCGCACCGGCTCGGTCTACATCGTCAAGCCGAAGATGCACGGCCCGGATGAAGTGGCCCTCACCGTCGAGCTGTTCGGCCGCGTCGAGAAAATGCTCGGCCTGACCGAGAACACGCTGAAGGTCGGCATCATGGATGAGGAGCGCCGCACCACGGTGAACCTCAAGGCCTGCATCCAGAATGCGAGCAAGCGGATCTGCTTCATCAACACCGGCTTCCTCGACCGCACCGGCGACGAGATCCACACCTCGATGGAAGCGGGTCCGATGATCCGCAAGAACGAGATGAAGGCGCAGCCCTGGATCAAGGCGTACGAGGACTGGAACGTCGACACCGGTCTGGTCGACGGCCTGCCCGGCCACGCCCAGATCGGCAAGGGTATGTGGGCGGCCCCGGACAAGATGGCCGACATGATCGCGCAGAAGATCGGCCACCCGCAGGCCGGCGCCACCACCGCCTGGGTGCCGTCGCCGACCGCAGCAACGCTGCACGCGCTGCACTATCATCAGGTCGACGTGATCGCGCGCCAGCAGGAGCTGGCCAAGGGCGGCCCGCGCGCCAAGCTCGAAGACATCCTCACCATCCCGGTGTCGAATTCGAACTGGGCGCCGGACGATGTCCGCCAGGAGATCGACAACAACTGCCAGGGCATCCTCGGCTACGTGGTGCGCTGGATCGACCAGGGCGTCGGCTGCTCGAAGGTGCCGGACATCCACGACGTCGGCCTGATGGAAGACCGCGCCACGCTGCGCATCTCCAGCCAGCATCTCGCCAACTGGCTGCACCATGGCGTCGTCACCAAGGAGCAGGTGATGGATTCGCTGAAGCGGATGGCCGTGGTGGTCGACAAGCAGAACGAAGGTGATGCGCTGTACCGGCCGATGGCGCCGGATTTCGACGGCGTCGCGTTCGAAGCCGCGTGTGACCTGATCTTCAAGGGCCGCGCTCAGCCGAACGGCTACACCGAGTTCATCCTGCATGAGCGCCGCCGCGAAGCGAAGGCGGCGCACCTGGACTCGGCGCGCTAAATCAGCAGACCTGTTACTTCCGCAGTCGCGAGACCTCCCCCGCCAGGGGGAGGTCTTTTGTTTTGGTAGCTCGTTACTTGCTGTGATTTCAAGACCGCAGCCCGCAAGCCTCGGGTGACGGCTTGCCGCAGCGGAAGCCGGAACCATCCTCAGCACCGCCCGTTGACCGGCATCCAAAACACTGGAGGACAGGATGGATTGGAACCGCGTTGAAGGTAACTGGAAGCAATTCAAGGGCAACGTCAAAGAGAAGTGGGGCAAGCTCACCGACGACGATCTCAACGTGATCGAAGGCCGGCGCGACCAGCTCGAAGGCAAGCTGCAGGAGCGCTACGGCTACGCCAAGGACCAAGTCCGCAAAGACGTCGACGACTGGTTTTCGACCCTGAAGTGATCGGGCATCACAGCTCGACATGCAGAGCCCCGGCGAGAGCCGGGGCTTTTTGCTTGTCGGCAATTTCGAAATGACTGACGACGGCTCTGCTTTGCGGCGACCAAAGAAAAGGCCGGGCGATGGCCCGGCCGGATTGCTGGCTTAGAACACCGCCAGATATTTCAACAGCGATACCACGCCGATGATGATGACGATAATCCGTGCGATCTGTTTGGCGCGGCCGTCCATCGGCAGCATGTTGATCAGATACAGCACCAAAATGACGACGAGAAATGTAATCAGAATTCCGATCAGAATGCTCATCTTCCTAGCTCCAACCCGCGGTCGCGCCGCACCGGATCAATCGCCAAGACGCTGATCAGTTCCAACTTCGGAACTATCGTAACTCCCCATGAAAATACCGCGCGGCAGACGCGCGGCTTCCCAACTGTTGGCAGCCGAGGGATTAGTCCTGGGCCAGCACCGGGACCTTGGAATAGCCGGCGCGGACGTGATCGGCGCCGGAGGCCGGAGCGAGCGCCACCTTGCCGTCGTTGCCGGAGGCGTTACGAGCCGCGACCATCAGGCCGTCCTTGCCGGCGATGATGTCGCCCTTGCGCACCGTCGGATCGTCCTCGATCGGGATCTTGGCGAGGCCAAACTGGTCTTTGCCGTTGCAGGTGCAGCCGGCGACGATCTCGGTGCGGAATTTGAAGGCGTTCGGCAATTCGGAATATGGCTTGCCGCTGGACGTGCGGGCGTTCTCGATCGACGAGCCGTACACCACCTTGGTGTCGCTCGACGGGCAGAAGCTGTTGCAGGTCTCGGCCTTGGTATCGCCCCCGCTGGACGAGATTGGGAAATAACGCCCGTCGCAGCTTCGGACGCAATACGCCTGCCCGCCGGTCGAATAGGTGCGCGCGCTCGGACGCGACATTCGCTCTCGCGTATCGCGTCCATACCCGTCATCCGCAAACGGCAGCGCCGGCATCCGCGGCTGATAGCGCGGCGCCTGGAAGCCGCCGAACAGCGCCTGAAAGAAATCCTGCGCATGCGCCGGAGGCATCACCGCGGTCACAGCCGCAAGTGCCGCGGCACCGATTCCGATCTGGCGTGAGATGAGCTTGCGCATGACGGTCTCCGGCTGTCTGGCGTTAGTCGATCGACGAGGCTGAGATGTTCATGGCCTGCCGGCCAGGCCGCGGGGTCGAGCGCGCTTCAATGGGATGGGGGCCGGACTTCGGCAACACTACGACTCGGGTTCCGATCCCAGCCCTGCTGAACAGGTCCTCGACGTCCTCATTGGTCAGGCGGATGCAGCCCGAGGAGACGAACTTGCCGATCGTCGACGGATCATTGGTGCCGTGGATGCGGTACGCGGTGGAGCCGAGATACATCGCCCGCGCACCGAGCGGGTTGCCCGGGCCGCCGGCCATGAAGCGCGGCAGATAGGGCTGGCGCGCAATCATCTCCGCCGGCGGCCGCCAGTCCGGCCACTCGGCCTTGCGGGTGATGGTCTGGACGCCGGCCCAAGTGAAGCCTTCGCGGCCGACGCCGACGCCGTAGCGGATCGCCCGACCGCCGCCGAGCACGTAATACAAATAGGTGTTCGAGGTATCGATCACGATGGTGCCGGCCGGCTCCTTGCTCGGATAGCTCACCACCGTCCGGCGCAGCCGATCAGGGAGCTGCGCGTCCTCGTTCGCGTCCACCGCAACATCGTTATCGGCGGGTTCGGACGGCGCAATTACCGCCTCGTCGGATTCGAACGGGGCGAACTGCGGCGGCTGCGCCGCATAGCCGAGCGCCTGGGCGGCAGCCGGAGTTGCCGGCAGCGCAAGCGCGAGCAAAAGCGCAGCGCCCGTCGCCGCCACCGAATTGAACGCGCGTCCCCGCTGCGGGACGCATGCAGACAGCATCGTGGTGATCATGGAAAGTCCCCGCTGTTAGTTGCGACGTCCGTTCGGCGTCGGCGAGAGAACGCGGTCCCGCTCCAGTCCGTTCCCGCACTTGGTTCGAGCGATGCGCGAAGGCGTCAGCAGCGAACTCGGAACCTTCTCGGTCGATCGTCGTTGCACGCAGCGGCAGTCTTCGATGGTTGCGCCGTCATCCGGCCCGCTCGCCGTCGACTTCCACGTCTCCACACATAACTCAGACGCTGGGTGGTCCATTGCGCGTACTTCCCGCCGAGCCTGCCGGCACGCCGCTTCCCGACAGCAAGGACGAGCGGCCGCCGCTGATCCGGCGCACCGAAGTCGTTGCGCTCGCTCTGGTCGCCCTGCTGGTGATCCTGCTGGTCGGCCTGCTCTACGTCGGAAAGCCATTCTTTTTGCCGATGGTCACCGCCTTCGTGGTCGGCACCATGGTGTCGCCGGCGGCAAGCTTCCTGGAGCGCTTCCGGATTCCACGCGCGGTCAGCGCGGTGCTGATCGTTGCGCTGGGGCTCGGCACAGTCACCTTCATGGTCGGGCTGATTTCGGCACCGCTGATCGAGTGGAGCAGCCGGATTCCCGAGGTCGGCTCGTTGCTCCGCGAAAAGCTGCACGTGCTCGATCGGCCGCTGCAGATGTGGCGGCAGATCCAAAGCTCATTGAGCGGCTCCGAGAGCCTGCCGCAGAGCTCGGTGCAGATGCCGAAGATCGACTGGGTGTTCGAATTCCTCTCGCCCACCCTCACCGAACTCCTGCTGTTTCTGGTGATGCTGGTGCTGTTCGTGGCGAGCTGGAAGGATCTTCGCCGATCGCTGGTGATGGTGTTCGCCGGTCGCGATGCCCGGCTGCGGACGCTGCGGATCCTCAACGAGATCGAAGGCAGCCTCGGCGCCTATCTGCTGACCGTCACCGTCATCAACCTGTGCTACGGCGCCGCCACCGGCCTGATCTGCGCCGCCGCGGGGATGCCGAACCCGGCTGGCCTTGGGGCGCTGGCGGCGGTGCTGAATTTCATCCCGATCATCGGGCCGTTCGTGATGTTCGTGGTGCTCACGGTCGTCGGCATCATCAGCATGCCGACCCTGGGCGCCGGGCTGCTGGCCCCGTTGGGCTTCACGCTCCTGACCTTCTTTGAAGGCCACTTCATCACCCCCACGATCATCGGGCGCCGCCTGTCGCTCAACGCGCTGGCGGTGTTCATTACCCTGGCATTCTGGACCTGGCTGTGGGGGCCGATGGGAAGCTTCCTGGCCTCCCCGCTGTTGATCGTCGGGCTGGTGCTCAAGGAGCATCTGATGCCCGAGGACGCCCCGCAGCTTCCCGGCGGTGACTGACGCCGGCATGCCGGCCTAACGCCCACTCACCACGCCCCTGCAAACGAAAACATCCGCCCCAGGGGCGGATGTCGGATGCTCTGTTGTCTGATGAAAGCGTTACGCGACGCAACGTCCCGGCTGGAGCTGCTTGGCAACCTCGGTAAGGACACTGACCACCGGCTCGCAGGCCACGATCCGCTTCGGCGCCATCGCCGGCTTGGTGGTGGCCGCGGGCGCTCCGTCGGCCTGCTCCTTGGGGATTCGGACGAGAACCGATTGGCCGATCAGCGTCACGGCAAAGGTCTGGCCAGGCTGCACATCGCCGCTGATACCAGCACGATCGGCTTTGCCCGAACGGTTGACGTCTTGGGGTGCCGGTGCGGCGACTGACGCCTGCTGCATCAGTCCGGCGTGACCGAGGTCTTCGCCGACAGCCAGTTGAGCCGCGCCAAGCGTTCCGGTGATAGCAATGGCGCCCAAAATTCCCCGCACGATCTGTGACATGGTATCTTGCCGCTTTGTTGTAGCTGGCGTTATGCCGCTTTTCCCTGTTGCGGCACCGCCAACTACGCGTTCGCGATGCACACAATGATTAATCGCGGGAGCGGCAAAGCGGTTCGATAACCATCGATCAACAGAGCGTGTTAACGTTTTTAGCAGTTGACGCGGAACGGTTTTTACCTACCGGCGTTCAACCGACGCCGGTTAAGTCCCCCTGCCCCGAAGCCGGCGATACAGGGCGCGGCTGTGTGATGCCAGCCGCGCCCTGTTTGATTGAAGCCTCCGGCACCTCACTCGCAGCAAAGCAAAACGCCGCCCGGCAGAGCCGGACGGCGTTGGTCGTTTTCGGCCTGACGGCGTTGGTCGTTTTCGGCCTATGGCGGAGTGATCAGGAAGCGACCGCGTTGGGCTTACGGTTGCGCGAGTTGCGCTGAAAGAACAGCGCCTGGCTGGCGACCGCCGAGACCATCGCAGGCTGAAATGGCTTGGAGATCAGGAAAGCCGGCTCCGGACGTTCGCCGGTCAGGAAGCGTTCGGGATAGGCGGTGATGAACACCACCGGCACTTCGAAGGTCCTTAGCAGTTCGTTAACCGCGTCAAGGCCGGAGCTGCCGTCGGCGAGCTGGATGTCGGCCAGGATCAGGCCAGGCTTCTTGGTCCGTGCCAGCGCGATCGCGTCGGCGTGGGTCCGGGCGACACCGATCACGTTATGGCCCAGCCCCTTGACCAGGCTCTCGAGATCCATCGCGATGAAGGTCTCGTCCTCGATGATGAGAACGTCGGTGGCGATCTCCTCGGCCATCTCCTTGCCGGCGGTCTCGACCAACTGACGGACTTCGGTGACCTCGGCCTGCAGTACAAAGGCGACTTCCTCTTCCGAGAAGCCCTCGAGGGACAGCAGCAGAAAGGCTTGGCGAGGGAGCGGAGTGATCGCCGACAGGCGCCGCTCCGAAGGCATCGGCAGCGTCCGAACGTCGGATTCGTCGTTTAGAGCGACCGAGTTCCAAATCTGGGTAAACAAACGGAAAAGACCGGCCCGAGGACCGTGCCGCTCGTCGAGCAGGGCCGGATCCTGGAGCAGTGCCTCCAGCATGGCGCCTACGTAAGCGTCGCCGGAGGTCTGGCTACCGGTCAGCGCGCGCGCATAGCGGCGCAGCAAGGGCAAATGCTCTGCAACAACCTGTGATCTCGACATCCCCACTCCATCAGTCATTCGGCCATCGCCAGCGGCGGGCCGGCACCTCTGCGAGGGCAACTACGCCCGAGCGGGGCAAAAGTTCCATTCTCGTGTGGAACTTTCATGCCGGGATCGCATTAGGGTCCCGTGAACGGCGACAGATCAAGAAAACCCTCGAAGTTCAGGGGACTTGACCATGGGGAAAACATTGGATCAGTCATGCAAGAATTCAAGGCTCAAACCATGAAGAAGTCGGCTCCAGGCACTAAGGGAGGTCTCAACGCCGAAATCCAGGCCCGGATCGGACATCAATTGCGCGCGATGTACGACGACGTGGTCCGGCAAGGCGTTCCTGATCGGTTCGCGGAGCTGATCAAGAAGCTCGACGATCCGCAGCAGGCGGCCGAAGCCGCCAATGCCTCGGACTCGACCGCGACCGAAGGGAGGGACTAATGCCTCTCACCGATTCCCTTCGTGACGACATTCTCGCCGCCGTGCCGAGCCTGCGCGCGTTCGCCATCTCGCTGAGCGGCAACGCCGATCGTGCTGACGACTTGGTCCAGGAAACCCTGCTGCGAGCGCTCGCCAACATCGACTCGTTTCAGCCGGGCTCGAACCTGCCGGCGTGGTTGTTCACGATCCTCCGCAACCTGTTCCGCTCCGACTATCGCAAGCGGCGCCGGGAGGTCGAAGATGCCGATGGCAGCTACGCCAAGACCCTGAAGTCGCAGCCGGGCCAGACCGCCCATTTGGAATTCGAGGAATTCCGCGCTGCGCTCGACAAGCTGCCGCAGGACCAGCGTGAAGCGCTCATCCTGGTTGGAGCCTCCGGGTTTTCCTACGAAGACGCCGCGGCGATCTGCGGTTGTGCGGTCGGCACCATCAAGAGCCGCGTCAACCGGGCGCGATCCAAGCTCAGCGCGCTGCTCTATGTCGACGGTGCGGAAGACTTCGGACCCGACGACACCGTCCGTGCCGTGATCGGCGGCAACGGCTGATCCACCGCCGACCCGGCGGGGATCGCTCGATCCAATGACGCATCGAGCGATCTCTGGCGCCGGTATCACTCCCCAAACACGATCCATGCGGGGCTCCCCCTCGCGAACAGACCGAGATCTGGCCGAGCATGCTTCGGCCAGATCCGGCTGTTTGCGTGCGAACTAGCGCGGCTGTTTCGGGGATTTACGGATCGGCCGCACCGGCGCAGTGATCTGCCCGGTGCGATCACGCTCGTTGACGTCCACGACAGTATCGAGCGGCGCGGTCAGCTCATAGACGTAGCTGACGTCGGTGAAGTAGCGCTTCGACGTGCCGCCGAGCGCTTCGGGCGCCACGCGGTCGAGCAGGATAATGCCGAACTCGCTGTCCGGACGCCGGGTCGCCGCGCTGGTGTTGAACTCTTCCCAGCGGAAATGAAATGTTGCGTCCTTGGCTTCGCCTGTGACGGTCCAGCTCGCAACCACCCGCGGGTGCTTGCCGACCACGGCCAAGCCCTCATCGGAATGCGACGCCAGCTCGAAGAACAGCAGAGACAGGCTCTGTGCCGCCCGCGCGCTGACCGCGATATCAGGACCGTCGACCTCGATGCGGTCGGCATGCGGGATTGCCCGTCCTTCGAACAGGCCCTTGAGCATCACGCCCTGCCACTGGCTGTCGCTGAGCAGCGACACGACGTTGGACATTGCATGAATCCGCCCGATCAGCAGTTCGCGCGCGACGTCGAGATCGGAGCCGTGACGCAACGTCCTGGTCACGATCGACTGGATCACCGCCAGAATATTCTTCACCCGGTGGTTGAGCTCGTCGATCACCGCAGTCAAGCGGCGCTCGAAACCAATCCGCATCTGGATTTCGCGTCGAAGCCGGATGTTGCTGTAGCTGACATAGCCGAACAGCCCGCAGACGATCAGCGTCAGCGCCAGACCGGCGAGTCCGATGATCAGCGCCATTTTCTGAGCGCGGTCATAGGGATCGATCTTCGGATAATAGGCCAGCGACCAGTCCCGATTACCGAAGGTCACGGTGCGAACGATGATCGGATTGGCCCCTTCCGGGTGCGCCACTCGCGAGGTGATCTCGCCGCTTTCGTCGGCGAGCAGTTCATAACCCTCGCGGCTCGGATCCTTCAGCACCACCGAGAACAACGACAGATCGTCGTTGGTGAGCATCAGCGTGGCGAGCTTATAGGAGAAGGTGACGAAGCCGACGATGTCCGAGCTGTCGGTGTTCATCACCGGCGCCGCCAGAACGACACCGACCGGACCACTGCCCGTTAGCGGGACCGGGTCGGAGACGTGCGGCTGGCCCTCGGCCAGGGCCTGCGCAAATGTGCGGCCGAGCACCGGGTCGTGATCCAGCATCCGGCCGGTCAGCGCCATCGTCTCGGCGTTTCGCGGCTCGACATCCATCACCACGTCGAGCGGCACCGGGCTGCTCAGATCGAGCGGCTTGCCGTCATAGTCGCGCACGGTCGGATCGGGAAAGCCAGCTTTGGTCAGCTCGGCCTCGGCGGCCGGCACTTCCTCGGGCTTCAGCCGTGCCACCCAGGTCGCCAGCACGAAATCGGTCTTGAAGGTGTAAATCGACGACCGCAGCGGCTGCAGCATGTCGGCCTTGATCACCGAGGGCTTGCGAAACAGGCCTGAAGCGACCCGGCCGAGCAGTTCGCGCTCGGTGAGGCGGTCCTGAACCTGGCTGGCATGAACGTCGATGGCCCGTCCGAGCGCAATGCGCTGGATCGCCGCTTCCTGCTCATAGACGCGGGATGCGGAAAAGCCTGACAGCACCACCCCGATGATAGCGATCAAGCCGATGATGAAGCCAAGCCGAACCACGCTCTTACTCGTTGTCCGAGGCGGAGCGTCCGCCTCACCTATTCAACGTATCGAAACCGGCCCCACCATGAAGAAGCGTCGACCTGAGCGCAACTGGAGGACGGTCGGTGGGGCACGAATTCCAAGAGCGGTTCAACCACGCCCGGCCTGATTTCGTTCCCGTCCCAACGATCACGAAGTTGGTACTGCAGCGCACGCGGAGATACCGCAGGTAGCTGCGCCGGCGGAGGCTCAGGCCAACTGCCGCGGCGTCAGGCCCCCCTTCTCTTCAATAAATCCGATAATGCGATCGAGTCCGTCACTCTTCTTCAGATTGGTCATGACGAACGGCCGTGCGCCGCGCATTCGCTTGGCATCGGTATCCATCTTCTCCAACGACGCGCCGACATAGGGCGCAAGATCGATCTTATTGATCACCAGGAGGTCGGACCGGGTGATACCTGGGCCGCCTTTGGAGGGGATTTTGTCTCCGGCGGCGACGTCGATCACATAAATGGTGATGTCGGCGAGTTCGGGCGAGAATGTCGCGGCCAGGTTGTCGCCGCCGGACTCGATCAGCACCAGATCGAGCCCCGGAAACTTGCTGCGCATCTCGGCCACGGCGGCGAGATTCATCGACGCATCCTCGCGGATGGCGGTATGCGGGCAGCCACCGGTCTCCACCCCGGCGATCCGGTCCGGCGTCAGCGAGCCGGAGCGCACCAGGAATTCGGCGTCCCACTTGGTGTAAATGTCGTTGGTGATCGCCGCGATGTCGTAGCGCTCGCGCATCGACTTGCAGAGCAGGTCCATCAGCGCCGTCTTGCCCGAGCCGACGGGGCCACCGATGCCGACGCGGAGAGGGCCGTGATGATCCGACATATTGGATTTCCGGTAGGAGATCTGAGGAAAGCAGCCACGCGGCGCAAAACCGATCAATCGTCACCGCGAGCCGGAAATAAGAACGATGCGGCAAGAGATTGCAAGCCGTGAGCAGCGCCGCGCCATCATCGCTGCGGACTCAAACAACCGCCTGCATCCTTCGTCGGCGCCCTATAGGCCGCAGCAGCGGGCTGCTTACGCCGCTGCGGACTGATCTTTCGAGGAATGCCCAGCGTCCTTGGCTTCTTTCCGCGGCTTTGCCTTGGCGGCAGCGGGCCCATTCTCGGTGATCTTGCCGTAGCGCGACAGCATCGCGAGCTTGGCTTGGCGCGCGGCAACCTTCTCGGCAAGCTTATCGGTCGCTTCGTCCCGCAAGGCGGCGAGCTCTTCGATGCTCAGGGACTCGAGATTGATCTTGGCCATTGGTGCCCGCTTCAACTTTCGCGCTGGGCTACCGAGTACCGCTTTCACCGCAACCAACCGTACGATTTATCCACCACCGCAGCCTGTTGGCGGCGATTTCGATTGACGCCCCTGATCGGCACTCCCAATGATGACTTTTAGGAAGAGCAATGACGACGTCGCAACTGCCAAACTCCGAGTCCGCTGATTTCAGCGAAAGCAGCAGCCTAGATAATGGCTCTGAGGACGCGGCTGCGGCGGGCATTCAGACTGGTGCTCGCGGAAATACCGAGTTCCAAACCGACTCACGGGCGCAAATACCTCCGGCGATCCAACACTCCGAGGCTGAAGTGTCTCGTCCTGAAACGATTGCATCGCGAGAACGCGAAGAGATCGCGAAACGCATTGCAGCCTTCCGAAATCTGCAGATCAGCCTGAAGCAGGAGCGCGAGGACTATTACGAGCGCACGCTCGCCCGCACTCGCGCCGCACTCGCGCCAAACGCGAAACAGCCGCGCTGATCAATCGCATTCCACTGTTCTCGTCGCGCTGATATCTCGCCGGCGCCCCCCGATACGCCTTTGGTTGGATGGATTGCGTAGCCCGCGCACACTAAGCGCGACCACGTCCCACCGCGTTATTCGCGACAAATCGTCTCCATCAGCAGCACCGATCCTCGGAAATACACGGCTGACGGGCGCCGATTCGCACTCTTGGGTGGCAAGTTTCCACTTTGCGAGAAAACCCGGCACGCGCCGGGCCGGTGTAGTGATTTGCAGCAGTTTGACCGGTGTCAACGAGCCAAGACATCGACAAAACGGCGATAGTCACTACGCGCGAGTACCTAATTTCGCCAAATTGCCAACTACACACACTTAAACTAATGCTAACCGAAGCCGCCTCGATCAGTTCGAAAATCTCAATTTCCGAATTGTCGGCACGGAATGGGTGTAGTAGAAGGGCGCTTCACTAAAGGAGCCTACGCGTGGCAAAGAAAGCGAAAGCAAAGACTGCGAAGACCGCAGCGAAGTCGAAGAAGGCCAAGAAGGTCGTGACCAAGGCCGCGGCGAAGACCGCTACCAAGGCCAAGGCCGCCAAGAAGGGCAAGATCACTCGCCGCGAGTATACCAAGGAAGACATCAAGGAGTTGAAGGCGCATTCGAAGGCGCGCACTCCGGTGGCGGAAATCGCCCGTCTGACCAATCGGACCGTCGGCTCGCTGCGCCAGAAGGCGCTGAAGCTCGGTATCGGCCTCGGCCACCAGCGCTGAGCCTGAACGCGCAACTCGCGAAGCGATAACGACTGCCGACCTCCGGTTACGACCGGATTAATCGGGCCTCAGTCGCGCTTCGCGAGTGGCGCATCAGCCTTCTTTACCCAGACTTTATTATCGTGAAACGCCGCACCGCCGTGCGGCGCGATTGATTCTGCGCTGGTCAGGACGTTGATTCCACGTCCGCCGCGATGAGCCCGGTTCGGAAACACTGATTCGGCGATCAAGACGCCGCGCCGCAGTCCGCTGCTGAGCCGGACCGTCAGCATCGTTTCTCCCCGGGCATTCCCCAGCATCACCAGATCGCCCTCACCGACGCCGACCTCGGCGGCATCGGCCGGGTGCATCATCACGTTGGGCTCGCCCTCGCGTGCCTGCGACGACGGCGTTTCGTTGAAGGTGGTGTTGAGGAAGCTGCGGGCCGGGCTCGTAGCAAGCCGGAACGGATGCTGCGCATCGGCCTGTTCGGTCACCGCCCAGTGATCCGGCAGGCTTGGCATCTCCTGCCACGGTCCCAGCCGCAGTTTGCGCGCGAGGTTGACGTTGCCCCAGTCGACCCGGAAGTGAAACTTGCCGTCCGGATGCGCGAAGCCATCAAGGAAGTGAGACTCGCGGAAATTCGGCTGCAGATCGCGCCAAAGATCAGCCTCGAGCTGCTCGATGCCGCCATGGCCGCTGGCTTTCAGCGTCGTATCGATGACCTGACGCGGCGTCATCGCGAACGCCGGATGATCGATGCCGAGCCGCTGCGCCAGGCCCTGAAGGACCTCGTGATTGGAGCGGCATTCGCCGGGCGGTTCGACCAGCCGGGCGCCGACCGAGATGTGCTGATGGCCGCCGCCGTAATACAGGTCGTCGTGCTCCAAGAACATCGTCGCCGGCAACACGATATCGGCCACCAGCGCCGTCTCGGTCATGAACTGCTCATGCACCGCCACGAACAGGTCTTCGCGGGCGAAGCCGGCGCGGACCAACTCCTGCTCCGGCGCGACGGTCATCGGATTGGTGTTCTGGATCAGCATCGCCTTGACCGGCGCGCCGCCATCCAGCGCCTCGGCATCCCCGGTGAGGATGCGGCCGATCTTGGACTGATCCAGTACGCGCGTCGCCGGATCGAGCTGATCCAGCCCCTCGATCAAAGTCTTGTCGAAGCCGAAGATCGCGCCATTGTTGAAGAAAGCGCCGCCGCCTTCGTGCTGCCACGCCCCCGTCACCGCCGGAATACACAGCGCGGCGTGCATCTGTGCGGCGCCGTTGCGGCTGCGGGTGAAGCCATAGCCGAGCCGGAAGAAGCTGCGCTTGGTGTGGCCCACCGCATGCGCAAACGCTTCGATCTCTGCCTCCGGCACACCGCAGATCGCGGAGGCCCATGCTGGCGTCCGCGTCTTAAGATGCGCTTCGAGGTCGTCCGGACAGTCGGTGTAGCTCGCCAGATAGCCGCGATCCGCAAGACCATCGCGAAACAGCACGTGCATCACACCGCAGGCGAAGGCCCCATCGGTCCCCGGACGCAGGATGATCCGGATATCGGCCTGCTGCATCGTCTCGTTATCGTAGATATCGATGGCCGCGATCTTGGCGCCACGCTCTTTGCGGGCCCGGGCGGCGTGGGTCATCACGTTGACCTGGGTCGAGACCGGATTAGTCCCCCAGATCACGATCAGATCCGACTTCGCCATTTCCCGCGGATCGACGCCGGCGACCTTGCCGACACCGGCCGCAAAGCCCGCCCAGGCGACATTCGCGCAGATCGTCGAGTAAAACCGCGAGTACTTTTTGACGTTGGCGAGCCGGTTGATGCCGTCCCGCATCACCAGCCCCATGGTGCCCGCATAGTAATAGGGCCACACCGACTCCGCGCCGAACTCCGCCTCGGCGGCATCGAACCGTGCCGCGATCTCGTCCAGCGCCTCGTCCCAGGAGACGCGCGCAAATTGTCCGGAGCCCTTCGGTCCGGTGCGACGCATCGGATAGGTCAGCCGGTCGGGATGATGGATGCGCTCGGCGTAGCGGGCGACTTTGGCGCAGACGACGCCGGCCGTGTAGGTCTGCCGCTTCGAGCCGCGGAGCCGGCCGATGGTCGAGCCGTCGATCACCTCGACGTCGAGTGCGCAGGCCGAGGGGCAGTCATGCGGACAGGTGGAATGGCGGATGTCGATCGCGGCACGCTGGTTCATATGCGAATGGTTAGCACGAGTTTTCCCGACTGAGAACGGTACCGGACTATTGCTCGTACGGCGACGGACGCCAGCGACCTGCAACCTTTTGGGCTTTCGGCCGTTATGCCGGCACAACAGGGACGTACGACATGCATCCGGCACAGCACATCGAATTCAACCGTTTGGCTCAGGAAATGGCGGCTTGGCGCGCCGTTCCGGCGGACGACCGGTCTCCGGCTCCGGGCTGGTGGTGGGGACCGGCGATGGCGCTCCGTCATGCCAAACAGCCTCTGTCGCCAGAAGACTGCCGCAAGTTCGGCCTGCCGCTCGGCGCGTCGTTCGCTGACGCCGGAAATAAAGTGATGGCGTTTCTGGCGGCCCAGCGATCGCTGACGCGAGCCAGCGAATTTCCGAAGCGCCGCAGCAAGCACCGCCCGATCAAGATCGCGAGCTCGTACGCGATGGCTGCAGAATAAGCGCCCTAGCGCCTTACGCGTTCTCTTCCACCGAGACGTCGGCCTGCCCCTCGAGATCAGCGATCTCGAGGTTGAGGTTACGGCCGGTACGGCCTTCGACGATCTGGTTGATCTTGCGCGCGATGCTCGGCTCGCGGGCAACGCACGTAGATCGGCGCCATCCAGGACCAAGAGCCGCGTCCGCGACACCGCCCTCACGGTTGCCGAGCGCTCGACCCGCTTCAGCACCGCTATTTCGCCGAAGAAATGTCCGGTGCCGAGTCGGATGCGGCGGCCCTTGTCCTCAGGCCCCAGCTCGATTTCCACGTCGCCTTCGGCAATGAAATACATCGCGGTCGCGGGCTCACCCCGGCGGAACACCACTTCGCCGCGCTCGATCTGCCGCGCCTGCAGCAGCTGCATGATGTGCGCGATGTCTCCGGCGGTAAGATGCGAGAACAACGGCACACGCGCCACCATGCTCCAATTCACGATGAAATCGCGCCGGTGGATCACCTCGGAGAACGCGTTGGCGACGATGCCGACCGGCAACGCGATCATGATCAGGCCACAGATGATGGTGGCGGCGGCGATCATCCGGCCGACTCCGGTGGCCGGCACGACGTCGCCATAACCGATCGTGCTGAGCGTCACGATCGCCCACCACATCGCGTCAGGAATGGTGCCGAACTTCTCGGGCTGCACGTGGCCCTCGGCAATGTGCATCGCGGTCGCCGAGACCAGAGTGGCGCACGCCAGGATCACGAGGCAGGCCATCAGCGCCCGACGCTCACTCTCCAGCACTTCCAGCAGCGACCGCATGCCCGACGAATAACGGGCGAATTTCAGCAGCCGCAGCATCCGCAGGATGATCAAGACCCGCAGGTCGTCCGGACCGAACAGCGCGATCCAGAGCGGCATCACCGAGATGCAATCGACGATGCCCTGCGGGCTGATCATGTAGGCCCACGCAGCGCGCAGCGGGCTCATGTGGTGGTACGGCAGATGCTCGGGCGCGATCCAGATCCGGATGTAGTATTCGATCGAGAACACCACCAGGCACAGCAGCTCCAGCGCCTGAAACAGCCGGCTGTAGTCGTCGCGCATCGCCGGCACCGACTCCATCACCGTGATCCCGACGCTGAGCACGATGAAGAAGACAATGAAGCGATTGACGACGACGCCCATGCGCGAGGTCTGCGCCTGGGATTCAAGAATTTCGTAGAAATAATGCCGGGCTCGAAGATAGGCCGGCGTTTCGTCGCGCATCGGTAGCCTCGGGTGGGATTCCGGGCGGATGCGCGGCCGAAAGTGAAGCGTTTCAGGCCGCGGCGAGCGCGTCGAAGCGTTTCGGGTCCAGCACGCGTACCCCGTCCGGAACGATCACGATCAGTTTTTCCCGCTCCAACTTGGTGAAGGTGCGGCTTACGGTTTCGATCGTCAGGCCGAGGAAGTCGGCGATGTCCTGACGGCCCATCGGCAGGCTGACGGTTTTGGTGACGCCTTCCAGCCGGGCCAGACGATCGCGCCAACCGACCAGGAAGGCAGCGACCTTCTCCTCGGCGGAGCGGCGGCCGAGCAGCAGCATCTGATCCTGGGCAAGGCTGAGTTCGCGGGTGGCGAAGTCGTTCATGCGGAGCAACATCTGCGGGCGATTCTCGATGAAGCGCAGGAACGGACCGCGGAAGAACTTGCAGACGGTCACGCCGCCGATCGAGTCGGCCGAGAAGGAGTAGCGGTTACCTGGTGCCATTCCGAGGAAATCGCCGGGAAGCGCAAAGCCGATGATCTGGCGACGGCCATCGGGCAGCAGCTTGTACAGGCGGGCGATCCCCTCGATCAGGCTGTAGACCGAGTCAGCGACTTCGTCCTCGGAGAACAGCGCTTCCTTCGGCCCGTAACGAACATGCTGGGCAAGACGTTCGAACTCTTCGTGGTCGGCAGGGCCGAGTTCGCCACAGATCGCCAGCCCACGCACCGCGCAGTGCGTCTCACAGCGAAATCCCTCGCAAGTCGTCGTCGGATAAGCGAGATGCGGCATCCATCACTCCATGCGGTCGCCAGACTGAACTCTCCTGGCGCGCATCGCCGTCAACTGACCGCCCATTCTGCGCCAGAAGAGTTAATATGTCGGCAATTCGTCAAGGCAGCTTGACACAGATCAAGGTCATGACACGACCGTCATGCATCGTGCAAGTCGTTGTTTGGCGACCTGTTTTTACCGACCGGGCGGCTCATGGGACGACTACTTGCCTGCACGGCGATCCTGCTAATTGTGGCCAGCCAAGCGGCGGCCGCCGCGACTCCGTCGGAGCGCCGCGGCCTCGGCTTCGCCAAATCACACTGCGCGCGCTGCCATGCTATCGGCCGTAGCGGTAAAAGTCGGCTCGAACAGGCCCCGCCGTTCCGCACGCTTCACACGCGCTATCCCGTCGAGACGCTGGCAGAGGCGTTTGCTGAAGGTATTTATACCGGCCACCCGCGGATGCCGGCGTTCGAACTCGATCCAGACCAGATCAACGACCTTTTGTCGTACCTGAAGACCTTGGAGCGGTAGTCGACCTGCCTGGGGGTGTCGAGGCCGGCTCGGCGTCGGCGTGACCGGCTGCGAGCGCCTGCGCGGCCCACGGGACCAGCTGCTTGGCGATGGTATCGAATGACTTGTCGAACGCGGTGACGGCCGCAGCCGGCTCAGGCTTGTCGAGCGGCGTCGCCTGCTGAAACAGCTTGGCCGCAACCAGCTTGCCTTCCTTGTCGATGATCTTGGCGCTGAACGCGATCTCGGCGCGAAGCGCATCCGTCTCGCCGATCACCTGAAAACTCCTGATGTCGGTCAGCAGTTGATAGTCCGGCTGCACGGCGTCGTTCGGGCGCATCGGGGCGTGGGCGATGTCGTAGTTTTCGAAGCTCTGGATCAGCTTCTCCTGCAGCATCTTCGGGAGGCTGTCGCTCCACTGCGCGCCGGCAAAGGCCGGAACTTCCAGACCGGGCGCCAGCAGCATCTTCTGGCTGTCGAACAGCACCACCGTATTGGATTCCGGAATGGTGAGCTGCGCCTTGAGCGGCGGCGATGGCGGCGGGAAGCCGGTCGCGGCCGACAGGTCGTACACCACCTTCTTCACCACCGGTTCGTTCGCGCCGGTCATCCGCTCGACACCGCCAAGGATGCCGTCGAGCTTCTCGGTCTTCCCCGCCAGCCACTCCGAGAACGTTTTGAAGTTTGCGATGGTGTCTTTCAGTGGACCGGAGTTTTCGCCGAGCACGGTATCGACCTTGCGCAACGCCTCACGGGCAGCCTGGGTCATGCTCATGCCCGCTCCCGGCTCGGCCACCAGCGTGGTGGCGATCGCCGAGCCGCTGAGCTGCTTGCCGCCTTCGAGCGCCACCACCGGCACGCCGGTCAGGCCCTGGAAATCCAAGCCAACCTTGGTGTCCGGACGGACCGGCGTCGACGGCGCCACCGCGATGGTTGCATCGACCCGCCGCGGATCATCCGAGGCCAGCGACAGCGCCGTGACCTCCCCGACGCGGATGCCGTTGAACAGCACGGCGGCGCCGACCAGCAGCCCCGGCACCGGATCGCGGAATTGGACGTGGTAGCTGGTGCGCGCACCGACGCCCGAAGTGTTGTGCAGCCAGAACACGAAGCCGAACACCGCAAAGATCGCCGCGAGTACGAACGCACCGACGATCACGAAAGGAGCACGAGTTTCCATGGCGTGGCGTCCTAGTCCTGTCTGGGCTGGAGCATCGCCGAGCGCTTGCCGTGGAAATAGGCCCGCACCCAGGGATGTTCGGATTGCAGCAATTCGCGCATCGGCCCCACTGCCACGATCTTGCCGTCAGCCAGCGCCGCAACGCGGTCGCAGACAACGTTGAGGCTGGCGAGATCGTGGGTCACCATGAACACGGTGAGCCCGAGCGTGGTTTGCAAGGTCTTGATCAGTTGATCGAAGTCACCGGCCGCGATCGGGTCGAGGCCGCTGGTCGGCTCGTCGAGAAACACGATCGAAGGATCGAGCGCCAGCGCGCGGGCCAGCGCCACACGCTTGGTCATGCCGCCGGACAGCTGCGACGGATACTTGTCCCAATCGTCGGGCGCGATGCCGACCATCTCCAGCTTGGCAGTGGCGATCTCGTCCTGCAGCTTCTCCGACATGTCGAGCATCTCGCGCAGCGGGAACTGCACGTTCTGCCGCGCAGTGAGCGAGGAGAACAGCGCTCCCTGCTGAAACAGGATGCCCCAGGTCGCCGCCACCGCCCCGCGCGCCCGGCCGAAGCCGCGCTCGGTATCGTGGCCCATCACTTCGATGTGCCCGCTTTGCTTGGGGATCAGCCCGATGATGGTGCGCATCAGCACCGACTTGCCACCACCCGACGCGCCGACGAGTCCGAGGATTTCACCACGGCGGACATCGAGCGACAGATGATTGAGCACGGTCTGCCGGCCGAACCCGACCACGAGGTCGGCGACGCGGATGGCATAGAGTTGAGCGAGCGCGTCCATCGCTACATCCCGATCGACGCGAAAAACACGGCGAACAAGCCGTCCAGCACGATCACCAGAAAGATCGACTTCACCACCGACGTGGTGGTCTGCAGGCCGAGCGACTCGGCACTGCCCTTGACCCGCAGGCCCTCGCTGCAGGCGACGATACCGATCACCAGCGCCATGAACGGCGCCTTCCACATCCCGACCTGGAAGGAGTTCAGCGACACGGCCTCGTGCAGCCGGGCGATGAATACCGAGGGCTGCATCCCGCCATAGAACCACGCCGTTAGCAGGCCGCCATACAGCGCCGCCATCGAACCGATGAAGGCCAGGATCGGCAGCGCGATCACCAGCGCGATGATCCGCGGCAGGATCAGCACCTCAACCGGATCGAGCCCCATGGTCGAGAGCGCGTCGATCTCCTCGCGCATCTTCATCGAGCCGAGTTCGGCCGTATAGGCGCTCCCCGATCGGCCGGCGACCATGATGGCGACGATCAGCACGCCGATCTCGCGCAGCACCAGGATGCCGACCATGTCGACGACATAGGAATCGGCACCGAACTTGCGGAAGTGGAAGATGCCCTGCTGGGCGATGATCGCGCCGATCAGGAAGGTGATCAGCACCATGATCGGGATCGCCTGCCAGCCGACCCTGTAGACCTGGTAAGTCAACGAGGTCAGTCGCAGCGAGCGCGGCCGCCGCAGCACACCCAGCAGCGCGGCACCGAGGGCACCGAGCATTTCCAGAAACACCGCGATATCGGTAGTTGCGCTCCAGGCCGACCGACCGATTTCGTCGAGCTTCGCGATGATCGGATTAGGCTTCGGATGCGGGGTCGGCCCACGACGATTGAGCTGCCGCACCTCGTCGATCAGCTCCGCGTAGCTCGCGGAAATGCCTTTGAACTGCGCGGTGCGGCCAGCCTGTGCGGCGCTGCGCGACAGCTTTTCGAGCACCCAGGCGCCGATCGTGTCGATCTCGCCGATCTCCGCCATATCGATGGTGAGCGACTTCGCCGCCGCGATCTGAGGAGCAACGTCGTCAGACAGTTGCTCCATGAATTTGCTGTTGGTCGCGGTCCAAGCCCCTTTCGGCTTGAGCTCCAGCGCATCTCCATCGGTCTTGGCATTCAGCACAGGCGCGAGGCTCACGGCTGGTCCCATCCGGTCTCGAAGGCCAGCATGCGCTGCTCCGTTTCGATTCGCGCCGATGCGTTGCAGCGCACAGTTTGCGTCGTGTACCGCGATTGATGCAAATCAATTATGCCGCTTCTGCTCTGCGTCAGCATCGTGTGCGATGCCAGGAGCGAAACAATGACCAAAGCTACGCCCTCCGCAATCCTCAACACCTCGTTGCCGGCGTGCTTCCGCCAGATCAGGCTCGAACTCGCACGAGAACCTGGACATCCTGAAGGCGAAGCGAACATCGCCTATGTGATCATCGCTCCGCTCGACGGCAACGACCGGATCGACGCCGAAATCTGGAAGAAGCACCGCGAAGCCTGCCGTGTGGCACGGCAGCGGCCGCATCAGCCGGACAACCTCGGTCACCTGGTGCACCGTCCGGGTGGATCATGGGCATTTCAATATGACAGTGCTGCGAAACTGCCCGACGAAGCCGGCTATCACTTTGCCGACGAACGCTTCGTCCAGGGTGAGTACGTGTCGCTGCGCGAGGAAGGCGACATGCACACCTTCCGTGTGGTCTCCGTGAACCGGCTGTAGCAAGCACGGCACAGCTTCATAATGAGGAGGCGCTCTCGGGCGACTCTGTCGTCACGCCGATCTGGCGGCGCGCGCGGCTTCTTCGGTCAGCGGTAACCGAACGTTAAGGATGTCCGGCTCGGACGCATCTGTTTTGGTTTCGAAGCCGAGATCGCGGCACATCCGCAGCATCGCGGTGTTCTCGCGCAGCACCTGACCGCAGACATAGTGCAGACCTTCCGAGCGGGCGTATTCGATGATCAGTTTCATCAACGCCCAGCCGAGCCCTTTGCCCTTCAGGTCGGAACGTAGCAGGATGGCGTATTCGCCGCTCTCATAGATCGAGTCCGAGTGGATGCGGACCACGCCGAGCATCTCGCCGGTGATTTCATCGAACGCCACGAACGCCATCGCGCGGGCGTAGTCGATCTGCGACAGCCGGGCGATGAAAGCGTGGCTGAACTCCTTCATCGCCGCGAAGAACCGCAGCCGCAGATCCTCCGGCGTGACGTGCTTGAGGAATTCGTGGATCGCCGGCTCGTCGTCCGGGCGGATCGGCCGCGCCAGTACGCGCCAGCCATCCTTGACGGTCAGGTGCCGCTCCCATTCGGTCGGATACGGCTTCACGGCGAAGTGCGAATTGCCGAGGCCGGCGAATTTACGCTCCGGCGCGCGCACCACGACGCGGGCATCGATCGCCACTACGCCGCTTTCATCGGCGAGCAGCGGGTTGACGTCGAGTTCGCGGATCTCCGGCAGGTCGGCCGCCATCTGCGACAGTTTCACCAGCGTCAGCGCCACCGCACTCCGCTTCACTTCGGGCACGTCGCGATAGGCGCAGAGCAGCTTGGAGACACGGGTACGCGCAATCAGCGACTCGGCGAGCGGCAGATCGAGCGGCGGCAAAGCCAGCGACCGGTCGTCGATCAGTTCGACGCCGGTGCCGCCCTGACCGAACGCGATCACCGGACCGAAGGTCGGATCGTCGGCAATGCCGATGGTCAGCTCGCGCGCCTTCGGGCGCAGGATCATCGGCTGCACCATCACGCCTTCGAGCCGCGCGTCGGGGCGCAGCTTGGCGGCGCGCGCCATGATTTCGTTCACCGCAACGCGGACCGCTTCGACGCTGGTGAGATTGAGCACCACACCGCCGATGTCGGACTTGTGCGGGATGTCGCGCGACAGCACTTTCACCACCACGGTGACGCCCTGCGACAGGAACGACGACGCCCACGACACCGCTTCCTCGGCATTGGTGGCCGCCAGCGTCGGAATCATCGGGATCTGATACGCCGCAAACAGACCGCTGATCTCCAGCGGATCGAGCCAGGTGCGGCCTTCGCGCAGCGCTTTCTCGACGATCGCCCGCGCCGTCTCGGTGTCGGGGTCGAAATCCTTCGGCAGCGATGGCGGCACTTCGGTGAGAAGCTGTACCGCCTCGCGGTAGCGCACCATGTTCATGATGCTGCGAATTGCGTCGTCCTCGGTCGGATAGTTCGGGATCGAGGCGGCGTCGAAGGCATGGGTGACCGCCTCCTCGGCGCCGACCCAGACCGCAAACACCGGCTTGAACAGCGTGCGGCGAACCCGCTCCTCACCGACCACACGGATCACTTCGCGGGCGATGTCCCGCGGCGACGCCACCGCGGTCTGCACGTTCATCACCAAAATCGCATCATTGTCCGGATCGGAGAGCAGCATCGACAGCGTCGCCGCATAGCGCTCGGCGTCGGCGTCACCGGTGATGTCGATCGGATTGAAGCCGGACCACGACGTCGGCAGGATCGCGTCGAGCTTCTTGTGCAGATCGGCCGACAGTGTCGCCGGCTCGCCGCCGAGTTCGGCCAGACGGTCGACCGCCAGAATGCCGATGCCGCCGCCATTGGTGAGAATCGCGACACGCTTGCCGCGCGGCGCGCTGACGCGGCCGAGCGTTTCGGCACAGTCGAACAGCTCGCGCAGATCGTACACCCGCAGCATGCCGGCGCGGCGGAACGCGGCCTCGTACACTGCATCGGCGCCGGCGAACGCGCCGGTGTGGGTCGCAGCAGCTTTTGCGCCGTGCGCCATGCGGCCCGACTTCACCACCACCACCGGCTTGACCCGCGCCGCGGCGCGCGCCGCCGACATGAACTTGCGGGCGTCGGTGACCGCTTCGATGTAAAGCAGGATCGCGCGGGTCTCGAGATCGGCCGCGTAGAAGTCGAGCATGTCGGCGATATCGACGTCGAGCTGATCGCCGATCGAGACGATGCCGGAGAAACCAATCTCCTTGACGGCCGCCCAATCCACCATGCCGGCCGCAATCGCGCCCGACTGTGAGATCAGCGCCAAATTGCCCCGCCGCGGCATGTGAGCGGCGAAGCTGGCGTTGAGATTGACGCCCGGAATCATGATGCCGAGACAATTCGGCCCGATCAGCCGGATGCCGGACTTGCGCGCGGCGCGATTCGCGGCTTCCGCATAGGAGCCTTTGCCGCGCCCCATCTCCGAACTGATGATGATCGCACCGGCAACGCCGAGTTCGCCGGCTTCGGCGACGACCTTGGCGACCGAGCGCGGCGGCGCCGTAATGACAATCAGATCCGGGACGAAAGAGAGTTCCGCGAGCGAGCCGACGGTCTTGATGCCGCCGATCTCCGGGTAGCGCGGATTGACGACTCCGATCTGCCCCTTAAATCCCGCCTCGCGCAAATTGGTCAGAACCGCGCGGCCGAGAGAGGCCGGCCGCGGACTGGCGCCGACGACCGCCACGGCTCCGGGCGACAGCAGGGTGCTCAATCGATAGGTCGACATCTCACCTCGACACCGGACGGCCGGCCGCGAACGGCAGCCGTCGCACGATCCGGAATCTGCGCGGCAAAGGTGTACGACAGTTGCTGCAACAAGCCAATGTCAGCTTGGCGCGACGGAGGGACGCGTACTGCTCGCGCAGTTAGCGTACCTTGGTGAAGGTCGCCAGCGCCTTGATGACGTCCTCGCGCGAGATGATACCATCCAGCTTGCGATCGGCGTCCAACACCGGGATGCTGCGGGTCTGATGTTCGACCATCAACTGCAACACCCGGGTGAGCTTGGTATCGGAGTGCACGTAGAGGAAGTCCCCCGACATGATGTCGCCGACGGTCCGATTCATCAGGTCGTCGTAATGCGGCAGCATCTGGGTCGGGTGGAAAGCGAAACAACTCAGGAAATCGTACTTTGTCACCATGCCGATGACACGCTGATCCTCCACCACCGGATAGGCGTTGAAGTCGTCGTGCTCGAACTTGTCCTCCAACTCGCGCATGGTCAGTTCGCGCGACACGGATTTCACCGCTCGCGTCATATGGTCGGCAACGGTTGCCTCTAGAAACTTATACAAGACCGGACCCAATCACTCGGAATTTTCGCCAACGATTTGTGGCGACCCAATGGCGGCCCTGCTAATCGTCGTTGGTGTGCAAATTGACCGCAGCTTTGGCGAATTGAATTGATCAAGGTCAAACCACCTGCAATTCGGGGCGCCGCTTGTTTTTCCTACAACAATGCTCATGATCTGCCCGCCCGGATTGCGCAATCGGGATGCAACGTGATCCATCCTCGGACAGTTCCGCAGCCGCCTAAGTAGTAGTCCCGATGTCCGCCCCAGACGCCACCTCCACCGCCCCCCAGCAACAAGAGGTCTTCGACTTCCTGGGCCGTGGTGCCGGCGACACGCCCGTGGTGCAGATCGACACCCATGGCGCAGCGGTTTTTCTCGAGGGGAACCGGGCGCTGAAGATCAAGCGTGCCGTCAAATTCCCATTTCTGGACTATTCGACCCTCGCCAAACGAAAGGTCGCCTGTGAGCAGGAGCTCGCCGTCGGCCGCCGATTCGCGCCCGCGATCTATCGCCGTGTCGTCCCGGTCACACGCACTGACAAGGGCGCGTTACAGATCGGCGGCGACGGGCCCGCGGTGGAATGGGCCGTCGAGATGATGCGCTTCGACGACAGCGCCACGCTGGATCATCTCGCGCGCGCTGGTTCGCTCGGCCCCGAGCTGATCGACGCCGTCGCCGATGCGATCGCCGCCGCGCATCAGGCCGCGCCTTTGGCGGCGACTGCGCCTTGGGTCGCATCGATCGAACCGATCCTGGCTGACGACACCAACGAGCTTGCCGCAGGCGGTTTTGCCGCGGCCGACGTTGCAATGCTCGACAGGAGCAGTCGCGATGCTCTCGGCCGGCTGCGTCCATTGCTGGAGCAGCGCGGTGCGGCAGGCTTCGTCCGCTGGTGCCACGGCGATCTGCACCTCGCCAATATCGTGGTGATCGACGGCAAGCCGACGCTGTTCGACGCCATCGAGTTCGATCCAGCCTTCGCCTCGGTCGACGTGCTGTACGATCTCGCCTTTCCGCTGATGGATCTGCTGCACTACGGTCGCGGCAGCGACTCCGCACAACTCTTGAATCGCTATCTCGCGGCGACGAGCACGGACAATCTCGATGGAATGTCGGCACTGCCGCTGCTGCTGTCGATGCGCGCAGCGATCCGCGCCAAGGTGATGCTGGCACGGCCCGCCGCCAATGAGACGATCAGGCAAGCCAATCGGGCGATTGCAAAATCCTATTTTGATCTGGCGCTGCGGCTGATCGCACCGCCACCGCCCCGGCTGATCGCGGTCGGCGGGCTATCCGGCACCGGCAAATCGGTGCTGGCTCGCGCTCTGTCAGGCCACGTCCCGCCCCTGCCCGGCGCCGTGGTGCTGCGCTCGGACGTGGCCCGCAAACGGCTGCACGGCGTCGCCGATACCGAACGGCTCCCGGCTACAGCCTATACCGCTGAAGTGACGGAGGCGGTGTATCGCGGTCTGGCCGAACGCGCCGCGCATATCTTGAAACAGGGGCATTCGGTCATTGTCGATGCGGTGTTCTCCAAGCCCGAGGAGCGCCGCGCGATCGAAAGCGTTGCGGCCCAGCTCGACATCCCGTTCCATGGCCTGTTCCTCACCGCCGATCTCGCCACGCGGATCGCACGGGTCGCCGGCCGCATCGGCGATGCGTCCGATGCGACGCCGGAGATCGTCCGGCAGCAGCAAAGCTACGCGCAGGGCGTGGTCGGATGGACCACGATCGACGCCAGCGGCACTCCGGCCGAGACGTTGTCGCGGGCGCTGGCGGCCTTGCCGCAGGCCGCTCAGGTCTGCAGCACGTAGCTGCCAGGCGCGGCCGGAAGTGCGCCCGGATCGACCTCCGGCAATCCGATGCGCGGCGGCGCGACCGGTTCGCCGGAGCGGGTGCCGAGCCAATGCACCCATTCGGTCCACCACGAGCCTTCGGCATGGGGCGCCTGCTTCAACCAATCGTCGGGCCCAACATACGGACCATCGGCTTCCTTGGTCATCACTTGATAACCATGTGCCTTCGGGGATGGCGGCGAGACGATGCCGGCGTTGTGGCCGCCGCCGGTCAGACAGAAGGTGACATCGGCGTCGGCCAGCAAATGGATCTTGAACGTCGATCGCCACGGCGCGACGTGATCGCGCTGCGTGCCGACCACGAAGATCGGCGTGTGGATGTCGGACAGCGCGATCGGCCGGCTATCGACGGTGTAACGGCCTTCGGCCAGATCGTTGTCGAGGAACAGCTTACGCAGATATTCGGAGTGCATCCGATACGGCATCCGGGTGGCATCGGCATTCCAGGCCATCAGGTCGTTTGGCTCGGAGCGCACGCCCATCAGATATTCATGCACCAGCCGCGACCAGATCAGATCGTTGGAGCGCAGGATCTGGAACGCGCCGGACATCTGCGTGGTGTCGAGCACGCCGCGATTCCACATCATGTCTTCAAGGAAGGCCACCTGGCTCTCGTTGATGAACAGCGTCAGCTCGCCGGCCTCGGTGAAGTCGGTCTGGGCGGCGAACAGAGTGATCGACTTGAGCCGGCTGTCGCCGTCGCGTCCCATTGCGGCCGCCGCGATCGACAGCAGCGTGCCGCCGAGGCAATAGCCGACCGCATGCACCGGCCGTTCCGGCAGGATCGCGCCGATCGTGTCGAGGGCGGCCATCACACCGAGCCGGCGATAGTCTTCGAGCGAGACATCGCGATCCGCGGCGGTCGGATTGCGCCACGAGATCATAAAAACGGTGTAGCCCTGATCGGTGAGATACTTCACCAGCGAATTATGCGGCGACAGATCGAGAATGTAGTACTTCATGATCCAGGCCGGCACGATCAGGATCGGCTCCGGCCGCACCGTCTCGGTGGCTGGCGCGTATTGGATCAGCTCGATCAGCTTGTTGCTGTACACTACCTTGCCCGGCGTGACCGCGACGTCCTTGCCGACGACGAAATCGTGCTTCGGCTCGTGCGCCATCAATTCGAGCAGATCTTCCCACCAGTTGCGAAAGCCGTCGGCGAGATTGCGCCCTTCGGTCGACACGGTGCGGCGAAGCACTTCCGGGTTGGTGAGGGCGAAGTTCGACGGCGCCAAGACGTCGAGCATCTGCCGGGTCGCGAACTCGACGATCTTCTCGTTCTGCTCCGAGACGCCGCGAATGTTGGTGGTGGCGTCGTGCCACCACTGCTCGGCCAGCAGAAAGCCCTGCGCCATCAGGTTGAAAGGCGGCTCGCGCCATTCCGGCGCGCTGAAGCGGCGGTCCTGCGGCTGCGGAGCAATCAACGACCACGGCTCGGTCTGGCCGACCGAAGCTTCGGCGAGCTGCGTGCCACGGCGCAGCGCTTCGTTGACAAGATCCATCCGCTGCGTCGGCGCCCAGAACAGATGCGACAGCCAGTCGGCATAGGCGAGCGTCCTGTCCCTTATACACATCTCCGAGCCCACGAGACGCTCA
>NZ_QUML01000039.1:0-47913 GCF_010907025.1 Rhodopseudomonas sp. BR0G17 | reverse complement strand
CACTTGCACTGTGCCCGCGTCGCCCCCACCCCTGCCCTCTCCCGCAAGCGGGAGAGGGAGCAGTCTGTGTGCGGGGAGAGGCATTGCTCCGCGCATGCTCACGCCCCCACCGCCTTCAGCCGCTGCGCGGCGCCGCGGTGGTGGGCGTGGGTGATGGCGATCGCCAGCGCATCGGCGGCGTCGGCGCTTTTCGGATCGGCTTTGGGCAGCAGGATCTTCAGCATCATCTGGATCTGGGTCTTGTCGGCATGGCCGGCGCCGACCACCGTCTTCTTCACAAGATTGGGCGCGTATTCGGCGACCAGGAGGCCGCGCATCGCCGGCACCAGCATCGCGACGCCGCGCGCCTGGCCGAGCTTCAGTGTCGCGGCGCCATCCTTGTTGACGAACGTCTGCTCGACCGCGGCCTCAGCCGGCGCGTGCTCAGCCAGAACTTTTGTCAGCCCGTCATGGATCGCCAGCAGCCGCTCGGCCAGCGGCAACGTATCACGCGGTTCCACCGTGCCGCACGCGACATAGACCAGCCGATTGCCCTCGCTCTCGACCACGCCCCAGCCGGTGCGGCGAAGGCCGGGGTCGATGCCAAGGATGCGGATCGGGCTACGAATCGACGCTGGGGTCATGTTCATGTGATAGCGCCGAAAATCTTAAGAACAAAATAGCAACGGCGCGCTGAGCTGAGCTCTCCCCAGCGCCGCATCGAGAGTCCCCGGCAAACGCGGCGCCCCTGGTGCAAACCCGAGGTGAGCGGATTGTGTTTTACAACCTAAAGTTGTGATGATTGCATAGCGCTATCGGAGATAGCCGATAGGAGAGCATCATGAGCCGAGTTATCACTCACGGTCAGGTTAAACGGGTTGCGGAAACTGACGCCTACGCAGTGCCGGTGGAGAGCCTGACTTTTCCCACTCTCGCGCCGGTCGGCCCTTTGCCACCGGCCGGAACAGCGGGCGTGCTCATCACCCAACGCGTGCCGAACACGCCTTACACGCCGGCTCCGCCGCCGCCACCACCGGTGCCGGCGAACCAGACCATCATCTACGAGGACGGAAACAACAACAACACCATCTACATGCGAGTGGTGTCGGTGGTCGGGCCTGCGAAGTACAACATCGCGGTGCTTTAAAGCGACAAGTCATGGATGCGCGGCCGAGCGGCCGCGCAGTCCTGATCAGCCGGCCATCTTCGCCATCAGGGCGTCGGAGACTTCGAAGTTGGCGTAGACGTTCTGAACGTCATCGTGGTCGTTGAGAGCGTCCATCAGCTTGAACAGCTTCTCGCCGGTCTCGTCATCGACCGCGACCGTGTTCTGCGGCTTCCAGATCACCGCCGCCTTGCGGGCCTCGCCGAACTTGGCTTCGAGCGCCTTGGCGACATCACGGAAGGTTTCCTGCGAGGCATAGACCTCGTGGCCGGCCTCCGACGACACCACGTCGTCCGCGCCGGCTTCGATCGCCGCATCGAGCATATCGTCGGCCGAGGCCTTGTCGGCGTCGTATTCGACGATACCGACGCGGTCGAACATGAACGACACCGAGCCGGTTTCGCCGAGGTTGCCGCCCGACTTGGTGAAGAACGAGCGGATATCCGACGCGGCACGATTCCGGTTGTCGGTCAGCGCTTCGACGATCACCGCGACGCCGCCGGGGCCGTAGCCCTCGTAGCGGATCTCATCGTAGTTCTCGCTGTCGCCGCCGATCGCCTTCTTGATCGCGCGCTCGATGTTGTCCTTCGGCATGTTTTCCGCACGCGCCGCCAGCACCGCGGCCCGCAGCCGGGGGTTCATCGCCGGGTCGGGGGTGCCGAGCTTGGCGGCGACGGTGATTTCGCGGGCGAGCTTGCTGAACAGCTTGGACCGCTGTGCGTCCTGGCGGCCCTTGCGGTGCATAATGTTCTTAAATTGCGAATGTCCGGCCATGCGCTCTCTCTCGCGGGTCGATCCGTTGGAATTTCGGGCTGCGGCGCGGGGTTATAAGCGGCGCATCCGCCAAAATCAAAGACTTGCCGCCGCCGTCCGGCGCGAAATCCGTAATTCCACTGAAAGAAAATTTAACCGTAACTTCACGGGGCGCCGCGAGAGTAGCAGGCTATGTTCTAGTTCTGCGGGAGGAACCATGGCGTTCGGCCTATTTCGCAAGCGGTCGCCGGAAACGGCGGCCCTGAACGTCGTGGTAGCTTCGCCTCCGGCAGCCGCCGAACCGACGGTCGCGGAGGCCGATTCCGCCCGCGAAATCCTCGAATTGCTGGAGTTGGAGCTCGGCTCGCTGATTCGGCAGCTCGAACGCGCCGCCCATTCCGTGACCACCGGCGTGCAGTCGACCACCGCGACGCTGCACACCATCCGCGAGCGCACCGACGCCCTCACCGGCCGGACCAGCGCGGCCCAGGCGACCGCCAGCTCGTTCTCCGAGGCCGCCGACAAATTCACCCATTCGGCCCACGGCATCGGCGCCCAGGTCCGCCAGGCGTCACAGCTCGCCGACGACGCCAGCGCGGCCGCCAATGAGGCTACGGCCAATGTCGAGCGGCTGCGCGATTCGTCGGCCGCGATTGGCAACGTGGTCAATCTGATCTCCCAGATCGCCCGCCAGACCACGCTGCTGGCATTGAACTCGACGATCGAGGCGGCGCGCGCGGGCGCGGCCGGCCGCGGCTTTGCCGTGGTGGCGACCGAGGTGAAGGCGCTGGCGGTGCAAACCCAGGAGGCAACCGAGGAGATCAAGCGCAAGATCGACGCGTTGCAGCGGGATGCCTCCAGTTCGGCCGATGCCGTCCATCGCATCACCAGCGCGATCGCGGCGATCAGGCCGGTGTTCGACACCGTCAACGGCGCGGTGGCCGAGCAGAACGCCACCACCGGCGACATCGCCGGCAACGCCACCTCGGCCTCGACCTTCATCGCCTCGGTCGGCGACAGCGCCGCAGAAATCGACAGCGCCACCCGCGAAGCCGAACAGCACGGCGACGAGGTCGCCCGCGCCGGCCAGAACGTTACCAACTTCGCCGACAAGCTGCGGGCGCGTACCGCAGTTCTGCTCAAGCTCGGCGACCGCGAGGATGTTCGGCGGCGCGAGAAGCTGCCGTGCCATCTGCAGATCAATCTCGACACCCCGCGCGGCAGGATCACCGCGCCGGTGTACGAGATCTCGATGGAAGGCGTGCTGATCAGCGGCCCGGCCACCGACACGCTGGCGACCGGCCAACAACTGGCCGCTGAGCTTCAGGACATCGGCGCCTGCCGCGTCCGCATCGCCGAGCAGGGCAAGGCCGGCGCCCTGGCGCGCTTCGTCGCGCCCGACGCGGGCCTGCAGGAGCGGATCGAGGACCGGCTGTGGGCGATCCGCGACGAGAACACCGAGTTCGTCACCCGCGCGATCGAGGCCGGGCATGAACTTGCGAAGATCTTCGAACGCGGCATTGCGTCCGGCGCGCTGACGCTGGAGCAGATGTTCGACGAAAACTACGTCGAGATCGCCGGCACCGATCCGAAGCAATACCGCACGCAATACCTCGATTGGGCCGACCGCGCGTTGCCGCCGTTCCAGGAAAGCTTCCTGGCCAAGGATCCACGGATGGCGTTCTGCGTGATGATCGACCGTAACGGCTATCTGCCGGTGCACAACAAGCTGTATTCGCAGCCGCAGCGGCCGGGGGATGTCGCCTTCAACACCGCCAATTCACGTAATCGCCGGATATTCAACGACCCGGCCGGGCTTGCCGCAGGACGCAATACCCGCTCGTTCCTGATCCAGAGCTACGCCCGTGACATGGGCGGCGGCCAGACCGTGATGATGCGCGAGATCGACGTGCCGGTGCGCGTACGTGGCCGGCACTGGGGAGGCTTCCGCACCGCCTACAAGCTTTAAGCAAAGGGCGACGCTAGCCGGCGAGGCGGTAGCGACCGCTGATCACCGGGTCGCCCTCGGTGGCGACAACACCGCGCATGACCAGATCTTCCAGATGCGCCAGCACCGAGTAACCGGCGGCGCTGACGAGCCGCGGGTCGATGCCGATATAGATCGCCCGCACCATGCTGGGGATATCGGTCTCGCCCTTGCCGAGGCGATGCAGGATCGAAGCTTCCCGCGCCAGCCGGTGCCGCTTCAGGAACCGCGAGTAGCGCGGGCCCTCGGGGATCTCGGCGCCGTGACCGGAGAGATAGAGCTGCTCATCGCGGCCGATCAGCCGGTCGAGCGACGCCATGTAGTCCGGCATCGAGCCGTCCGGCGGCGCCACGATGGTAGTCGACCAACCCATGATATGATCGCCGACGAACAGCGCATCACCCTCGCGCCATGCGAACGCCATGTGGTTGGCGGTGTGGCCGGGCGTCGCCACCGACTCGATGGTCCAGCCGTCGCCTTCGATCATGTCGCCGTCGCGGATTTCGACGTCCGGCTTGAAGTTGCGGTCGGCGCCGGACTCGGTCGACACCGTCTCGCTCTCGAAATACGGCCGCGACGCCCGATGCGGCCCTTCGGCATAGACGGTGGCGCCGGTCGCCTGCTTGATCAGCGGCGTGCCGGGCGAATGGTCCTTGTGGGTGTGGGTAACCAGGATGTGCGTGACGGTCTCGCCTTTGACGGCGTCCAGCAGCGCATTGGCATGGGCCTCGTCCGCAGGACCCGGATCGATGATCGCCACCTTGCCCCGGCCGACGATGTAGCTGACGGTGCCGGTGAAGGTGAACGGCGACGGGTTGTTGCACAACACGCGGCGCAGGCCGGGACGGATTTCCTCGACGACGCCCGGCTGCAATCCGAACTCGCGATTGAACGGAACGTCGTCCTCGGGGCGATTCTCGTCGCTCATGGCGTTTCCAACCAAATTTGATTGTTATTGGTTCTTACCAACTTACCCGGAAAGTCATCCCCCGCATATGCGGGGGATCCAGTACTCACCGCCATCGCATATAGCGGACGCTCTGGGATACTGGGTCGCCCGCCTACGTGGGCGATGACGGCAGAGCGGGAAACAGTGGGCGCGGACTTACGCCCCGTCCTACGCGAATGCCTGCAGCCCAGTGATGGCGCGGCCGAGGATCAGCGCGTGCACGTCGTGGGTGCCCTCGTAGGTGTTCACCGTCTCGAGGTTCTGGGCGTGGCGCATCACGTGGTACTCGATCTGGATGCCGTTGCCGCCGTGCATGTCGCGGGCCATGCGGGCGATGTCCAGCGCCTTGCCGCAATTGTTGCGCTTGACGATCGAGATCATCTCCGGGGCCATCTTGCCCTCGTCCATCAACCGGCCGACGCGCAAGCTGGCCTGCAGGCCGAGGGTGATCTCGGTCTCCATGTCGGCGAGCTTCTTCTGCACCAGCTGGGTCGCAGCCAGCGGACGATTGAACTGCTTACGGTCGAGCGTGTACTGCCGGGCGCGGTGGAAGCAATCCTCCGCGGCCCCCATCGCGCCCCAGGAGATGCCGTAGCGCGCGCGGTTGAGGCAACCGAACGGACCCTTGAGGCCCGACACGTTCGGCAGCAGCGCGTCTTCCGGAACGACCACGCCGTCCATCACGATCTCGCCGGTGATCGAGGCGCGCAAGGAGAGCTTGCCGCCGACCTTCGGAGCCGACAGGCCCTTCATGCCCTTCTCGAGGATGAAGCCGCGGATCTGGTTGTCGTGCGCGGCCGACTTCGCCCACACCACAAACACATCGGCGATCGGCGCGTTCGAGATCCACATCTTGCTGCCGGTGAGGCGATAGCCGTCGGCAACCTTCTCCGCCTTGGTCTTCATGCCGCCGGGATCAGAGCCGGCGTCCGGCTCGGTCAGGCCGAAGCAGCCGACCCATTCGCCGGAGGCGAGCTTGGGCAGATACTTCTTGCGCTGGTTCTCATCGCCATAGGCGTAGATCGGATACATCACCAGCGACGACTGCACGCTGTTCATCGAGCGATAGCCGCTGTCGACCCGCTCGATCTCGCGCGCCACCAGGCCGTAGGCGACGTAGCTGGCATTGGCGCAGCCGTATTCTTCCGGCAGCGTGACGCCGATCAGGCCGAGCGAGCCCATCTCATTGAAGATCTCGCGATCGGTCTTCTCTTCGAGATACGCCTGATTGACGCGGGGCAGAAGTTTGTCCTGAGCATAAGCGCGCGCGGTATCGCGGATCATCCGCTCGTCTTCGGTGAGCTGGTCTTCCAGCAGCAGCGGATCGTCCCACTTGAAGCTCGCCGGAGCCGGCTTGTCCTTGGTTTGCGCGCGCACGCTCATCGATTGTCCTTTCAGACCTTGCCGCATCGGGCGACGTTGATGGGGAGGGTAAGACCTCGGTCAGGTGCCTTCAAGGTGCTCGTTGCCGACGATTTCGATGCCGAAACCGGACAGGCCCTTGTAGTCGATCTGCGACGTGGTGAGATGACGGATCGACGTCACGCCGAGATCACGCAGGATCTGCGCACCAACGCCGATCTCGCGCCATTGCCGATGCCGGTCGGCTTCGGCGGTCTTCTGCTCGTCGAGCGGAGCGACCGGCACACCCGCAGCGCCGTCGCGCAGATAGATCAGCACGCCGGAACCGTTCGCCTTGAAATGGTCGAGCACGGCCTGCATCCGCCGAGCCCCAGTGAACAGCTCCTTGACGATGTTCGGCTTGTGGAACCGGGTCAGCACATTCTTGCCGTCGCCGATCCCATTGTAGACGCAGGCCACATGGGCGATCTCGTCGAACGGCGAGCGGTAAGCATACCCCTGCATCGGCCCGATCGGACTGTCGATCGGAAACGTCGCGACGCGCTCGATCAGCTTCTCGCGCGCCTGACGGTACGAAATCAGATCCGCGATCGTGACCAGCTTGAGATTGTGCTTCTTGGCAAACTCGACGACCTGCGCACCCTTGGTGACGGTGCCGTCGTCGTTCATCAGTTCGCTGATGACGCCGACCGGCGGCAGCCCGGCGAGCTTGCAGAGGTCAACCGCGGCCTCGGTGTGGCCGGAACGGAGCAGCACGCCGCCCTCGCGCGCGATCAGCGGGAAGATGTGGCCGGGCCGGGCGAAGTCGTTGGCGCCGGCGTTCGGATTGGCCAGCGCGCGGCAGCACGAGGCGCGCTCGTCCGCCGAGATGCCGGTGCCGTTGTCCGGCTTGTAGTCGATCGAGACCGTGAACGCGGTGGTATGGTTGCTGTCGTTGTGTGCCACCATCGGGTCGAGCCGCAGTCGCCGCGCATCGTCCATGGTGATCGGCGCGCAGACGATGCCCGAGGTGTGGCGGATGATGAACGCCATCTTCTCCGCGGTGCACAGCGAGGCGGCGACCACCAGATCGCCTTCTCCCTCACGATCGTCGTCATCGGTGACGACGACAATTTCGCCGGCGGAAAAGGCTTGCAGAACTTCTTGGATGGGGTGCGCCATGGTCGGATCTCTGAGACAGGACCCGACCATATGACGCAGCGCGGGCGGCGACGCAAGGCGCGCGACGGAGCGGCCGCCTTGCGTGAAATTCCCTACCGCAGAGCGGAATTGAAGGGCCGCGCGCGGTTGGCGGTTACTCCGCAGGCGAAGCCGCTGCGGCCTTCTTCTTGACGAACTGATCGTAAGCCTCGACCGCCTGGGCGGCATACATCACGCTCGGGCCAGCGCCCATGTAGATCGCCATGCCCATCGTCTCCATCACCTCGTCGCGGGTCGCGCCGTGCTTCACCGCAGCTTCAGCGTGGAAGCCGATGCAGCCGTCGCACCGCGTCGCCACGGAGATCGCCAGAGCGATAAGCTCCTTGGTCTTGGTATCGAGCGCATTGGCCTTGAGCGCGGCCTGGGCGATCGCCGAGAAGCCCTTCATGACGTCCGGCGCGCCGGTGCGGACTTCGCGCAGCGCCACCGACAACTCGCCCGTCAGATCGATCCAGTTCTTGTGCATGGTTTCACCTATTCAACAAAGGCAACTCCCGGGAGCGGGCTGCGCCGCCCCGAGAGCCACACTTGGGTAGTGACGTCAAGACTTGGTCGAGCAGGTCTTGATGCCGAGCAGCGTGTAGGCCGGGCAGAAGCCGATGCCCGCGGTCAGCAGCGGGACGACGCCGATCCAGGCCCAGATCGGACCGCCGGTCAGCGCCCAGTAGATCAGGCCGGCGCCGACGATGGCGCGCAGCAGACGGTCGATCATTCCCATGTTCACAGTCATCTTCGTTTCCCCTCGCTCGGTTGAGTGACACGCTCGTTCTAGGGCGGGCCACCATCACGGTCTGTGACCAAGTCACCGGCGACGAAGGATCGGTCGAAAATCTGCGAATAGAGGTTCAGCGGGCGGCTTGCGCGGCAGCCCGCAGCGGGGCGGCATTGCGCAGTTCGACACGTCCGCGTCCGAGGCTGACCCAGCCGCGGCGCTCGAACGTCTTGAGATGACGGCTGACGACTTCGCGCGCCGAGCCGATCTCGGCGGCCAGTTGGGCGTGGGTGATCGACAATTCGCGGCCATCCGCCGCAAGTGCCAGCAGGCGTGAGGCCAGCCGCGTCTCGATCGAGGCGAACGCCACGTTTTGGATCACCGCCATCAGATCCGCCATCCGTGCCGCCTGGGCATTGAATACGAAACTGCGGAATTGCGCCGAGCGGCCCATCAGGTCGTGGAAGGTCGCAGCGGGCAGGCCCACCGCTTCCACCGGGCTTTCGGTCACCGCGAATGCGCTGTAGCTGTCCGAGGCGAGCAGCGCCAAGGTGGTGAGAATGCAGATGCTTCCCGGGCCGAGCCGGTACAGCACGATCTCGTTGCCGGCCGGATCGAGCTGAAACACGCGGACCGTGCCGCGGCACACCAGGATGAACATGCCGCAGGGTTGGTCCGGCGCGAACACCGAAGCGCCGGCAGGCAGGCTCATAGCCATGGCTGCCTGCGCAAGCGAGGTTCGTTCCGTCTCCGGCAGTTCCCCCAGGGCCGGGAAACCGCGCAACCAATCCAATGCAGGCAAGCTCATCGCGACCAACCAGGTTCACGCTCGACCTGCCGAAGATAGGGGCCAGGACCGCAGCGCCCGGTTGATCTTAATCAACCAGGCACTGTGGCGACCAGCCGCGGCCTGATGCGCGAAGTTGCTCGCGGACGTGTGAACGTCGATAGACGCTTACGGATTGTCCGTCGCCGTCGACGGGCCGGAGATGACGTCGCCGTCGCGATGGCGCCAATAGCGGGCCCGCAGGCGGGGAGCGATCCACCACGCAATCGGCGCAGCCAGAATGAAGCTCGCGATAACCGCCATCGGCACCCAGTCCATGGCGTTCCGCGCCAAAGCCGGTATCGTCATGATCGACACCATGCCAATGCCGAACAGCACGGCGTTGGTCATCATGTACACGAGCGAAGCGATACGCAATCGGTTGGACATTTGAACCTCCTGTTGCGGGTTCAATGTCCTCGTAGCGCCGCTTGTTCCGGCGGAACCGCGACCTCGCGGTCGCAGGAGTGCTCGTGAGCTACCGCGTGGGCTCGGAGGGCCGATCCCCGCCGCTATGCTGCGTTTGATTTCCCGGCCGCGAGGAGAACAGCCATCTCATCCAGTGCCGTAAAGACCTCCACGGAGGCCTTTTCCATCTTGTCGGCAGCGATCACAGCGGCCTCGAAATCGCCCGCCTGGAATCGCGTGACGGCTTCTTTCCCCGCAGCGTGGACAAGCAGATGCGGGTCGTGGATGCGACGGTAGGCCGGACTGTTCTTCAACGCTGGATCTTTCAGGCTCTCGTACCACTTGCCGAACCGGCAATCGTGATGATCCGGCAGGTCGCTGGCCTTCACCTCACCGCGTCGATTCAATGTGTCGATCACGCGCTTTTTGAAACTGGCGTGATCGGATCTGGCGAGTTGAACCTGCGTACGGTCGTCCACTTCCTGCGCGCGAGCCCGAAGCCGTGGCTGCACCACTTGGCCGACCCTATCCATGGTCACGGCGAGGCGTTCGATGGCCGACAGAGCATGGTTTGACATATTTGCCGTGGCGGTAATCGCCTGATCAACCTCCGTCGTCGCAGCCATCTGCTGCTGAACGACCGCTGCGACGGTTGCCATATTGTGCGAGACACGATTGACGGCCTCATTGATGCTCTTGATCATCGTCCCGGCGCCTTGAACGGAAGCGGATCCCGATTCGACGGTCTCGCCGCTTTCCCGCATCGCAGACACGATGTCCTTCATTCCGGACTGAAGCCCCAAGATCCGCTGCCGAATGTCCTCGGTCGCCTGCGCGGTCTGCGTCGAAAGAGCTTTGACCTCACCTGCAACGACCGAGAAGCCTCGGCCCGCTTCGCCGGCTCGGGCGGCCTCGATCGTGGCATTGAGGGCGAGGAGATTGGTCTGCCGGGCGATGGCGTCGATGGCCTTCACGATACCTGCGATGTCCTCGATCGAGCCATTCAAGGCGTCGACCTTGTGGCTGAGACCGCCTACCGCATCGGCCGACCGGCCAATCGAATCCACGGCCTGATCAGCCGCCACAACGCTCTCGTTCACGCGGTTGTGGACGTCGATGGCCTCATTCGCGACTTCCCCCGTCGCACGCCCGATCTCTGCGATCGATGACGAGAGCTCACTGACCGCGCCGGCGACCGCCTGCGTGCGACAACCAAGGTCCTGCATATCGGCATTCATCCGGGCGATGGCGAGCAGCGGCGTGGTCTGCGCGACCCATATATCCGCCAGCACAGAGAGCGAGGCAAAATGGTTGTCGTCGAGCATGGTGACGATCGGGAGAAGAGTCTTGGCGACCTCGTCCTCAGCCGCCTCTATCGGAGCGTGATCTCCATTGACGAGAAATCGGACAAGCTCCTGCAGGCGGGGCAGGACGTCGTCCTGCGGCTCGTTCTCGATTTCGGGCTGCGGTTTCTTGTTACGCCAATGATTGAACATGATGAGTCGTCTTCTGTGAGAGGCCGTGAGCGCGATCAGGTTCGGATGACCAAGAAGGGACGAGGCCGTTGTGAGTGTTATGCCTCGATATAAGCGGAGTGCTTTCGGGAGCTTAATGATCCCGCCCCGGTTAAGGCGCCCTCGTTGCACAGCGTCTCAGGACTTAGCACTGCGTCCAAATCGGACGTGACGCATCAATCGATGCCGCAAGTATCAACTTTTGGATAGTCGGCCTCTAACGGCTATCCACCGTCTATCCCGGCTCTGCTTTCAGTAGATTTATGATCAGAGGTCTCCGTCAGTACGGCCTCCGCCGCGATCGATTCGCGAAGGCTCTGATGGTGCTACGACGCCTGCCGGAAATCGCCTCGCGATCGCGGTGACGCCAGCCGATACTCCAGCCGGAATAAGCTCGCCGCAACCGGCGCCAAGTCTATGGCGTTCCGCGCTACAGCCTGATGTGATCATCGACATCATGCCGATACCGAACAGCACAGCGTTGGTTCTCATGGACCCGCGCGAGCGATGAGAAAACGGTTGGACATCTGAACCTCCTGTTGCGGGTTCAGCATCAATGATGCGAGAGTTGCCCCGAGAGGAACAGGACGTCCGCCTTCGACGTATCGCCACAGCGCGATAGTCAAAGGGCGGGTACTGGCATCGTCCGGTACGCGACTGACGTCGTACACCCAGCTCCGGCGCCCCTCAATCGCACGACGGTGCGATATTACTGACCGCTGTTGATTTTCGAAGTACTCGATGCTGTCGACAAGATCCTCAGGACTTCAACGCGATGTCTGATTTCCAGAGAATGCTGCTGGTCGGTGCCGCCGTGATGCTCGCCGACCCGGTGCAGGCGCAACTGTCGCCTAACCCGCGGGCGGTCAATGACTGCACGCTGCTGACCGACCCCACGGCGCTGCGCCGCTGCATCGAGAAGCAGCAGGGCGTGACGACATTCTCCGAGACGCCGCCGCCGCGGAGCGACGTTTCGCCGTTGCTGAAACGCGAGCGTGACTATTACCGCAACAGGGCCAACAAGCCGAAGCGCAGGCGCCACCGCATACCATGACGGCCGCATCGGCTGATCCGCACGACATCTTCGACCTGAAGCTTCAATACGCCGTCTGCAGAATGCAGCTGCGTCCGCCGGCCGCGACCGAGGCACACAGCTCCGCCTCGGCGGTCGGCTTCTTTGCGCCCTTGCGACCGGCCTCGGCGCGCGACGTTGCGCGCGGGACGGTCGGCGTTATCGCCGCGGCAGTCGCGCGGGGTGACGCGGCCGTTGCAAACGACGTGATCGGCGGCTTGGCAGGCACGGCTGCCGTGATAGCCGTCGCGTCGGCCCGGTTGGCGGCCCAATCCTCGGCACTGAAGCCAGTGATACGCAGCACGTAATCCTTGGTCTCGGCAGGCAGGTCGGAGCTGCCGCGCAGCCAGGCCGACACCCGACCGGCGCCGGCATTATAGGCGGCGGCGGCGAGGCCGAGATTGCCGAACTGGCGGCGCAAGTCGGCCAGGTAGCGTGCCGCAGCAGGGATCGCTTTGAATGGATCGAACGGATCGTCGAGCCCGCGCGCTGCGGCGGTCCCGGGCATGAATTGGGCGATGCCCATGGCGCCGGCGCGGCTCACCGCGAGCGTGAACATGGTGCTTTCCTGATTGAGCAGGCGGGTCAGGAATGCCGGCGGCAGGCCGTTGTCCTGCGCGGCTTGCGCGATTACGTGCGCCCATGGGGCGGTCGGGGCAACGGGCGCATCAAACGACGAGGCGCCGGCGCGCGCCGTCACCACCAAGCCGCCGGCATCGGCGACGCGCTGCTGCGCCATCGCACCGCCGCAACTCGCACCGATCGCGACCGCGGCAAGTGCCACTGTCCATAACCAGGCGAGACTGGCCCGCGCTGCCATGGTCAGCTCCGCGGCGCCCATTCCGGCGAATGATCGATCTTCTCCGCCTCGATCCGCTCCTCCTTGGTGAGATACGGCTTCATGAACGCCGGCTGCGGCTTGTCGCGGTCGAGATAGTCGCGGATCAACTTGGCTTCCATCACCGGATCGGAGAACCGCCACAGCTTGTCGCGCGCGCCCTCCATGATGGTAGAATACACTGCGAGGTCGATCGCCTGCCGCACAGCAAGCTGGGTCGGCTCGGTGCGGGTGATGCCGGCTTCGATCTGCAGCAGCTTGTCGAGCGCGACGTATTTGTACGTGTTGCCCTGCAACGACACCGAGTACACCGTCTTGGTGGTGGTGACGCTGGTCAGCACCTCGCCGGTCTGCACCGAGGCGACCCGCAGGGCAACGGTCACCATGTCGCGGCGAAACTTGGTGTCGGCGCCGATGCCGAGATAGTTGGCGCCGATGCCGCCGGTCATGTAGTTGGCATCGAACGCCACGATGCCGCCCTCGATCAGAAGTCCGGCGAAGCGCATCGGCGGCAGCGGCTTGGCGCGGTCGCGGTCGAACTCCTGGCGGGTGGCGCGCACCAATTGCCGCTCCTGCAGCAGATCGTTGAGGCCGTTACGCTCGACGACGCGGAACCAGGCGCCACCACCGGCGCGCTTCAACGCATCGATCGCCAGCCCGGCGCCGCCCTGGGTCACGGCACGCGAGAACACCGCCACGTTGTCGTTGGGCTCGTTCTTGCCGGTGAGATCGGGGAATTGATAGATCGCGATGTCGATCTTCTGCTTCGGCGGCGGCAAGGTCTCGAGATTGACACCAGTCGGCGACGGCGGCGTCACCACCGGCGGCTCCTCGAAGAACGCGTCGCGATGGCCGGGGCGCGTGCAGCCGGCGAGCAGAGCGGCCACTGCGGCGAGGCCAATGATCGATCTGAAATAACGTGTCACGCGAAATATCCTCAAACAACCTCCGGCCAACGCCGGCAGGTGAACACAGGGTCAATGCGTCACGGTCGGCAGACTGATCTGGGTGACGGTCGAACCGTCGTTGATCGTGATGTTGGTCTGACCGTCGACTTTGGCGAAGCTGATCGTGGTGCCCTGGAACGTGAAGGTGCCACTCTGCTGCGCGTTGGTGCCGAAGATCGCCTGGGTGACCTGGTTGGCGAGCGAGGCGTAGAGCTGGCTCTGCAGCTGCTGGGCAAAGATCTGCGACTGCGTCAGCTGCTGCGGCCCGCTGGTGGGCGCCGCGCGGTTGAAGTGATTGCCCGCGGTCGCCTGCTGCATCTGCCACGACCCGTTCAGCGGGCTGCCGCCGAACGCCGGATTGGTCGGGGTGTAAACCAGGCTGCCCGCATCCGCCCCGGCGGCACTGGCGCACAAGGCGAAGGCAGCGAGAATGCCGGCGTATTTCATCGATGACCTCCCATTTGTACGATGACGGCCCCGCCATTGTTGCCGACCTGGCTGAGGCCGTAGCTGAGATTGCTGCCGATCTGGGTGCTGCTGTAGGCGTTGCGGTTGCCGGTGACGTCAATCCTAGCGCTGTTGTTGTCGCCGATCTGACTGTTGTGCAGCACGTTCTGATTGCCGTTGACGGTGAAACTGGAGTCATTGCCGGAGCCGAGCTGCGACTGCAGCGTCACGTTCAACGAGCCGCGCACGTCGGACGTCGCGGAGTTCGCATTGCCGGTCTGGCTGACGATCGCCGTATTGTGGCTGCCGCTCGGCAGCGCGCCGTCGGCGACCGCCCCCTGCTGCGCCCGGTTCACAAGATAACCGGAAAAATCGGTGTAGAGATCGGCCGACTGCGCCGATGCCGTACCGACAAACGCCAAGCCCCCGAGCATCGCCGCGGCTACTCGCAGCACGGCTGTTCGCATCGCTCGCGTTGATGCGGTCATTTGACTGTCTCCGGATCGAGATCGCATTGAATGGTGATGTTGCCGAACGACACGTCCAGCTTGGCGGCGTATCGATTGGCGGTGCTGTAATCGAGCACGACGTTGCCGACGGTCACGCGCTGTTCGGCGACGGCGCTGAAGGCGCCAGCTTGTTTGATCCGCGAGGTCCCGGCTGCGCCGGTCTTGTCGACGGCCAGCGTGTAGCTGCCGCCACCGTCGCGCGCCGCAGTGATGACGCCGCGCAACGTGACATGGCCGCCACTGACCGCAGCCTCGACCTCACACTGAACAACCGGCGGGACTTGATCCACAGCCATGTGACTCTCCGCAACACGCCTACGGTTGTTTCAGTGCTGGGTCACCTTGATGACGTTGTGCACGCCGGTCTGATTGGTGACGGAGCGGTTGCCGTTGCCGGTCTGCGTCAGCGTCAGGCCGTTCAGGCTGCCGACCTGTGCGTACTGGGCCGTGTTGCCATTGCCGGTCTGTTCGGCGGTGACGGTGTTGAGCAGGCCGCCGGACTGCGACCCGTTGATGCTGTTGCCGTTGCCGTTCTGGGTCAGATAAGCGTCGTCGCCACCGCCGGACTGGCTACTGACAATGGTGTTTCCATACGAAGTCGATGTCTGCGAATAGCGGAGATATTCGCCGGCGCCGCTTTGGTTCGACGTCACGCTGTTGCCGATGCCCTTCTGCGTCCCGGTCAACTCGTTAACACTGCCCGATTGAATGTTGAGGGCGACGTTGAACGAACCGATCTGCGTCCCGTTGGCCGAGTTGCCGGTCCCCGACTGGAAGTTGCTGTAGCTGTTGTTGTCGCCGGTCTGCTTGATCGGCGTATCCGGCCCGAGCAGCGTGCGCTGTCCGGCGGCATTGCCGTTGTCGGTCTGCGACGAATAGAAGACGTTGCCGGAGCCGGACTGGTTGACGCCAGCGTTGAGCAGCGAGCCGTTCTGTCCAATCGTCACGTGATTGCCGTCGCCGCCGCCCTGCGCCACCGCAGCATAGGTCCAGCCCGACGTCGTGGTCTGGTTGACATCGATTGTACTGTTGTTGCCGGCGCTCGACTTGTAAGGCTTCGGGTTGCGGAGCGTCGTGTCGGGCAGACTGGTGTCCTGGCGGACATAGACCATGCCGTTGTTGCCGCTCTGCGACGCGTTGGTACGGTTGCCGGTACCGCCTTGGGCGATGTCGAACACGTTGTTCTTGCCGTTCTGCTGCAACGTGACCGCGCTGCCGTTGGCCGTGCCGTCCTGGCGAATGCCGTCGGTGATCGGGCCGTTGGTCCACGGAAGAAATGCGACGCCGTTCTTGGTGCCGGTCTGCTGCAGGTCGACGCTTGAATTATAGCCCGCCTGCGAAACCTCCGCCGAGTTCTGTTTACCGGATTGGAAGCCGGGCAGGCTCACGGCGAAGCGATTGTGATCGCCCGACTGCGTCACCGTCAGCGTGTTGCGGCCGCTGCCGCTACCGTTGTACTGACTGAACGGATTCGCCGCGGTGCCGACCTGATTGAAGCCGGCATGCGACTGGGTAATCGTCGCGTCCTGCGAGGTACCGGACTGATCGAGATAGACGACGTTGGAATCGGCCGAGGCCGAAACGGTCTGCAGCGCCAGCGCGCTGACGGAAATCAGGAAGATCGAACGTTTCACGGGCAATGCCCCCAAATCAAAATTCACCGAACGGTTCACGACGTCGAGCGGCCGGAAAATCCCGGCCGCCCTCGCGCCCGGACTGGAGCAAGGCGCGTACGCCTCACTCCGAAATCCGAACCAGGCGAAAATCGTCACTTCTGGATGATGGTCGCGATGCTGCCGATCCCGCTCTGAACGGTGTTCGACTGATTGTTATTGCCAGTCTGGGTCAGGTTCAGTTGGAGACCTGTGCCGCTCTGAGCGTAGTTCGCGTAGTTGTTGGTGCCGTACGCGACCCCATTCACGCCCTGATCGATGCTCACGGTGTTGCCACCACCATACTGGTAGCCGACGCTTCGGTTGTTGTAACCGATCTGGTAGATCCGAGCTTTCTCGTTGCCGTACTGAGTGCTGTCGATCTGGTTGTAGCTGCCGATCTGCGAAAAGTCACTCTTGTTCGCGTTGCCTGACTGCGTGGACTTGATCTGATTGTAATAGTACCCGTAGGTTCCGTCGTAGTAGAGCGCCTGCTGGATAGTCAACTCGTTCGAATTGCCCGACTGCGTGGCGGTGACGTTGTTCTGGTAGCCGCCCTGGCTGATGCTGAACAGATTGCTGTTCCCGCCCTGGCTGAGCGTGACATTGCTCTGATAGGCAGTGCCGTTCTGGGTGATCACATCGCTCGGCCCCACGTTCGACGTGGGCCGACCGTTGTCGTTCCCGTACTGCTGCAGCACGATGTTGCTGGCATAGCCGCTTTGGGTCAGGTGCGCCGTATTGTTGCTGCCGTACTGATAGCCGTTGGAAGTGCTGGCATTCGACGTGGACGTCTGGCTCACCGAGAGATAGTTACCAGCGTCACCGCTGGCGAGGGCTGCCTGGATGAACCAGCCGTTGTTGCCAACTGAGCTGGCCGCCCCTTCCTGGGTGATGTCGGCCTTCTGCTCCGTGCCGGATTGATTGAGATACACCGTGTTGTCGCTCGCCATCGCGGCGGTTGCGGACAGGGCCAGCACACTGGCCGTTACAAAAAACAGATTACGCTTCATCGACAAATACTCCCCTGTTGAAAGATCAATGCCGTATGTCCAGCAGGCCTTTGCCCGTCTGGAGCCCCGAATTGTTAGGGGGAAGCCAAAGGTTAAACAATGATTAAGTTGTGTCATTATGGGGCAAAACATGCTTTTAGCGATGTACACTTCATGAGTGAACTATACACTTCTAAGTAATTATCTCCTATTTCCCGAAATAGAACAGTTGATATTATCAGCCACACATCGATTAGCTGCTACTAATCAAGTAATAATTGTTGAGACCACTAGACGGCAGCAAGATTGGACTCGCGCCCTTCGAAGTTTCGGACTAGAAATTAACTAAGCGCCCAACCATGGGTGGTATCAAAATGATCCGTTTGATCTATGCGGCAGTGCTGGCTTCGAGTGCGGTCGGGGCGGCTCATGCACAGTCTTCACAGCCCGCTCCGGCGTCGAAGCCGGGGGCTGTCAACGTTGGTGGTAATCAATCACCATCGAGCCCCGGGCCGGCGGCCGCCGATTCGCCGAAATGCCCGGAAGCGTGCGTGCGCGCCAACAACGAGAAGGCCTCGGCGATCTGCGCCCGCAAGATCGAGGCGCAGGCTCCCGGCGACTTCGAGTGGATCAGCAGGCCCTTCTCCGGCATTTTCCAGCAGGCCGACCCATCCAAGCCGGACAACGCAATCGTCAATTATCGTGGCGACTCGATCCGCTTCCTGTCACCGCAGAAGGAGTGGGTTCGGGTCTCGTATGAATGCGCGTTCGATGCAGAGCGAGGCGCCGTGGTCGGCGTCCGCGTCCGCCCCGGCCGGCTCGACCAGCCAATGGCGCTGCAGGCCCCGCCGAGCGCCAATGGCCAGCCGCAACAGACTGGCCCGGTCAAGGCCGGTCCGTTGGCCGAGGCGATCCTGAAGGCCGCCAAGCAGCGTGGCGCACAACCGCAAAAGCCGCCGCCGCCCAAGGTCGGCGAACCAAGCCCGATCGACTTCACCCAGATCGATTCCCGCCGCGGCAGTTGGTGAATGCTGCGTCGGCGCAGCGATGCGCTCGTCCGCGTAAAGCAGCGGCCGCGTCGTGATGCTGAGAAGCGAAGAAGGGATCGGGAAAAGCGAGGGGAAATCGCTGGAAATCTTGGTCGGAGTGGCAGGATTCGAACCTGCGACCCCTGCGTCCCGAACGCAGTGCTCTACCGGGCTGAGCCACACTCCGACAAGAGGCCCGGCTTATAGCGTCCGCCTTCCGGCTTCGCAAGCGTTCCAATGGGGATAATGAGAGGATTTTTATCCAACCGCCGCCCTCCGGTCAGGGGCGGCGGTCGCGGGCCTGAAAGCTCAGCCCTGGAGGGGCTTGAAGCCGTAGAGACGATAGGCGTTGTCGGTGAAAACGCGGTCGCGCGCGGCCGCATCGGGCACCCAATCGGCGAGCAGATCGAGCAGCTCGCCGACATTCATCATGTGCTGCCAGGTCGCGACATGCGGCCAGTCGCTGCCCCAGACGCAACGATCCGGCGCCGTCTCGTGCAGCAGGCGGGCGAACGGAATGGTGTCGCGATACGGAAATCCCGCGACCGTATTCCGATAGGCGCCCGACAACTTCACCCAGGCGCCGTCGCGCACCAGCGACACCAGCGTCTGGAAGCCTGGATCGTCGATCCCGCGCGACACCGGGAAGTGCCCCCAGTGATCGACGATGAACGGCACCGGCAGATCCCCGAGCTGCGGCGCCAGCGGCACCAGATCCTTGGCGTCAATCAGGAACTGCAGATGCCAGCCGAGCTCCTTGGCCATCGCCGCATATTCGCCGACGCGCTCGAACCCGATGCCGCCGCCATACAGGATGTTCAGGCGGAGGCCGACGACGCCGGCATCCTTCAGCGCCGCCAGCTCCTTGTCCGGCAGCCCGAGCGGGATCACCGCAATGCCCTTCAGCCGATCGCGATGGGCCTGCAGCGTCTCCAGCATCAGCCGATTATCGGTGCCGTGCACGCTGACCTGCACCAGCACGCCGTAGGTCATGCCGGTGGCATCGAGCATCGCCAGATACGATTCCGGCGTTGCGGCGGGCGGGGTGTAACTGCGGGCGCCGACGAATGGATAAGTCGGCGGCAACCCGATGACGTGGGCGTGGGTATCGACCGCGCCGGGCGGGACGACGTAACGCGTCGGCCGTCGCGGCGCCGGATCCGGCCCCGGACATGCCGGAGCCGGTTCCTTGGAGGTATCAGCCTTACTCATCGGCGCTCAGCACCGTGCCGCGGGTCTCCGGCAGCGCATAGGCGGCGGCGAAGAACAGTACATAGGCGAACACTGCGAACAGGCAGATCGCATTGGCGAGTGTCGTGACCTGCGACAGATAGCCGACCAGGAACGGGAACAGCGCGCCGACGCCCCGGCCGAAATTGTAGCAGAAGCCCTGCCCCGAGCCGCGCAGGCTGGTCGGGAACAGCTCCGTCAGGAACGCGCCCATGCCCGAGAAGTAACCCGAAGCGAAGAAGCCGAGCGGGAAGCCGAGCACCCACAGCATCTCGTTCGACAGTGGAAGCTGGGTATAGGCGAGCACCACCACCATCGCGCCGAGCGAGAACGCCAGGAACAGGCTCCGGCGGCCGAACCGATCGGCGAACCATGCGCCGACCAGATAGCCGACGAACGAGCCGACGATCAGCGTCGCCAGATAGCCGGTCGAGCCGACGATCGAGAGCTTGCGCTCGGTGGTGAGGAAGCGCGGCACCCAGAAGGTGATCGCGTAGTAACCGCCCTGGCAGCCGGTGGCTACCAGCGAAGCCAGGATGGTGGTCTTGAGAATCCGGCCCTGGAAGATCGCCAGGATCGAGCGGCTGCCGCCCGCCGCGGTGACTTTGGCGCGGGCTTCAACGGCGACCTGCGGCTCCTTCACATAGGCGCGCAGATACAGCACCAGCAGCGCCGGCAGCGCGCCGATCGCGAACATCCAGCGCCAAGCTTGGTCGGCCGGCAGCAGCGAGAACAGCGCAGCCTGCGCCAGCACCGCCATGCCCCAGCCGACCGCCCAGCCCGACTGCACCGAGCCGACCGCGCGGCCGCGATACTGCGGACGAATCGTCTCGCCGATCAGCACGGCGCCGGCCGCCCATTCGCCGCCGAAGCCGAAGCCAAGCAGCGCGCGCAGGATCAGCAGCTGTTCGAAGTTCTGCGCGAACGCGCACAGCAGCGAGAACAGCGAGAACCAGATGATGGTGAGCTGCAGCGTGCGAACGCGGCCGATCCGGTCCGCCAGATAACCGGCGGCCCAGCCACCGACTGCGGAGGCCAGCAGCGTCACGGTGCCGGCGAGGCCGGCCGAACCGGCGTCGACCTTCCACAGCGCGATGATCGTGCCGATCACCAGCGGGTAGATCATGAAGTCCATGCCGTCGAGCGCCCAGCCCGTGGCACAGGCCCAGAACGTGCGCTTCTCGGCAACGGTCATGTCTTTGTAGAAGCCGGTCAGGCTGGTGTCCGTAATCGGCGCGACCGTGCTCGAAGATGTCGTCATACGTATCCTCCCTCGCTCGCCTTCACCGGGCGATCGCTCACGGCCGACAGATTTCCCAATCGCGACAACGCGTCTGCCGGAAAATTGTCAGCGTCCCGCGGTGTCCGCGGCTTTCTGTCGAAAAATTACTCGCGCCCGCGCTGCGCCCGGCGATACCGGGCGGGGCTTTCACCGGTGACCTGGCGGAACGCGACGCCGAAATGCGACTGCGACGAGAAGCCGACGCCCAGCGCGATCTCGACGATCGGTAGATCCGACGTCTCGAGCAGCCGCCGGGCGGCAGCGACGCGCTGTTCCACCACGAAACGATGCGGCGTCATGCCGGTGGAACGCTTGAAGCTGCGGATGAAGCAGGACGGGCTCATGCCCGCGACCTCGGCCATCGCCGCCAGCGTGATCGGCGCGCCGAGATCGGCACGGACGAACTCAGTGATACGGTCGCGGACCGGCGCCTCAAGCGGTGCAGATTGGTCCGCTGTCGCGGCGCGCGGCGCCGAATAGCGGTCCGTCAGATGCAGTGCGAGCGTATAGGCCAGTTGCTCGGCCAGCAGCGCATTCGGCCGGTCGCCGCTATCGCTTGCCTCGACCAGGCGCTTGGCCGACACTTCGAGTAGCGGATCGTCAACGTCCCAAGCGGTGTCGCGCAAGCTGATCGGACCGGCGGAGCCCAGCGATGCCCCGACTTCTCTCAGCAGCGGCTCGCCGAGATACAGCAGCAGCAGCTTGCCCCACTGGGTATCCGGAATTGCATCCACCACCACGCGCCGGCCCGGTTGGCCGATGCGAAACCGCCCGGACCGCACCGGCGCGTCGCGGCGCACCTTGCCGTTTTCCATCAGAACGTGGCGGCGCACGTCGTACAGCGTGATCGCCACGGTCGGCACCGGCAGCTCGCCGAACTCGTAGATATGCGGCCCCGTCACCTCGCTGACGGCCGCGGCAAATCCCGTGGTCGACCACAGATCGATCAAGGCCGATTGCCTTCGGCCGGTGACGCGTTCGGCATGAAGGAGGGGATTGAGCTGCATCAGAAGGGGCGCCTGTTTGAACGAACTATCCTCACTCTATATTGGAGGGGCTTGCAAGCCCCGGGCCCGAAACGCCACCTAACCTGCGAGTTTGACGGGGGTTTTCGCGTGCGGACGGGCCGGATTCGCGGTTTGCGCGAGGCCGTCAGCCACAAAGCGCGGTCGCAGAACTTCCTCGCGCGGTGCATCGCAGCGCGTCGACTTTGCTACTTCGCAACCGCGCGATTTGCGATATGAAACCCGAAATGATGCTCGACCTGATCACCAAGACGCTGGCCGCGACCGATGCGGACGAAGCTGCGCGCGTGCTGCGCGGCGGCGGGCTGGTCGCGTTCCCCACCGAGACGGTGTACGGGCTCGGTGCTGATGCGGCCAATGCTGAAGCGGTGGCGCGGCTCTACGCGGCGAAGGGTCGGCCGTCGTTCAATCCATTGATCGCTCACGTCGCCAGCCTCGAAGCCGCACGCACGGTCGCGCGGTTCGACGCCGCCGCGCTGCGCCTCGCCGAAGCGTTCTGGCCGGGACCGCTGACGTTGGTACTGCCGAAGGCGACGAATTGCTCCGTGTGCGATCTCGCCACCGCCGGCCTCGACAGCGTCGCACTCCGCGTGCCGTCGCATCCGGTGGCGCAAGCCCTGCTGCGCACCTTCGGCGGGCCCGTGGTGGCGCCGTCCGCCAACAGATCCGGTCACGTATCGCCGACCACCGCCGCCCACGTTGCGACCGATCTCGACGGCCGGATCGACGTCATCGTCGACGGTGGGCCGGTGATGGTCGGCGTCGAATCGACGATCGTCAGTTGCCTCGGCGCACCAGTCTTGCTCCGCCCCGGCGGCGTGCCACGCGAAGCGATCGAACGCGTGCTCGGTCATAAGCTAGGCGCACCAGCGGCTACTAACAACACCGATGATCACGCGCCGCTGGCACCTGGTATGCTGGCCTCGCACTACGCGCCGCGCGCAACGGTGCGGCTGAACGCGACCGAGGTGAAGCCGGGCGAAGCTCTGCTCGCATTCGGTCCTGATGTGCTGCCGGGTGCTGAGACGGCCGTCGCCGTGCACAACCTGTCGCCCGGCGGCGATCTCACAGAAGCTGCCGCACATCTGTTCGGCGCTCTCCGCGCGCTTGATGATCACGGCGCACGCGGCATCGCGGTGATGCCGATCCCGCACCACGGGCTCGGTGAAGCGATCAACGATCGCCTGCGCCGTGCAGCGGCGCCGCGCCCATGACCAACAAACAAACCCATCGCGACGTCGTCGCAAGCGAAACGAACCGATTCAAAAGCGTCTAAGACGCGCTTCGCATCGGCTCGCTTCGCTCCTCGCAACGACAGGGAAGAGGAAACACCATGAATATCGTCAGCCCGCTCTCGCCCGCACCGCTTTCGCCCGAACTGATCGCGCGCTTCACCGCGATCGTCGGCGACAAGCACGCGCTGACCGATCCTCTCGAGCTCGAAGCCTACATCACCGAGGAGCGCAATCTGTATCGCGGCCACTCGCCGCTGGTGCTGCGTCCGGGTTCGACCGAGGAAGTCGTGGCGATCTGCAAGCTGGCGAATGAGGCGCGCGTCGCGCTGGTGCCGCAGGGCGGCAACACCGGCCTTGTCGGCGGACAGACGCCGCACAATGGCGAGGTGGTGATTTCGCTGAAGCGGATGGACAAGATCCGCGAGGTCGATACCTCGTCGAACACCATGACGGTCGAAGCCGGCGTGATCCTGCAGCGCGCGCAGGAGAAAGCCGCGGAGGTCGACCGACTGTTTCCGCTGTCGCTCGGCGCCCAGGGAAGCTGCACGATCGGCGGCAACCTCTCGACCAATGCCGGCGGCACTGCGGCGCTGGCCTATGGCCTGGCACGGGACATGGCGCTCGGCGTCGAGGTCGTGCTCGCCGACGGCCGGGTACTGAACTTGCTGTCCAAGCTGAAGAAGGACAACACCGGCTACGATCTGCGCGATCTGTTCATCGGTGCCGAAGGCACGCTCGGCATCATCACTGCGGCAACCCTCAAGCTGTTCCCGAAGCCACGCGCGGTCGAGACCGCGTTCGTCGGGCTGCAATCGCCGGACGACGCGCTGAAGCTGCTTGGCATCGCGCAAGGAGAGGCGGCCGGCAACCTGACCAGCTTCGAGCTGATCGCCGAGACCCCGCTCGATTTCTCGGTGCGCCACGCCAACAACCGCGATCCGCTCGAGGCGCGCTACCCGTGGTACGTGCTGATCGAATTGTCGTCCCCCCGCGACGACGCCCGCGCCGCACTGGAGTCGATCCTCGAGCGCGGCTTCGAAGACGGCATCGTGGTGGACGCGGCGATCGCAAGCTCGGTGCAGCAGCAGCAGGCGTTCTGGAAGCTGCGCGAGGAGATCTCGCCGGCACAGAAGCCGGAAGGCGGCTCGATCAAACACGACATCTCGGTGCCAGTCGCCGCGGTGCCGCAGTTCATCGAACAAGCCAACGCCGCGGTGGTGGAACTGATCCCAGGCTCTCGTCCGGTGCCGTTCGGCCATCTCGGCGACGGCAACATTCACTACAACGTCACCCAGCCGGTTGGGGCCGACAAGGCGGAATTCCTGGCGCGCTGGCACGACGTCAACAAGGTGGTGTTCGACGTCGTGCTGCGGCTCGGCGGCTCGATCTCGGCCGAGCACGGCATCGGCGTGATGAAGCGCGACGAACTCCCCGAGGTCAAGGACAAGACCGCGATCGAGCTGATGCGATCGATCAAGGCCCTGCTCGACCCGCACGGCATCATGAATCCCGGCAAGGTGGTGTAGCTCTCTCCACCGTCATTGCGAGGAGCGAAGCGACGAAGCAATCCAGCGCTCAGTGCTCGGCACTGCTGGATTGCTTCGCTTCGCTCGCAATGACGTTGCTAACTGCCGTCAGAACAACGAGCCCTGCCCGCTGTCATCCGCCGAGATCTTGGGCCGCGCCGCGCGCTTCGGTGGCGACGGCTTCGCAACGGCTGGCGGCGGAGCCTCGATCTCCTCCGCGGTAATCGGCAGGATCAGTTGCGGATTGTCATTGGCGGTGCGGTTGACCGCGGTCGACACCGGGTGCCAGACGAACTCGCCCTCGCCCGGCGGGCGTAACAGGGCGATCACCTCCCCGGCATCTGTTTCATCGGTCTCCAGCCAGCGCGCGAATTGATGCGGCGCGATCGTGACCGGCACGCGGTCATGCAGATCGGCGAGGCCGCCGCGCGCCGCGGTGGTGACGATCGCCACCGTATCGAGCTCCTCGCCGTTGGGGCCGGTCCAGGTCTCCCACAGCGCCGCAAAGCCGATCGGGCCACCGCCGGCCGGATGGATGAAGTACGGCTGCTTGCGCGAGCCGCCGGCCTTCCACTCGTAGTAGCCATCGGCCGGTACCAGGCAGCGCCGGCGCCTGAACGCGTTGCGGAAGGCCGGCTTGTCCTGGACGGTCTCGGCGCGCGCGTTGATCAGCAGCGAAAATGTCCGCGGATCCTTCACCCAGGACGGGATCAGCCCCCAGCGCATCAGCCTGAACCGCCGGGCGCCTTCGTCGACGATCACCACAGGAATCGGCTGGGTCGGGGCGATGTTGTAGCGTGACGGAAAATTAGGCTGATCGGCGTAGCCAAAGAGCTGTCGGATAGCGGCGGGAGCCGAGGTGATCACGAAGCGTCCGCACATGCTGTCAGGACCCGGTGGCGTGTTCAGTGCTTGTTAACTTCGGTAAACAAAAATGCCGCCGATGGCGTCGAGTGAATCCACAGCTGCGCAAAGTGCGCCCTCCCGTTACGACGAGGCGCGCGCCGCTCAGCTTGCTGCCGCCAATATCAATCCAAAGACCGGGCTGGCCACCGACTACCTGAATCATTTCAACGAAGCCGTGATGCTGCTCGAAATGATTCCGGACATGCCGGAATGCTCGGAAGACTTCCTGTCCTGGCATCCCCTCTCCTACGCGGAACACTTCAAGGCCTCGAACTTCAAGGCCCGCGATCTCGCAATCGAAGCCTATGACACAGCCGATCCCGGGATTAGATCGGATTTCGACGACATCACCAACAATATGACGGCGATCCTGACTGCGGTCGGCGAAGCGATGCGCCAGGCCTCGCAGGACGCCACCCGGGCCAAGCTCGCCGAGAGCGCGGTCGGCTGGATCAAGCCGTTGATCGGCCGCGCCGGCGGCATCATCAACGGACAGGGCTCCGAAGCCGACGTCGACTTCATCATGGCGCATTGACCGTCGTGACCGAAGCCGCACCGGCGCAGCCGCGCCATCCGCAATTGGCCGTCAGCGCCGCGGTCTTCCGGGAGGGCCGCCTCCTGCTGGTGCGCCGGGCCAGGATGCCCGGCAAGGGCCTGTACTCGCTGCCTGGCGGCCGGGTCGAATTCGGCGAGACGCTGGAGCAGGCGGTCGTGCGGGAAGTCGCCGAGGAAACCGCGCTGTCGATCGAGATCGTCAGCCTTGCCGGCCGGCGCGAGGTGCTGCCGTCCGCCGCCAGTGCGGCCGGGCATTACGTCATCATGGTGTTTGCCGCGCGCTGGGCAGGCGGCGAGCCGCAGCTCAACGGCGAACTCGACGACGCCCGCTGGATCAGCCCCGACGAACTGGCCAACTTCTCGACCACCGAGGGGCTGGCCGAGCTGGTCGAAGGTGCCCGTGAGTTGATCGGAACCTGATGCCGCTTTCGGGAACCGGCAACTCCTTGCTGCGGCCGATGAAACGGCCTATCAGGCCGGCCATGCTGAAGCGTTTCCTTGCCGTGCTGATGATCCTCGCCTGCTGCGGGCTCGCCGCGGCGCGCGCCGAGGACGGCGCGGCGCCATTCGACGCTGAATTGCAGCGGCTGGCCGAGATTCTCGGGACGCTGCATTATCTTCGCGGGATCTGCGGCGGCACCGACGGCGCCAAATGGCGCACTGAGATGCAGGCGCTGATCGACGCCGAGACGCCCTCGGGCGAGCGCCGGACCCGGCTGATTGCCGCTTTCAATCGTGGGTACAACGGGTTCCAGCAGACCTACCGAACCTGTACGCCGGCAGCGACCGTGGCGATTCGGCGGTATCTGGAGGAAGGTTCGAAGCTCTCGCGCGACCTGACCGCTCGATACGCGAACTGACCGCTCTATGGCTGCGGGTTTATCCCAGGCCGTTAACCTTTCCTAAAGAACTGCCTAGGCGTTCGGCAGCCGCGTGCTAACACTACCCCATCGCGCTTCGCGGTGGAGCGCGCCGAGACTGCTGAAGTTCATGAGCCTGACGACCTTCCCCATCGATCGCGAAGTGCAATCCGACCGAGAGCAGAAGCAAACTGCGCTCACCTATCTCAGCGAGGCATGGGCCGAAGCCCTCCACGACGGGGTCGACGGCGATTGCTTGGCGCAAGCCAGTCTGTTCACTGCTTTTGCCGAGCTCGTCGCCACCTATGGCGAGGATGCGGTGGCCAAATTCGTGGAAGGCCTGCCCGGCCGCGTGCTCAACGGCGAGTTCTCGGTCGGCTTGGCGAAGCAGTAACGCGAATCAGTCGGCGACGATCAGGTGCGGGCGAACGCCTGCAGTCCCTTGAATGTCAGCCGCTTCGGATCGCGGACGCCGGCGAGATAGAACCGCCGGATGAATTCGGCCACGACGGCCCGGTCATAGCCGGTCAATGCGACGATCGCTTCCACCGCGGTCTTTTGAGCTTCCATCTGGAATCCCCTTTCGGCGTATCGGTCAATCGACGATCCCGGCGATCGTGCGACGCGAAATGCTGCGCCTGTTGCGTTGCTTTCCTGTTAACCACCGGTCCTGCCGCGACCTCGCGCGGGCCGAATCGTTCTGGCCTCGATCATCGCGGATGATGATCGCGCAGTGGATACGCAAAATACCCCACCGGAGTTCCACGGAGGCACGGACAAAACGACGCGGGTGCTAACCGGGATGATCGCTGCTGATCTTGAGCAGCAGCGCCCAGAGATCTAGGGGACAACGGCCCGTTGGCGCCATCAACCGCCGTATCAATCCGTGCCTATCACGGGCGTCCCGGTTCACGGCAGGTATCTGGAGGCTGTTACTACGCAGCGGATTTTGGAACCGGCGTGCCGCTTACCAGCACTTCATAAGGGCGTTGTTTGCCCCTCAACGCCAAGGCGGAGCTGCCGCGCGTGACGCGCAAGCCCTAGAAAACAACACTGCTGGGCGCCGCGCCGCTTACGGCTTCAACGTCTCCAGAAACCGCACCGGCTCGCCGCGCGACGGCGTGGTCAGTTCGCCCTGCCACATCACCTTGGCGCCGCGCACGAAGGTACCGACCGGCCAGCCGGTAACGCGGACGCCGTCATAGGGCGTCCAGCCGGCGCGCGAGGCAACCCAGTCGTTGGTGATGGTTTCGCTGCGCTTGAGATCGACCACCGTGAAGTCGGCGTCGAAGCCGGCGGCGATGCGGCCCTTGCAGGCGATATTGAACAATCGCGCCGGTCCGGCGCTGGTGAGATCGACGAAGCGCGCCAGCGACAGCCGGCCGGCATTGACGTGATCCAGCATGGTCGGCACCAGCGTCTGCACGCCGGTCATGCCCGACGGCGAGGCCGGATAGGTCTTGGCCTTTTCTTCCAGCGTATGCGGCGCGTGGTCGGAGCCAAGCACGTCGACCACGCCCTGCGCCAGGCCGTGCCAGATGCCGTCGCGGTGCCAGGCATCGCGCACCGGCGGATTCATCTGCGCTTTGGTGCCAAGGCGTTCGTAGCACTCCGGCGCCACCAGCGTCAGGTGATGCGGCGTGACTTCGACCGAGGCGACATCTTTGTGCTCGCGCAGAAACTCCATTTCCTGCCGGGTCGAGACGTGCAGCACATGGATGCGCTTGCCGGTCTCGCGCGCGATCGCCACCAACCGCTGCGTCGCCTGCAGGGCGGCAACGTCGTCGCGCCACACCGGATGTGAGCGTGGATCGCCCTCGATGCGCTCGCCCTTGCGGTCGTTGAGCCGGTACTCGTCCTCGGCGTGGAACGCGGCACGCCGCTGGATCACCGACAGGATGCGCTTGAGGCTCGGATCGTCTTCAACCAGCAAGCTTCCGGTCGACGAGCCGATGAACACCTTGACGCCGCAGCAGCCGCGGGCGCGCTCGAGCTTGGGCAGTTCCTCGACATTGTCGCGGGTGCCGCCGATGAAGAACGCGAAGTCGCAATGCATGCGGTGCTCGGCGCGCTTCACCTTGTCGGTGAAGGTCTCTTCGGTGATCGTCAGCGGATTGGTGTTCGGCATTTCGAACACCGCTGTCACGCCACCCATCACGGCACTGCGCGAGCCGGTTTCGAGATCTTCCTTGTGGGTCAGGCCGGGCTCACGGAAATGCACCTGGGTATCGATCACACCCGGCAGCACGTGCAGGCCGCGGCAATCGATCGTCTCGCCCGCCTTTTCGGCGCCGAGCGAACCCAGCGCGGCGATGCGGCCGTCCTTGATGCCGATGTCACCGACGCCCTCGCCGTCCTGGTTGACGATGGTGCCGCCCTTCAGAATGGTGTCGAATGTGCCGGTCATGACGTCCTCGGGTGCCCGTTTTGGAGCCAAGCGGCGCGAGTCTTGCAAAGCCTTGTTGACCAGCGCCCGGCCGCCTAACTTGGGATGTCTTAGTCGGCCGGACCGTTAACGCAAGGATGTTTCCGGCCGGCGTCACGAGAGAGATCAATGAAGGCAGCCTTCCTCGCCGACCGTGGCGTTCTCAAGATCAGCGGCCCCGACGCGCGGCACTTGCTGAACGGCCTGATCACCACCGATCTGAATAGGCTCGAACCCGGCGCCGGGCGTTTTGGCGCCCTGCTGACGCCGCAGGGCAAGATTGTCACTGATTTCCTGATCACCGAGCTGGCGGCCGAAGACGACGGCGGTTTCCTACTGGATTGTCCGAAACCGCTCACCGAAGCGCTGGCGACGAAGCTGAAATTCTACAAGCTGCGCGCCAAGGCGCTGATCGAGAACCTGTCGGATCGGATCGGCGTGCTGGCGCTCTGGGGCGGCGAACCGTCGCAGCCGCCGGAGATGGGCTTCCGCGATCCGCGGGGCGATCAGCTCGGCTGGCGCATCCTGGTGCCGGAGATCCTGGCCACCGCGACCGCCGAGGCACTCGGTGCCACGATGGTGGCGGCGGACGAGTACGAAGCACATCGCATCGCCTGCGGCGTCCCGGCCGGCGGCCTCGACTTCGGCTATGCCGACGCGTTTCCGCACGAAGCCAATATGGATCGTCTGTCCGGCGTCGATTTCAACAAGGGCTGCTACATCGGCCAGGAAGTGGTGTCGCGAATGCACCACCGCGGCACCGCGCGCACCCGGATCGTGCGCGTCACCTTCGATGGCCCGGCGCCGCAACCGGGCAGCGAGATCACCGCCGGTGAAAAGAGCGTCGGCATCATGGGATCGTCGGCAACTGGCCGCGGGCTGGCGCTGCTGCGGATCGACCGCGTCGCCGAAGCGCGCGAAACATCCCTGCCGCTGAGTGCTGGCGGCGTCACCTTGCAGATCGCCGATCCCGAGGAGCTGACACCGGCGCAGCGGAAGACCGGCACATGATCCGCTCCGCGCGCGTCGGAGCTGACGGCCTCGTCCGCTGCCCGTGGCCAGGCGACGATCTGCTTTATGTCGCGTATCACGACACCGAATGGGGCGTGCCGGAATACGACGACCGCGCGCTGTACGAGAAGCTGATCCTCGACGGCTTCCAGGCCGGACTGTCGTGGATCACCATCCTGCGCAAGCGCGATAACTTCCGCCGCGCCTTCGACGATTTCGATCCGGCCAAGATCGCGCGCTACGACGCCGACAAGATCGCGGAGCTGATGAACGATGTCGGTATCGTCCGCAATCGCGCCAAGATCGACGGCACGATCGGCAGCGCCAAAGCGTGGCTGAAGATTCAAGAAGAAGGTCCGGGCTTCTCGAAGCTGTTGTGGGACTTCGTCGGCGGTGCGCCGAAGGTCAACAGCTTCAAGACTATCGCGAGCGTCCCGGCCTCGACCCCACTGTCGGTGAAAATTTCCAAGGATCTGGCGGGACGCGGCTTCAAGTTCGTCGGCCCGACGATCGTGTACGCGTTCATGCAGGCCGTCGGGATGGTCAACGACCATCTGGTCGACTGCCACTGCCACGCCACCTGCGGACAGATGAAGAAACCGGCGCGGCGTTCTGCGGCGCCGGTGAAGAGGGCTCCGTTACATCAGCGCTGAGATTCTTTCAGCGCTGACCGGCGACCCGCTTCATCACCAGTTCGGAGAGGCTGACGACGAGTTCCTTCAGCGTCTCGTTTTCCTTCTCCAGATCACGCGGCGCGATCGTTGGTGCGGTTCGTTCGTCCGCATCATGGCACTGCAACCGCTCCCCATCGCGGCGATCCAATCTCCCCATCGTGTATCCCCCTTGGTGCAATACGCCCACCAGCACAAGGACACCGATCGTACTCTCAAGATCGTGCAGAACTGGGCCGAGACGGTGGCTTAGTTCGGGCAAGGCTGCCTATATGGCGGTCATCGCTGCGGCCGCCGCGGCGCGTCTGCACAAGCTGTCCCATTTCGAATCGTCATGCCGTCTTCGCCGAAGAAATCGTCGCAAGCCTCCAGCCGTGTCTGGCAGCGCATGCTGTCCGGCCGCAGGCTCGATCTGCTCGACCCGTCGCCGCTCGATGTCGAATTCGCCGACATTGCGCACGGGCTCGCCCGGGTGGCGCGGTGGAACGGCCAGACCAGCGGCGCCCACATCTTTTCGGTGGCGCAGCACACTTTGCTGGTCGAGGCGGTGATGCGGGAAAAGAATCCACGGATCAACGCCAAGCTGCGGCTCGCCGCGCTGCTGCACGACGCCCCGGAATACGTGATCGGCGACATGATCTCGCCGTTCAAGGCGGTAATCGGCGAATCCTACAAGCGGGTCGAAAAGCGCCTGCTCGGCGCGATCCACATCCGGTTCGGCCTGCCGGCGGTGCTGGATGAGGCGATCGAACGCCAGATCAAGGCCGCCGACCGCGGCTCCGCCTACCTCGAAGCGATTCACCTGGCCGGGTTCACCAAGGCCGAGGCCAAGCGGCTGTTCGGCAACGATCCGGGCCTCCCGGAGGCGATGGTCGAGGATTATCTGACGCCCTGGCCGGCCGGAAAGGCCGAAAAGCGCCTGCTGGCCCGGTTCGAGAGCCTGAAGGCCTAAGTCCCGTCATCGCGCTTTCACCGCCCGCGGCGCAGGATTAAGATCGCGCCAACCTCGGAAAGGCCCATGATTCACGTCTGCTCGCTCGCAGCCTTGCATCCGACCGTTGCGGCGACCGAGGCCAGCCATGTGCTCTCGGTGATGGCCAATGTCGGTCAGGTGCAACGCCCGGCCACCGTGCTCGAATCCAATCATTTGCGGATCGAGATGGACGACATCACCGAGGTGATGGACGGCTTCAACGCGCCGAATCTCGATCACATCACCCAGGTGCTCGACTTCGTCCGAAGCTGGGACCGGTCGGCTCCCCTGGTGGTGCATTGCTACGCCGGCATCAGCCGCTCCACCGCCAGTGCGTTTGCGGCTGCCTGCGCGCTCAATCCGCACCGCGACGAGGTGACGATCGCGCGCCAGATCCGCCGGGCCTCTCCCTGCGCTTCGCCGAACCGATTGATCGTGGCGCTGGCCGACCGGGCGCTGGGGCGGCAGGGGCGGATGCTGCGCGCCCTCGAAGTGATCGGCCCAGGCGATCTCAGCATCGAGGGCGTGCCGTTTCGCGTCGATCTCGAATGAGCCTGCCCTTCGAGATGAGCGACAAGTCGACCGTTCCGATCGAGATCGGGCTGACCGCGGCGATCGTCGCGATCGAGGCCAACCAACCGATGATCCTGACCGCCTCGGGCGACGGCGGCGGTAGCCTCGCCGGTCTTCCTTCCGGCCCGTTCGACGCCATCACCCACCGCACCCTGGAAATCGGGCTGCGCGCCTGGGTGGAAGAGCAGACCGGCCTGCGGCTCGGCTATGTCGAGCAGCTCTACACCTTCGGCGACCGCGGCCGCCACGCGCGGCTCGGCGATACCGAAGTCCACGTCGCATCGATCGGCTATCTGGCGTTGACCCGAGCCGCCGACAACGCCGCACGCGCGGCGGGCGCCACCTTCGAACCCTGGTATCGTTTCTTCCCGTGGGAAGACTGGCGCGAACAGCAGCCGGCGATCATCGCCCGTGACATCATCCCCGAACTCACCGCCTGGGCCGCCCAGGCCGAGGAGCCGGGCATGGCGCGGGCGCTGGCGCGGCGCGATCGAGTGCGGCTGTTCTTCGGCATGGATGGCGCGCCGTGGGACGAGGAGCGCGTGCTCGACCGCTACGAGCTGCTCTACGAGGCCGGGCTGATCGAAGAGGCGCGCCGCGACGGCCGCCCGGCGGCACTGTCGCGCAGCAAGATGCCGACGCTCGGCGTCGCGATGCGCTTCGATCACCGCCGCATCCTCGCCACCGCGATCGCGCGGCTGCGCGCCAAGCTGAAATACCGCCCAGTGGTCTTCGAACTTCTGCCCCCCGAGTTCACACTCACCGAATTGCAGCACACCGTCGAGGCGATTTCCGGCCGGCATCTGCACAAGCAAAATTTCCGCCGCCTGGTGGAAGCCGGCGCGCTGGTCGAACCGACCGGCGAGATGTCGACACGAACCGGCGGGCGCCCCGCCGCCCTGTTCCGTTTCCGCCGCGAGGTGCTGCAGGAACGCCCCGCCCCCGGCCTGCGCGTGCGCGGCCGGAGGTAAGTCAGTCAAAGCGAGACGCCCAACCACCCGGGCCGCTCGGCTGGAGGTTGGATGTTCGAGTTACTGGCTTTTGCGATCGCCATCGTCGCCCTGGTGATCGCCCGCAAGACGCAGACCCAGATCGTTCAGCTACGCGCCCGGCTCGACGCCCTCACCGCTGGACAGCCCCTCCCCGCGACGCCCCCAGCCGCCACGCCCGCGCCCGCCGCGATCAACGAAGCTCCGCTGGCTCCTGACACCGAGCCTGTGCCGGAGATGGCGGCGACAGTCACAGCCCAAGCGCCAGCTTCCGAAACAACACCCGCCTCCTCCGCCGAGGCGGCGCCGGAAGTTGCGAAGCCTGGTTTCGAAGAGCGGATCGGCACCCGTTGGGTGGTGTGGATCGGCGGCCTGACGCTGGCGCTCGGCGGCTTCTTCATGGTGCGCTACTCGATCGAGCAGGGCCTGCTCGGACCCGGCGTGCGGGTGCTGCTCGGCGGCCTGTTCGCTCTGGCGCTGCTGATCGCCGGCGAAGTCACGCGTCGCAAGGAAAGCGTCGCGCAGCTCGCCGCGCTGCCGATCGCCAACATCCCGGCGATCCTCACCGCCGCCGGCACCGCGGTGGCTTTTGCGACCGTGTATGCGGCTTACGCGTTGTACGATTTCCTCGCGCCCGCGACCGCCTTCATCCTGCTAGGGCTCGTCGCACTCGGGACGCTCGCCGCAGCACTGCTCCACGGACCGGCACTCGCCGGGCTCGGCGTCGTCGCCGGCTTCGCGACACCGGTGCTGGTGTCGTCGGGCGAGCCCGATTACTGGGCGCTGTATATCTATCTGGCGGTCGTCACAGCCGCTTCGTTCGCGCTCGCCCGCATCCGGCTGTGGCGCTGGCTGGCGGTGACGACGGTCATTCTTGCCCTGCTGTGGACGCTGCCTGGCCTCGAAGGCGCCGCAACGCTCGTCGCGCCGCATGCCTTCCACGTCATCGCTGGCTTCGCACTCGCCGCACTCTTGGTGGTGTGCGGCCTGCTGTTCGGCCCCGCGATCGAGCCGGGCCGGATCGAGCCGGTGTCATCAGTCACGCTCGCGACCTATTTGCTCGGCGCCGCGCTGATCGTGGTGGCCAGCACGCACGGCGATGCGGCGCTGATCGTGTTCGCTGTGCTGGTCGCCGCCACGCTCGGCATCGCCTGGCAGGCTGCGTCCGCCACTGCCGCGGTCGGCGCTGCGGCTGGCCTGGTCGGTCTGGTGTTTCTGTCGTGGGTGGTGCGCGGCAGTCCCGAGCTGCTCGTCCTTCCTGGCGGAGCGCTGCCGGGCATCGGCGCCGACCCGCTGTCGGGTCCGGTGACGACGCATCTGATTGCCGCCGCAGTGTTCGGCCTCGGCTTCGCAGGCTTCGGCATCCTGGCGCAGGGACGATCTTCGAGCGCAGCTGTTCCGGTGATCTGGGCTGCAGCCGGCGTGTTCACACCGCTGGCGCTGCTGATCGCACTGTACGCACGGATCGCGCATCTCGACCGCTCGATTCCGTTCGCGATCGTCGCCGTCGTGCTCGCCGCCGCGTTCGGTTTCGCCACCGAGCATCTCAGCAAGCGTGATAACCGACCGGGGCTGCCGATCTCGATCGCGCTGTTCGCAACCGGAACGCTCGGCGCGCTGGCGCTGGGGCTGACCTTCGCGCTGGAGAAGGGCTGGCTCACTATCGCGCTGGCGCTGATGGCGGCAGGCACCGCGTGGATCTCGCTGCAACGACCGATCCCCTTCCTGCGCTGGCTCGCCGCGATCCTCGCCGGCATCGTGGTGGCGCGGATCGGCTGGGAGCCGCGGATCGTCGGCGACGCGGTCGGCACCACACCGGTGTTCAACTGGCTGCTGTGGGGCTACGGCGTGCCGGCGGCCTCGTTCTGGCTGGCTAGCATCTGGATGCGCCGGCGCGGCGACGACAAACCGCTCCGCATGGTGGAATCCGCCGCGCTCCTGTTCACGGTGCTACTGGCCTTTATGGAAATCCGTCATGCCGTAAACGGCGGCGACGTCTATCGCGACACCGCGGGGCTCACCGAAGTCGCGCTGCAGGTTTGCGTCACGCTGGCCATGGCGATCGGCCTGGAACGGCTGCGGCTGCGCAGCCACAGCCCCGTCCACAATATCGCTGCGATCCTGCTCGCGATCTTCGCCGCATTGGGCAGTGTGTTCGGCCTGCTGCTGTGGGAGAACCCGACGTTCTGGGCCACCGATGTCGGCGGGCTGATCATCAACCGCCTCGTGCTCGCTTACGCGCTGCCGGCCGTGCTGGCGCTGCTGCTGTCCTATGCGGTCGCAGGCGTGCGGCGCCCGGTCTACGGCAACGGCTTCGCCGTATTGGCGCTGATCATGGGGCTCGCTTACGTGACGCTGCAGGTGCAGCGCGTGTATCACGGCCCGATTCTGTCGTACGGACCGACCACCGATGCCGAACAATACACCTACTCGGTAGCGTGGCTGATCTGCGGTGTGATCCTGCTCGGTGCCGGATTGCTGTTCAACTCACAGCGCGCGCGACTGGCGTCGGCGGTGGTGATCGGCCTCACCGTGCTGAAGGTGTTCGTGATCGACATGTCGACGCTGACCGGCGTGTACCGGGCGTTGTCGTTCATGGGCCTCGGCGTAGTGCTGGTGGCGATCGGTTGGCTGTATCAGCGCATCTTGTTCCGGCCGCGCGGCACAGCGGCGGCGGACGCGCCATCGCAGCCTCCGCCGTCGTCGGGGGCTTAACTGATCATGAGATCAGAAGCAGGAACGATCAGTGTTAGTCCGTCGAGCGGCGCAGTTCGGACGCGGCTTCGATCTTTGCGGTCTCGGCCCTCGGCGGATCGAGCCGGGCCGACTCGACGCGCGGCGTCGGAACGCTGGCGGTGACTTCGGCACGCTGCTGAGTGCCCGGCACGTGCAGCGAGCGCGGCCGGCTCTGCGCGTGAGAATGCGAAATGGCGCGCGCGAGCTGGATCCGGCCCTGATGGCGGAAGTCGCAATACGCAAAGCCCATCCCCGACACCGAACCGCGGAAGCTGCGCTCGCTGGTCTTGTTGAGGTTGAAGCAGGGCTCGAACGGAATGCCCTTGATCGACGCGCAGATCGCCTCGCCGCGAACCTGCAGCGTGTTGCCGGGCAGCCGCATGAAACGGTTGGGACCGGAGCCGGAGAACTGGACCTGGCCGGCGGCGCCGCCATCGTCGAACACGCGGCCTGCGCCGCGGGTTCCGTCGAAGCAGGTGAACGCGAACACCTTGTTGGCGACGAATTTGCGCGCCTCGTCCGCATTCATCGAACCGGCCATCGCCGGAAGGACCGCAGCGCCGGATATCACAGCGCCGACAACGAAACGCGCAAACATGCCTGTACTCCTACTGGGAGCGGGTGAAACTCGCTTAACCCGATCCTTACCATACAAACTGCGGCAAGAATGGCGCAGCTTGGTTGGTAAAGTCTGAACGAAGTAACCGATCCCCTACGAAATTTTCACCACGATGCGGCCGCGGACCTGACCGGCCAGCACCTTGGCGCCGGCGTCGATGACCTGGTCGAGGGAAATTTCCTGCGTGATTTCCGCAAGTTTTGCCGGATCGAGGTCGGTTGCGAGTCGCTCCCAGGCGCGCTTCCGCTCCGGCAGCGGGCACATCACCGAGTCGATGCCGTAAAGACACACTCCACGCAAAATGAACGGGGCGACCGAGCTGGGCAGGTCCATGCCGGCTGCGAGGCCGCAGGCCGCGATGGCGCCACGGTACTTGGTCATCGACAGCAGATTGGCCAGCGTGGTCGAGCCGACGCTGTCGATGCCGCCGGCCCAGCGCTCCTTCGCCAGCGGCTTGGCCGGACCGGACAACTCGTTGCGGTCGATGATCTCGGCGGCCCCAAGCTGGCGCAAGTAAGCCTCTTCGGATGCCCGGCCGGTCGAAGCGATGACGTGATAGCCGAGCTTCGACAACAGCGCGATCGCCACCGAGCCGACGCCTCCGGCCGCGCCGGTGACCACCACAGGTCCATCCTGCGGGGTGAGCCCGTGCTTCTCCAGCGCCAGCACGCTGAGCATCGCGGTGTAGCCGGCGGTGCCGATCGCCATCGCGTCTCGCGCGCTCAGCGACTGCGGCAACCGCACCAGCCAGTTGCCCTTGACGCGGGCCTTCTCCGCATAGGCGCCGAGGTGCGTTTCACCCATGCCCCAGCCGTTGCACACCACCTTGTCGCCGGCCTTCCAGTCGGGATGCGACGACTCCAGCACAGTGCCGTCGAAATCGATCCCGGCGATCATCGGAAAACGGCGCACCACGGGCGCCTTGCCGGTGAGGGCGAGACCATCCTTGTAGTTGAGGGTCGACCACTCGACCGCGACCGTGACGTCGCCGTCCATCAGCTCGGCCTCGTCGAATTGGGTCAGCGCCGCAACGGTGCCCTTCTCGGCCTTGTCGATCCGGATCGCCTTGAACGTCGCCATTGTCGCTCCCCCTTGAATTGTGCTTGCAGATGCCGACGTGAGTTAGAGAAAGCGCAGGCTCGCTGTAAAGATCGCTGCGCTGCAGCGATGCAAATGCGTGACTCTGGTGTGACGATTTAGCCCTTTCGGCCTCTGGCGGAACCTGGAGCCACGTGTTATATTAGTTATGCTCTGAATGAGGATAAGTGTTTCCTCATAGGTTCCTGAAAGCGGGGCGCGGGGACGCGAAGGCTTTAGGGAAGCGGTTCATCGCAGCGGTTGGAAAGTTGCCGGCCCATCGTGGCCGGATTTCTCAAACCCAGCATATGCTCAAACTGAGTATATATTGGAGCGCGGTACAAGGAGGCGTCGATGCCGCTTGCTGAACTCTACGGTCCGGAGAATTTCGGCCTGCCGCCGCATGCGCGCCAAGGATCGCTTCCGCGCGCGCCGCTGAGTGCCACTGAACGCGCCCGCGCGCTGCCGATGCCGTCCTTGGAATGGACGCCGGAGGTCGAGGCCGCCACGGCGCACCTGTACGAGAAGGTGCAGACCGTCATTCCGCCGGTCGAGTGGCCGTTCATGGCGCCCTACGTCAAGGCGATCAATGAGCTGAAGCGCGAGCGCGACGCCGTGATCCTGGCGCACAACTACCAGACGCCGGAAATCTTCCACTGCGTCGCCGACATCGTCGGCGACTCGCTGCAACTCGCGATCGAAGCCACCAAGGTGAAGGCTTCGACCATCGTGCAGTGCGGCGTGCACTTCATGGCCGAGACGTCGAAGATCCTGAATCCGGAGAAGCGCGTGCTGATCCCGGATTCCCGCGCCGGCTGCTCGCTCGCCTCTTCCATCACCGGCGCCGACGTTCGTCTGCTGCGCGAGAAATTCCCCGGCGTGCCGGTGGTCGCTTATGTCAACACCTCGGCCGACGTGAAGGCCGAGGTCGATATCTGCTGCACCTCGTCGAACGCCGTGCAGGTGGTCGAAAGCCTCGGCGTCGATCGCGTCATCATGGTGCCGGATCAGTATCTGGCGAAGTACGTCGCCTCCCAGACCAAGGTGAAGATCATCGCCTGGAAGGGCGCCTGCGAGGTCCACGAGCGATTCACCGGCGACGAGCTGCGCGTCTATCGCGAGGCCGATCCGAACGTGAAGATCATCGCGCATCCGGAATGTCCGCCGGACGTACTGGCCGAAGCCGACTTCACCGGCTCGACCGCGCACATGATCAACTGGGTCAAGACCCAGCATCCGAAGCGCGTGGTGATGATCACCGAGTGCTCGATGGCCGACAACGTCCAGGCCGAGCTGCGCGACGTGGAAATGGTGCGGCCGTGCAATCTGTGCCCGCACATGAAGCGGATCACGCTGGCGAAGATCCTCGACAGCCTGGTGTATCTGCGTGAGGAAGTGACGGTCGATCCCGCCATCATCGCGCCGGCCCGGCGCTCGGTGGAGCGGATGATCAACCTGAACAACTGAGCCTCAGGGCTTGCGACGAATGGCGGCGTCCGTGCCGCCATCGCTGTGCATCGAAGGCGTTCGCGGACAATCGCGTGAGAGTTGGATCGCCGCATGAGCACCACGCCCGAGTTCGCACATCTTGGCGTCCATGGTGACGTCGTTATCGTCGGCGGCGGTCTCGCCGGCCTGTTCTGCGCGCTGAAGCTGGCGCCGCGTCCGGTGACGGTGATCAGCGCCGCACCGCTCGGCGAAGGCGCCTCCACCGCCTGGGCGCAGGGCGGCATCGCCGCTGCGGTCGGCGAAGGCGACAGCGCCGAATCGCACGCGGCGGACACCATCGCAGTTGGTGCCGGACTGGTCGACGAGGCGGTGGCGCATCGCCTGGCCGGCGAAGCCGCCGCACGCATCCACGATCTCCTCAGCTACGGCGTGCCGTTCGACCGCGACCTCGAAGGCCGGCTGGCTGTCGCGCGCGAGGCGGCGCATTCGGCGCGGCGCATCGTCCACGTCCGCGGCGACATGGCTGGCCAAGCGATCATCAGCGCGCTCACTGACGCGGTGCGCAAGACGCCGTCGATCAAGGTGATCGAAGGCTGGTTCGCCGACGGGCTGCTGATGCACGACGACTCGGTCGCCGGACTACGGCTGCGCAAGGTCGGCAACGCCGCCGGCGCGCCGATGCACATCGCCGCGCGTGCCGTGGTGCTCGCCACCGGCGGCATCGGCCATCTCTATGCCGTAACTACCAATCCGATCGAAGCCCGCGGCGTCGGACTGGCGATCGCGGCCCGCGCCGGCGCGCGAATCGCCGACCCGGAATTCGTGCAGTTCCATCCGACCGCCATCATGGTCGGTCGCGATCCGGCGCCGCTTGCCACCGAGGCGCTGCGCGGCGAAGGCGCGATCCTGATCAACGGCCAGGGCGAGCGCTTCATGCTCGCGGCGCATCCGCTCGCCGAGCTGGCGCCGCGCGATATCGTCGCCCGCGGTGTGTTCGCCGAAGTCGCCTCCGGCCGCGGCGCTTATCTCGACGCCACCAAGGCGCTGGGCACGCATTTCGCCGAGCATTTCCCGACCGTGTACGAGAGCTGCATCTCGGCCGGGATCGATCCCGCGACCCAGCCAATCCCGATCGCGCCGGCGGCGCACTACCACATGGGCGGCATCGCTGTGGATATGCACGGCCGCAGCTCGCTGCGTGGGCTGTGGGCGGCGGGCGAAGTGTCCTGCACCGGCGCTCATGGCGCCAACCGGCTTGCTTCGAATTCGCTGCTCGAAGCGGTGGTGTACGCGGCACGGATCGCCGAGGACATCGCCGGCACCGAACTCGCTGCCACCAAGTCGCGGCTTGACGTGCACGAGACGCAAAGCACGCCGATCGATCCGGCGCAGGAGCAGTTGCTGCGGCAGACCATGGCCGGCAAGGTCGGCGTGATCCGCGATCGTGACGGGTTGACCGAAGCAGTGCGCACCTTTGCGGCGCTCGAAGCCGAGACCTCGTCGACCACGCTCGCCAATATGGCGACGACCGCGCTGCTGGTCGCCACCGCGGCGCTGGCACGGACCGAGAGCCGCGGCGCGCATTACCGCGCCGACTATCCGACCGAGAACCCGGCGCAGGCCAAGCGCACCACCACGTCGCTGGCGCAGGCCCGCGAACGCGCTGCCGCGCTCGGCGACGCTGCCCCGCGCGCGCCACGCCTCGCCGCGCAATCCCTCGCCTGATCAGGACCACCTTTCATGTTGCCGTCTGCCCTGCTGCATCCCGATGCATTCCTGTCGCCATTGGCGATCACCGATGCGGTGCGCCGCGCGCTCGATGAGGATCTCGGCCGCGCCGGCGATGTCACCTCGGTCGCGACCATCCCGGAGGCGACCCAAGCCCACGCCATCCTGGTGGCGCGCCAGGCCGGCGTGATCGCCGGGCTGCCGCTGGCGATCGAGACCTTCCGCCAGCTCTCGACAGAAGTCGCCATCACCGCCCATGTGCGCGACGGCGACACGGTGGCGGCCGGCATTCAGGTGCTGACGATCTCCGGCCCGGCCCGCGCCGTGCTGACCGGCGAGCGCACCGCGCTGAACTTCGTCGGCCGGCTCTCTGGCATCGCGACGCTGACGGCAGACTACGTCCGCCACACCGCCGGCACCAAGATGCGGATTTGCTGCACCCGCAAGACCACGCCCGGCCTGCGCGCGCTGGAGAAGTATGCGGTGCGCTGCGGCGGCGGCTTCAACCACCGCTTCGGCCTCGACGACGCCATCCTGATCAAGGACAACCACATCGCGGTGGCCGGCGGTATTCGCCCGGTGCTCGAAGCGGCGCGCGCCAAGATCGGCCATCTGGTCAAGATCGAGATCGAAGTCGACACTCTCGATCAGCTTCGCGAGGTGCTCGACACCGGCCTCGCCGACGTCGTGCTGCTCGACAACATGAACCTCGACACCTTGAAGCAGGCCGTCGCGATGAGTGGCGGCCGCGTCGTGCTCGAAGCCTCCGGCGGCGTCACCCGTGAGTCGATCAGCAGCATCGCCGCCACCGGCGTCGACTACGCCTCCTCCGGCGCACTGACGCACTCGGCCCCGAACTTCGACGTCGCGCTGGATATCGACGCGTAGGCAGACGGTTAGCCGAGACGCTTTCGGCTAAAGTCAGACTCCGCCATGTCATTCCGGGGCGCGCGAAGCGCGAGCCCGGAATCCATAACCACCGTCATCGCGTTGAGGCACAGCGCAATAACCGCTTCGACCAAAGCGCAAGCGCAGAGGCTATGGATTCCGGGCCTGCGCTGCTCCGCAGCGCATCCCGGAATGACGAAAGCTGAAGGTGTCATTCCGGGGCGCTCGCGAGAGCGAGCGAACCCGGAATCTGAAGCGGGGCAAAGCGCCGCCTTCCAAACCGAGAGATTCCGGGTTCGCGCTTCGCGCGCCCCGGAATGACATGCTTGGGGCATGTGGACGATACCACCGACCGCGGGGCGATGCCCGCACACCACGATGCGCTTAGTTGCCCTTCGCCTGAATCTCCGCAGAACTCTTGGCGGCTTCGGCGAGTTGGGCGGCGATCGAGGCGGTTTCGGCGGCGGTGCCCCAGCTCGGGGCGTCGCTGCCGTCGCCCCAGGCGCGCGGACGATAGAAGGTGTGTACGCCGAACTTGTACATCTTCTTCATCTCGTGGACCCAGGACGGCCGCACCCAGTACGCGTGGTAGTGAGTCGACTTGCCGACTTCGGGCAGCCACAGCTTGCCGTCGAGCATTGCGCGCGCGATCTTGCGAGCGCGATCCCACATCTCCGGCTCGCGCACCACGTCGGCGATGTTGTCGCAGGCGAAGGTGAACTGGCAGGCGTAGCGGCGGTTCTTGTTCTGATAGACCACGCCGCAGACGTTGGTCGGATAGAAGCCGGAGAACGCGCGGTTGAGCACCACCTGCGCCACCGCGATTTGGCCGCGCACCTTTTCGCCGCGCGATTCGAAATACACGGCTTCCGCCAGGCACTTCTCGTGCTTGGCGCGAAGCTTGGAGTCATTGGCGAGGCCAAGCCGCTCGGCCGGCGTCTTGACGTGGTGATCGGCGTTGACCTGGCCCTTGCCGGCGATGGTCTCGCCCGACGCAGATGGGTCGAGCGCAGCGGTTTGCGGCAGCGGCGACTTCATGTCGGGATCGGCTGCGTTCGGCGACACGATGATCGGCTCTTCGCCCGGCTGCCATTGCTCGAGCGACTCATCCATGCCGCCAAGCGAGCCGGTGCCGAAGAACAGGCTGGCGGTCTTGAACGAGAACGGATCGCGCGGCCGCGGCGCGACAGCGGCCGCCTCGTGGTCCTTATCGAGCGACAGCGAGCCGTCGTATTGCGGCAGCGGGTCGGACTTCAGCGCCTCGGCAAGCTCCGGATCGAGCGCCGGCGAAGCTTCGGCCGCGTGGACCGCGCCGTTCTGATCGGAACCCGGGAATTGGTCGGCGGTCTTGGCGCCAGCAACGTTCGGCGCCTGAGCTCCGCCATCCTCCGGCGTCGGCGCGACCTCGAGGGTCGGCGACTGGTCGGGCTTGGCAAGCGCGAGGCGGTCGCCCTTCAGGGTGCGGTCGACCTTCGGGTAGTCGGACGCCTGGTAACGGGACGGCGCCTGCAGCAGCGGATTGTGGGTCGCAGCGAGACCGCCGCTGCGGCCTTCGATGCTGACCAGGCGCGACGAGCCGAGCTGCGGAGTCCAGGTTCCGAGCGGCCGGCCGAACGAGAACGTCGCGACCTGCACCGAGCCGAGCGAGGACGCGAACATCCGCTTCTGCCAGCGCTCGGTGACGCCCGTCTGCCGAACCAGCAGCGACGCAATATCCTGGTGTCCGATTTCGTTGGGCAGCGCCGCGAAGACACAGACCCCGAGGCCGAAGGACGCAATCCGCGCGCCCTTCGACCGGTTACGCATGACTGACATCGATACGCTCACGCAACGCTTACTCGCGATCAAGTCCGACGGTTTCGGACAAGTTGATCGTTTCTGTTGTTATCCGATTAAAGTTGCCCGTGCGTTAATGGCCGATGCATCCGCGCAACACGCAACGCCAAGCTGTCAGTTCGTGGAACCGGCTGCGAATGTGGTGAATCAGCGCTTCATAACGGTGGTTAAGAATGCGTTGTGCGACGTCGTTAACAAGACATTGCACGTGAGCCGCGCCGCTGGTTACCAGCGCGCAAATACAAATGGCCGGGACGAAGCCCGGCCATTCGAAATCTGATCAGTCTTGCGAGGCGCGATTACGCCTGGCTGGCGATGCCCTTGCCGAGCGCAGCCTGCGCGGCGGCGAGCCGCGCGATCGGCACGCGGTACGGCGAGCACGACACGTAGTCGAGGCCGACCTCGTGGCAGAACGCCACCGACGCCGGATCGCCGCCGTGTTCGCCGCAGATGCCGACCTTGAGCTTGGCGCGAGTCTTGCGGCCGCGCTCGACGCCGATGCGGACCAGCTCGCCGACGCCGTCGCGGTCCACCGACACGAACGGATCGACCGAGAAGATGCCCTTCTCGATATAGGTGCCGAGGAAGCTGGCAGCGTCGTCGCGGCTGATGCCGAACGTCGTCTGGGTCAGGTCGTTGGTGCCGAACGAGAAGAACTCGGCGCTCTCGGCGATATCGCCGGCCATCAGGCAGGCGCGCGGCAGCTCGATCATGGTGCCGACATGGTACTTCAGATTGCTGCCGGTATCGCGGTTCACCGCCTGCGCGGTGGCGTCGATCCGGGCCTTGACCAGCTCGAACTCGGCGCGGGTCGCGATCAGCGGCACCATCACTTCGAGACCGACCTGCTCGCCGGTGCGCTTCTCGGCCTCGACCGCGGCCTCGAAGATCGCGCGGGCCTGCATCTCGGCGATCTCCGGATAGGCGATCGCCAGACGGCAGCCGCGGAAGCCGAGCATCGGATTGAACTCGGCGAGCTCGCGGGCGCGATCGGCAAGCCGGCGCGGATCGGCGTTCATCGCCCGCGCCACTTCCTCGATCTCCGCCTGGGTGTGCGGCAGGAACTCGTGCAGCGGCGGATCGAGCAGGCGCACCGTCACCGGCAGGCCCTTCATGATCTCGAACAGCTCGACGAAGTCGGCGCGCTGCATCGGCAGCAGCTTGGCGAGCGCGGAGCGACGCGACTGCTCGTCTTCGGCGAGGATCATCTCGCGAACGGTGCGGATGCGGGTCTCTTCGAAGAACATGTGCTCGGTCCGGCACAGGCCGATACCTTCGGCGCCGAACTTGATCGCGGTGCGGGCGTCGGCCGGGGTGTCGGCGTTGACGCGGACCTTGAGCTTGCGGACTTCGTCGGCCCAGCCCATCAGCGTGTTGAAGTCGCCCGACAGTTCCGGCTCGATCATCGGCATCTTGCCGGCCAGCACCTGGCCGGTGCCGCCGTCGATGGTGATGATGTCGCCGGCTTTGAAGGTACGGTTGCCGATCATCATCGTGCCGCGGCCGTAGTCGACGCGGATCGCGCCGCAGCCGGAGACGCAGGGCTTGCCCATGCCGCGCGCCACCACGGCGGCGTGCGAGGTCATGCCGCCGCGGGTGGTGAGAATGCCTTCCGAGGCATGCATGCCGTGGATGTCTTCCGGGCTGGTCTCGATGCGCACCAGCACGACCTTGCGGCCGTCGGCATGCAGCTTGGCGGCCTCATCCGACGAGAACACGATCTCACCCGAGGCGGCGCCGGGCGAGGCCGGCAGGCCGGTGGCGATCACGTCGCGCTTGGCGTTCGGATCGATGGTCGGGTGCAGCAGCTGGTCGAGCGAGCCGGGCTCGATCCGAGTCACGGCGTCCTTGCGATTGATCAGGCCTTCGTTAGCGAGCTCGACCGCGATCCGCAGCGCCGCCTTGGCGGTGCGCTTGCCGCCGCGGGTCTGCAGCATCCAGAGCTTGCCCTGCTCGATCGTGAACTCCATGTCCTGCATGTCGCGATAGTGCTTCTCAAGCAGGGTATAGATCCGGGTCAGCTCCTTGAACGCCTCCGGCATCGCCATTTCCATCGACGGCTTGTCGGAGCCGGATTCGATGCGGGCGTGCTCGGTGATGTCCTGCGGGGTGCGGATGCCGGCGACGACGTCTTCACCCTGCGCGTTGATCAGGAACTCGCCGTACAGCCGGCTTTCGCCGGTCGACGGGTTACGGGTGAAGGCGACGCCGGTCGCCGAGGTCTCACCCATATTGCCGAACACCATCGCCTGGACGTTGACGGCGGTGCCCCAGGATTCCGGAATGTCGTGCAGGCGGCGGTAGGTCACCGCGCGCGCGTTCATCCACGACGAGAACACCGCGCCGATCGCGCCCCACAGCTGGGCATGCGGATCCTGCGGGAAGTCCTCGCCGGTCTCGCGCGCCACGGCTTCCTTGTACTGGCCGACCAGATCGACCCAGTCGTCGGCATCGAGGTCGGTGTCGAGCGTGAAGCCCTTGGCGTCCTTATAGGCGTCGAGGATTTCCTCGAAGTGATGGTGCTCGAAGCCGAGCACCACGTCCGAGTACATCGTGATGAAGCGGCGATAGCTGTCATAGGCGAAGCGGCGATCGCCCGACTTCTCGGCCAGCGCTTCGACCGTCTCGTCGTTGAGGCCGAGGTTGAGCACGGTGTCCATCATGCCCGGCATCGAGGCGCGGGCGCCGGAGCGCACCGACACCAGCAGCGGGTTCTTGGCGTCGCCGAACTTCTTGTTGGTGAGCTTGCCGACGTGCTCGAGCGCGCGCTCGACCTGCGACTGCAGCTCCTTCGGATAGGTTTTGCCGTTGGCGTAGAAGTAGGTGCAGACCGAGGTCGGGATGGTGAAGCCCGGAGGCACCGGCAGGCCGAGATTGGCCATCTCGGCGAGGTTGGCGCCCTTGCCGCCGAGCAGGTCGCGCATGTTGGCGCGGCCTTCGGCCTTGCCGTCACCGAAGGTGTAGACCCACTTGCCGGCCTTCGGCGCGGCAACGGCCTTGGCGGCGGGCTTCTTGGCGGGCTTCGCAGCTGCCTTGGCCACCGCCTTGGCGGCCGGCTTGGTCGCTGGCTTAGCTGCCGGCTTGGCCGCAGCCTTGGTCACCGTCTTGGTGGCGGGCTTGGTCACCGCTTTCGACTTCGCGGCGGGCTTTGCAGCGGGCTTGGCGGCCGGCTTGCTAACAGCCTTCTTGGCCGGCTTCGGCGGGCTCTTCGCCACTGCCTTGCGTGCACTCGACGCGGCAGCGCCCTTTCCACGCGCAGTCCCGGAAGACTTGGATTTCGGGGCGGTCTTCTTCTTCGAAGCGGCTTTGGCCATGGCTCTCAACGGTCCGCGAAAGAGGAACAGAAAACGGGCGCTTTAGACCACGTTTTAGCGGTCTCAAGCAAGCTGGCGGAACCCGAGCCGACTAAAGATGCAGGAAACGCAACGCGCCCAGACCGATCAGTCCGACGCAGATCAGATAGATCGCGACGATGAAGTTCAGCAGCCGCGGCATCACCAGAATCAGGATACCGGCGATCAACGCGACGATGGCTGGAATGTGGGCAGTGGTGATTGTCATGGCAGTCTCCGGCGGAGGGAAGCGATCGGATCGAATCGCAGGCGGATTGGTAGCGGACGCAGACAAGGAGCGATACCGGCGGCTGATGACGCCGCTGCGTGGCTCAGGGTTCCCTGACCGGCAAAAATCCGGACCACTGCGACATCGCTGCGCGGAACATCGCGCGCGGGCGGGCATTGCCTCAGCAGACCGAGCGGCGCAGCCGACAGGCCGCTGCTCTTTGATCGTTCAGGTGGACGCGCAATTCGCTTGAACGTGGGTCCGGACGCCACCGACGCGGCCGGATCGGAGAGCCCCGTCCCGTTCCCCCGCCGGGCGGGGCTCTTCCATGTCCGGCGCGGCAGATCGAGATCGCTTCTCCCACCTCCCGCTGGCTGCTAGAGTTCCGTGCCGGCACGGTTCGCGTGCCGGCGGCGCG
>NZ_QUML01000038.1:0-49976 GCF_010907025.1 Rhodopseudomonas sp. BR0G17 | reverse complement strand
GACCCCTCCCCGCAAGGGGGAGGGGAGCGAGAGGCGTTCGAACTAGAACTTCACCTGCGGCACCTGCTCCACTTGGGTGCGCGTCTCGCCGAGGTCGAAGTAATCCTTGTGGGTGAAGCCGAGTGGCGCGGCGAACAGCGCGGCGGGCATCTGCTGGATGCCGGTGTTGTACTCCTGCACGGCGTTATTGAAGAACCGGCGGCTCGCCGCGATCTTGTTCTCGATGTCGCTGAGTTCGCCCTGCAGCTGCTGGAAATTGGCGTTGGCCTTGAGGTCCGGATAGGCCTCGCCGAGCGCGATCAGCCGGCCGAGCGAGGCGGTCAGCGCGTTCTCGGCCGCGGCCATCTGGCCGGCCCCCTGCGCTGAGATCGCGGCGTTGCGTGCCTTGACGACGTCTTCGAGCGTCGAGCGCTCATGCGCCGCATAGCCCTTCACGGTCTCGACCAGGTTCGGAATCAAATCGTGCCGCTGCTTGAGCTGCACGTCGATGTCGGCGAACGCCTGTCCGACGCGTTGCCGCAGCGCCACCAGGCGGTTGTAGGTCACGAGCGCATACAGCGCGAGCGCGACGACGATGCCGAGAAAGATCCACATATTGCCGGTTCCCATTCAACGACGACCCTGCACCTTGCGCCTGGACGGCACGCGTGCGGCCGGGACCGCGCCACCCGCGCGGCATCCCTTGGTCGTCGCTGCAGGTGCGAATGTTCAATCGACGGTGTCGCCCCAGTCGAGGCGCCGGAACCGCGCATAGGCCGGCTTGTCGCGCCGCGCGGCGACGGCGAGCTCGAGCTTGCCCGCGGGCGTGCAGAGTTTGGCGGTGATCGCCGCCTTGGTCTGCTCGGGCTGCGCCAGCACGCGCGCTGGCCGCTCCGGCAATGCGGCGCGCGTCAGCGCCACGTAGCTGAACTTCTCGTCTTCGAACGGGACGTCGGCGGCCTTGAGCTGCAGATGCAGCTTCGAGCGCGGCAGCCGCTGCACGAAGTGGCACCAGTCCGGCGCGGTCAGCGGACAGGCAGCCTCGTGCGGGCATGGCGCGATCACGCGCGCGCCTTGGGCGATCAGCCGGTCGCGCAGGTCGAGGATGCGCTGGTAGCCGGCGGGCGTGCCGGGTTCGACCACCAGCAGCGTATCGGTGGTCTTACGCCACAGCGCGTCGGCAAAGGTTGCGCGCGCCGCGTCGGAGAGTTCGTTGATGACGTAGCTGGCGATCACCAGCGCCGCCTCCGGCGCATCGGCCAGAGCCTTGCCGGCGTCGCCGAGCCGGTAGTCGATCGCCGGCAGCCGCGTGGTCTCAGCGAGCTGCAGGGCGAGGTTGCGCAGCGCCGGATTGGCGTCGAGCAGGGTGAAGCGCTGCAGCGTGTCGAACGCCTGCGCGGCGGCCCAGCTCGCGGTGCCAGGCCCGGCGCCGACGTCGAGCAGCGTGGCCGGGGCGAAGTCAGGACGGATCGCAGACAGCGCGTTGAGACAGGCGATCACCGCCGCGTAGGTCGCCGGCATCCGCGCGCCCGCATAGGCCAGCGCGTCGGCCTCGCTGGTGATCGGCGCCGAGGTGCCGCCGCCGCGATAGGTCAGCGAAATCCGCTCCGCCCGCGCCGCCGCATCGGCACGCGCGAGGCCGTGCAGCTTCTGCTCCAGCGCGGCTCTGAGTTCGGCGGGGAGGGATGGGGGGATCAACAGCTCACCCTTTGCCGGATGACACCGCGTCTCGCCGGCAGCGCAGGAGTACAGCTGCTCGATGTGTCGCCGCTCATTGGTGCGTCATGCGCGGGCTTGACCCGCGCATCCATCAGAGCGCGCAGCGCGCAGCACGAAGATGATTTGCGAACAAGATGGATCGCCGGGTCAAGCCCGGCGATGACGGATCCGTTGATCCTTCTGCGCCGCGTCACTGCCCTGGCGCGAGCGCCGCTCACGCCACGTTCTGATCCAGAATATCCACCGCGCCCTGGAGGTCGACGGAGACCAGCTGGGAGACACCGCGTTCGGCCATGGTGACGCCGAACAGGCGGTTCATGCGGGCCATGGTGATCGGGTTGTGGGTGATGGTGATGAACCGCGTTTCCGTGGTCTTCGCCATGTCGGTGAGCAGGTCGCAGAACCGTTCGACGTTGTGGTCGTCGAGCGGCGCGTCGACTTCGTCCAGCACGCAGATCGGCGACGGGTTGGTCAAGAACACCGCGAAGATCAGCGCCATCGCGGTCAGCGCCTGCTCGCCGCCCGACAGCAGCGACAGCGACTGCGGCTTCTTACCCGGCGGCTTGGCGATGATGTCGAGACCGGCTTCGAGCGGATCGTCGCTCTCGATCAGCTTCAGCTCGGCTTCGCCGCCGCCGAACAGCGTGGTGAACAGCCGCTTGAAGTGACCGTTGACGACGTCGAACGAGGCGAGCAGCCGCTCGCGGGCTTCCTTGTTCAGGCTCTGAATGCCGGTGCGCAGCTTCTTGATCGCTTCGACCAAATCGTCGCGCTCGGCCGCCAGCGTGCCGTGCTGGGTCTCGACCTCGTTGAGTTCTTCCTCTGCGCGCAGGTTGACGGCACCGAGCCGCTCGCGGTCGCGGCGCAGCTTGTCCAGGCTCTCTTCGATCTCGGCGAGCGGCGGCAGGTCGGCGCCCTCGACGATCTCGGCGAGCTGGGCGGCAGCCTGCGGCTCGACCTCGAGCATGTCGCGGATTTCGCGCTCGACGTCTTCGAGCCGGCGGCGGGCCGCTTCCATCCGTTCCTCGGCGCGGGCGCAGGCTTCGCGGGCGCTGGAAAGCTGTTCGAGCGAGGCTTTCGCCAGGCGGTCGGTCTCGGACATCGCCTGTTCGGCGGCTGCCAGTGCGTCAGCGGCGGCGCGGCGATCGGCTTCGGCGAATTCGATCTCGGTGATTACCGCGCTGCGCTTCTCGGCGAACACTTCGGGCGCGTTCTCGAGCTCGGCGCGCTCGGCGGTGAGTTCGGCGACGCGCTCTTCGACGGTGGCGATCTGCGACGCCGCGCCGGCCTTGCGCTTCTGCCAGTCCATCCGCTCGGCGGCGATCGCCTGCAGCCGCTTGTCGGCAAGCTCGGCTTCGCGCGCCAGCGCCTGGGCTTCGGCGCGGATCTGCGCAGCGATACGGCGGCGGCCATCGATGTCGCCGCGCACCGCAGCGAGGCGGGCTTCGGCTTCGGTGTTCGGCTCCAGATCGGCGATCTGCGCTTCGGCGTTCTCCAGCGCGGCTTCGGCTTCGGCGCGGTCGGTGGCGAGGCGCGACTGCGCTTCGGCCAGCGCCGACTTGCGCGCGGCGTGGCGGTTGACCTCGCGCTCGGCGGCGGCGAAGCGCTCGCGGGCGGCGTCGACTTCGCGGCGGGCGCCGCGCAGCGCCTCACGTGAGGCGGTCTCGGCGGCGGCCGCCATCTTCAATTCGGCTTCGGAAGTCTCCAGCGCCTGGCGCTTAGCGGCGGCGTCGATCCGGGCCTGCTCGAGTTCGTTCTCGATGTCTGTCAGGCGGGCGCGTTCGGCGAGACGGCGGGCGGCGCCGGTCGGCGCATGGGCCGAGGCGACGAAGCCGTCCCAGCGCCAGACGTCGCCGTCGAGCGATACCAGCCGCTGGCCGGTCTTGAGCTTTTCGCACAGCTCATTGCCACGCTCCTTGGTGACGACGCCGATCTGGGCGAGGCGGCGCGCCAGCTCCGGCGGCGCGGTGACGTGCTGCGCCAGCGCTTCGACGCCTTCCGGCAGCGCCGGATCTTCCGGCTGCACGCCGACATCGGTCCAGCGCATCGGCGCCGACGGATCGACCGGCGCGTCGAGATCGTCGCCGAGCACGGCGCCGATCGCCTTTTCATAGCCCTTGGCGACGGTGATGCCGTCGATGATCGGCGGCCACAGATTCTTGGTCTCGCCGTTGAGGATCTTGCTGATCGTCTTGGCTTCGGTCTCGAGCCGCTGCACCTTCTTATCAGCTTCGACCAGCGGCGCCCGCGAGCCGTCCAGCGTCTGCCGCGCGGCGATTTGTGCGGCTTCCGCGGCCTGCACCGCGGCTTCCTGCTCGGCCAGCAGCTCCTGGGCGATCTCGACCGCTTCGGCGAGTTCGGTCAGGTCGCCGGCGCCGGAGGTCTCGGCGGACAGCCGGTCGATCTCGCTCTCGACGTTCTTGATCTCGGTATCGAGCCGCGCCAGCCGGTCGCGATGGGTGCGGACGCTCTGCTCGAACTGGTTGCGCCGCGCGGTGAGTTCGGCGAGCTGGGTGGTGAGTTCGGCGAACAGCTGCTCGGCTTCGCTCAGCGAGGCATCGGCTTCGGCGACGCGCTCGTCGACGCCGCTGCGCTTCTCGACCCGCTCCAGGATCTCTTCGCGCAGCTCGACGTCTTCGGTGTCGAGCCGCTCCAGCGCGGCGTCGGCGTCGATCGCCTGCTGCTGCTCGCGCGCGACGTCGGAGGAGAACTGCGTCAGCCGCCGTTCCAGTTCGACCACGCGCTCCTTGGCGCGGGCTTCTTCACGGTCGAGCTGTTCGCGGGCATTGATCAGCCGCTGCAGGCCGGCGGCGGCGCGGGCTTCGGCCTCGCGCAGGCTCGGCAAGGTGGAGGCGCGCTCGGCCTGGATGCGGGAGGCTTCGGCCTGCACGCGGGTGCATTCGGCGAGCTGGCGCACCCCAAGATCGTGCACCTCGGCGGCCGCGCCAACTTCGGCCTGCGCGTCGCGCCAGCGCATATGATACAGCATCGCCTCGGTCTTGCGGACCTTGGCAGCGACTTCGCGGAACCGGATCGCCTGGCGCGCCTGCTTCTTCAGGCCGTCGACCTGGGTCGACAGCTGGCCGATCACGTCCTCGACGCGGGTCAGGTTGGTTTCGGCCGCCTTCAGCCGCAGTTCGGCTTCGTGGCGGCGGGCATGCAGACCGGCGACGCCGGCGGCGTCTTCCAGCACGCGGCGGCGCTGTTCCGGTTTGGCCTGAATGATTTCACCGATCTTGCCCTGGTGGACCAGCGCCGGCGACCGGGCGCCGGTGGCGGCGTCGGCGAACAGCAGCTGCACGTCGCGGGCGCGAACTTCGCGGCCGTTGATGCGATACACCGAGCCGGCCTCGCGCTCGATCCGGCGCGAGATATCCAGGGTGTCGGAATCGTTCAGCGCGGCCGGCGCGGTGCGATCGGAATTGTCGATCGACATCACCACTTCGGCGTGGTTGCGCGCCGGACGGTTGCCCGAGCCGGCGAAGATCACCGCGTCCATGTCGGTGGCGCGCAGCGATTTGTGCGAGGTTTCGCCCATCGCCCAGCGCAGCGCTTCCACCAGATTGGACTTGCCGCAGCCGTTCGGCCCGACCACGCCGGTCAGACCCGGCTCGATCATGAAGTCGGTGGGCTCGACGAACGACTTGAAGCCGTGGAGGCGGAGACGCGTGAGTTTCATCTGGTCCGATGCTCTATGGGCCGCGATTCGTGCGGCTGTAGCGAATCTCTCAAGCGCGACAATACCATAGGTTGTCCCGCCCGGTCGCAACTCGCTCGCAGCCATCAGCGTTGAGCCGCCGACAATGGCCGCCGATTAAGGCAGGAGCAACCACGCGGAAGGGCTTTTCCACGGCGGGATTCGCCGAAAAAGCGCGATAAATCTGGGGATTTCGGAAGCTGCTGACTGTGTCGGTCGCAACCAGGTATTGCCCATTCTCTGAAAGGCTTGCTGACGCAACGTTCGTCATTCCGGATTGCGCGCTTTGCGCGCAATCCGGAATCCATAAGCCGTGTGGTCGCGGTTGCGATGATGCGCGGAACGGGGGCCCGGTCCATCATGAACGCGGTGGTTATCGATTCCGGGCTCGCGCGGAGCCTGTCATCGGGCCGGCCGAAGGCCGGACCCGGTGGCGCGCCCCGGAATGACGAACGTGAGGGGATTCACCCTCGTCATCCGCGGGCTCGACCCGCGGATCCATCGCGCGTCAGCGCGCTAACTGGAAGGGCGTCTTGCGAAGGAGATGGATTGCCGGGTCAAGCCCGGCAATGACGGTGGTGAAGGATCGCGCGCAGTGCTGGCACCAGGCAGAGAACGCCCCCGCCTCAGCTCTTCTTCGCCAGCAGGGCGTCGATGCGCTTGGCGAATTCGTCAAACGAGTTCTCGCCGCGCAGCATTTCGCCGTTGATGAAGAAGGTCGGGGTGGCGTTCACCTTCAGCACTTCGTTGGCGTACTTCTGGTCGGCGGCGATCTTGTCGAGCAGCTTCTGGTCCTTCAGGCAGGCTTCGACCTCTTCGCCCGACAGGCCGGCTTGCTTGCCGATGCGCTTGAGCTGTTCGGTGGTGTCTTTCAGCACCCACTCGGTCTGGCTCTTGAACAGAACGTCGGTAACCGCGAAGTACTTGGCGGAATCCTCCTTGGCGATGCAGCGCGACAGCATCGAACCGGCGGCGGCCTTGATGTCGAGCGGGAATTCCCGGAACACGTAGCGGATCTTGCCGGTGTCGATGTAGGCCTTCTTGATCTGCGGATAGACCTGCTCGTTGAACGCGGCGCAGTGCGAGCAGGTCAGCGAGGCGTATTCGGTGATGGTGACGGCGGCGTCTTTCGGGCCGAGCGCCATGTCGGGTAGCGACATCGGCTTGGCGACATCGGCGGCCGCCGCGGCTTCCTTGCTCTGGGCGAAGGCCGCATCGATCAGCCGGAACGGCGATACGCCGGCGACGGCGAAGACCCCGGTCAGCGACAAGGCGGCGGTAAAAGTGCGGCGCGTGATCATCGGCAAACAGCTCCAGTTCGGCGGGACACGCCGCGGACAACGACACGTCAGCGGCTTCAGCCGCACGACCTTGGGATTGTCGCTAGCTTGAAACAACAATTGTGGCAATGCCGGGCCTGAACACCGCCCAAACCGCCGGCGTCACTTCCGCTTGATCGTCGCGCCGAGCCGCGCCAGCGCGTCGCGCAACTCCTGATCGGCGACCTGGTCGAGCGTCGCAGCAACGCGGGCGACCGCCGCCGGATCGGGACCAGGCGGCACGGTCTTGCGCGGCCGGCGCGACAGCGGCGCCTGGCGCAGCGCGATCCGCCCGACCGCATTCCAGCCGAGGAAGCGGTTGACCCGTTCGAGGATCAGGTCGGAGGAATGCTGGATCTCCAGCGCCATCGGGCCTTCGACCCGCAGCACCAGAGTCGCCGGTTCCACCGGCTGGCCGTCGACGGGGCGCGGCCACTGCATCTTCAGCGGTTCGGAATGCGCGGCGATCTGAGGCCCGGCGATCTCGGACCAGCGCGTCACCAGTTCGCGCGCTGCAAAGCCCTGCTTGGCGAACGCTTCGGACAGCGTTGCGCCCAACAGGCCGGACAGGGGCTTGGCGGAAATCGGGCCGGGCTTGCTCATGCAGGGACGCTTTGCGACGATACCGCTCATGAGTCTAGCAGGCGCGGCGCCGCGGCGGAAACAATCCCCGGTCATCACAGCAGAGCACGACCCGGCCGACGCTTCGTTGCGTGCGCGGCCCGCCGCGCTGCTCGTCTGGTACGACCGCCATCGCCGCAGCCTGCCGTGGCGGGCGCCGCCCGGCGCGACGGCCGATCCCTACGCGGTGTGGCTGTCGGAGATCATGCTGCAGCAGACCACGGTGCGGGCAGTCGGGCCGTATTTCGACAAGTTCATGGCGCGGTGGCCGACGGTGACGGCGCTGGGCGAAGCCTCGCTCGACGACGTGCTGAAGATGTGGGCCGGGCTCGGCTACTACTCGCGCGCCCGCAATCTGCACGCCTGCGCGGTGGCGGTGACTCGCCAGCATGGCGGGCGCTTTCCGGATACGGAGGAGGGGCTGCGCGCGCTGCCCGGCGTCGGGCCCTACACCGCAGCCGCAATCGCGGCGATCGCGTTCAGCCGGCGGACGATGCCGGTCGACGGCAATATCGAGCGGGTGGTGTCGCGGCTCTACGCGGTCGAGGACGAACTGCCGAAGGCCAAGCCGCGCATCAAGGCGCTGGCCGAGACGCTGCTCGGCCCGTCGCGCGCCGGCGACAGCGCCCAGGCGCTGATGGATCTCGGCGCCACCATCTGCACGCCGAAGAAGCCGGCCTGCGCGCTGTGCCCGCTGATGGAAGGCTGTGCCGCAAGGCTGCGCGGCGACGCCGAGAGCTTCCCGCGCAAGGCGCCGAAGAAGACCGGGGCGCTGCGCCGCGGCGCCGCCTTCGTGGTGATCCGCGGCGACCAGGTGCTGGTTCGCAGCCGCCCCGCCAAAGGCCTGCTCGGCGGCATGACCGAGGTGCCGAATTCCGACTGGCTGCCCGATCAGGATGAAGCCACCGCCAAGGCCCAGGCCCCCGCGCTGAAGGGCGTCGCCCGCTGGCACCGCAAAGCCGGCGTCGTCAGCCACGTCTTCACGCACTTTCCGCTGGAGCTGACCGTGTATGTGGCGCATGCCTCGGCCGCGACCCGGGCCCCCGCCGGCATGCGCTGGACGCAGATCTCGACGCTGTCGGACGAGGCTTTGCCCAATCTGATGCGCAAGGTGATCGCCCACGGCCTCGGTGATTGAGGCATCAAGATACCGGTTATCGTCGTCAGGCGCCTCGGAAACGGTATCTAGATGGTGCTTACATCAATAATATGAACTTTAGTAATTCACCTTTGGTGGAATAAACCCATTCGCAACAGTTCTGCGAATAACGAGCAGGCGCAAATGAGTTCCATCGAGGTCATCTATGCGCCACGTCACGCCCAGCGGACGGGAGGCCTTCTTCCCAGCTTCTGAATTGATCGTCTCCAAGACCGACACCAAAGGACGGCTGACTTACGCCAACCGCCTGTTCTGCGATGTCGCCGGCTATAGCGAGGCGGAGCTGATCGGCCAGCCGCACAACGTCATCCGCCATCCCGATATGCCGCGCGCGGTGTTCAAGCTGCTGTGGGACGCCGTGCAGCAGGGTCGCGAAATCTTCGCCTATGTGAAGAACATGACGCGCAACGGCGACCACTATTGGGTGTTCGCGCATGTCACGCCGTCGTTCGACGGCACGGGGCGGATCGTCGGCTATCACTCCAACCGGCGCGCGCCGGATCGCGGCGTGCTCGAAGGCGCGATCATCCCGCTCTACGCCGAAATCCTCCGCACCGAGCGCAGCCACCGCAACGCCAAAGAGGCGCTTGCCGCCGGCTCTCGCGCCCTGTCCGATTTCGTCGCTTCCCAGAAGGCCTCCTATGACGAACTTATGTTCTCTCTCAAGAGCGCGGCTTAACGTCGCCGGATTGATCGTCGCCGCGGGCGCGGCTGTGGTGTGCGGCGTGTTAGAGTACTACGTCGCCGCGATGGCGATCCAAGGCGTCGTCATGGCATTCGCCGGGCTGGCGCTGTTCCGCATCAGCCAGACCCGGCGACTGCTCGGCGAAGCCAGCGCCGTCTGCCGCCGCATCGCCGATGGCGATTTCGAAGCGCGGATCCTCGGCATTCCGGATGACGGCCGCACCGGCACTCTGCTGCGCGCCATCAACGACATGATCGACGATTGCGACGCCTTCGTTCGCGAGGCGACTGCGGCGATGACCGCGATGCATCACAACAAGTACTTCCGCCGCATCCTGCCGGGCGGGTTGCACGGTGCGCTGCTGCACGGCGCCGGCGCCATCAATACGGCCGCCGAGAACATCGAGCGGCGGATCAAGAGCTTCGAAGGCCGCACGGCGGAGCTGGAGGCGACCACGAGCGCGATCGTCACTGCACTCGACCAAGGCTCGGCCGAGATGAAAGACACCGCCGGCACGCTGACGGTCGGCGCGTCCTCTGCGCGCGAGCAGCTGGCTTCGGTCGCAGCGGCGTCCGAACAGGCCGCGGCCAATATGCAGTCTGTCGCCTCGGCGACGTCGGAGCTGACGTCGAGCGCCAGCGGCGTGCGTGCCGAGATCGATCGCTCCGCCGAGATCGTCGCGCGGGCGGTGAGTAGCGTCGGCGAAGCCACCGGCAATGTCGATGCGCTGAAGCAGGTCGCCAACAACATCGGCGAGATGGTCAAGGCGATCGAAGCGATCGCCAGCCAGACCAATCTGCTCGCGCTCAACGCCACGATCGAAGCGGCGCGCGCCGGCGATGCCGGCCGCGGCTTTGCCGTGGTGGCACATGAGGTGAAGGCGCTGGCGTCGCAGACCGCGCAGTTCACCGGCGAGATCGAAGCGCAGGTCGGCCAGGTTCACGGCGCCGCCGGCGCGGTGAGCAGCTCGATCGGCGAGATCGGCACCGTCATCGCGGAGATCGACAGCATCACCCGTCAGGTGGCCGGTGCAGCAGGCGCGCAGTCGCAATCGACCGCCGAGATCGCACGCAATATCGACGAGGCGTTCGCGGTGGTGCGCGAGATCTCCGAAACGATCCACGTGCTCGCCGGCAATGCCGAGGACAACGAACGCGCGGCGGCGTCGACGATGACGACCTCGGCGCAGCTGTCCTCACAGTCGGAGCAGCTTGCCGAGCAGATCAACGGTTATCTCGGCCAGGTCCGCAAGGAACTGGTGGAACAACGAGCCGCATGAGTTCAGCGAGGCCGGCGAACTGATCGTCGGCCTCGCTGGGTTCCATTCAGCGGCTTCGTACGAATACGTGTTTGGCCCATCGGCGTGACGTGAGGCGTAGGCTTTAAGACAAATTCAAACCCCTGAACTTACCTAAAACAGAGGCGTGCCCTCCGAGGAGAAAGGCGATGGCTGTCGAAATCCGCCCGACCGGCAAGGAAGTGTTCTTTCCGGCGGGTGAGCTGATCGTCTCCAAAACGGATCTGAAGGGCCGCATCACTTACGCCAACAGCACGTTCTGCCACATCGCCGGCTACAGTGAGGCGGAACTGCTTGGCCAGCCGCACAGCATCATCCGTCATCCCGACATGCCGCGCGCAGTGTTCCGCTTGGTGTGGGACACCATCGCGGCCGGCCGCGAGATCTTCGGCTACGTCAAGAACATGGCGCGTAGCGGTGACCATTATTGGGTGTTCGCGCATATCACCCCGTCGTTCGACCAGCACGGCAACATCGTCGCCTATCACTCCAATCGTCGCACGCCGGATCCGAGCGTAGTCGCCAACGCGATCGCGCCGCTCTACGCCGAGGTGCTGCGGGTCGAGCAGGGTCACGCCAACGGCAAGCAGGCGGTCGAGGCCGGCCTCAAGGCGCTGACCGATTTCGTCGCCTCCAAGAAAGTCAGCTATGACGAACTTATGTTCGCTCTCCAAAGCGCAGCTTAACCTCGCCGTCATCATCGTCGCATCGTCGATCGCGCTGGCGCTGGAGGCGCTGGACTATCGTCCGGCGGCGATGACGATCCAGGGCTTTGCGATCCTGGCGAGCTGTCTGGCGCTGTATCGCATGGTGCAGACCACGCGGCTGATCAGTCAGGCCCGCGAGGTCTGCCTGCGAATTGCCGCCGGCGACTTCGAAGCCCGCATCCTGCGGATTCCCGACAATGGCCGCACCGGCGACATGCTGCGCGCCGTCAACGACGTGATCGACGGCTGCGACGCCTTTGTGCGCGAGGCCACTGCCGCGATGGACGCGGTGCAGCACCGCCGTTACTTCCGCCGCATCCTGCCCGGCGGCTTGCACGGCGCGCTGCTGCGCGGCGCCAAGACCATCAACGCCGCCACCGACAGTATCGAGCAGCGGATCAACACGTTCGCCCAACAGGCGGAGCAGCTCGAGAATGCTGTCACCGGCGTGGTGTCCTCGCTCGACGAGGATTCCCGCGGCATGCGCGACACCGCCGGCAGCCTGACCAGTGGTGCCTCGCTTACCCGTGAGCGCCTGACCACGGTCGCAGCGTCGGCCGAGCACGCCAGCAGCAACATGCGCAGCGTCGCCGCCGCCACCACTGAACTGTCGGCGAGCGCCCGCGAGGTCGGCGCCGAAATCGGCCGTTCCGCCGAAGTGGTCGGCCGCGCGGTGAGCCGGGTGTCGGAAGCGTCCGCCAACGTCGCCAGCCTGCGCAGCGTCGCCGAACGGATCTCCGAAGTTGTGAAGTCGATCGAAGTGATCGCCGGCCAGACCAATCTGCTGGCGCTCAATGCCACCATCGAAGCGGCGCGCGCCGGCGAGGCCGGTCGCGGCTTTGCGGTGGTGGCCGCCGAGGTGAAGGCGCTGGCCGAACAGACCGCGAAGTTCACCGGCGAGATCGAAGCGCAGGTCGAGCACGTCCACAGTGCCGCCGACCTCGTCAGCCGCTCGATCGGCGAGATCGGCTCGGTGATGAGCGAAGTCGATGACATTACAGCCGCTGTCGCCGGCGCCGCCGAAGCGCAATCGGCCGCCACGGCCGATATCGCCAAGAACATCGAGCTGGCCTACGACGTGGTCAGCGAGATCACCGGCAGTATCCAGACCGTCACCGAGAGTGCCCGCGACACTGAACAATACGCCGCCTCGACCATGACGGCCTCGACCGATCTGTCGTCGCAGTCGGAAATGCTGGCGCACCGGATCCGCGACTATCTCGCCCGGGTTCGCGCCGACATGCTGGCCCAGCGCGCGGCCTGAGCGGCAGCCTGGGGCTTGCTGAGAATCACTGGCAGTTAGCTTCAGCCGGTGCATACCGGCCGTTGACGCTGGCGGCGGATGGGCCTGTCAGCAACCTGTCAGGCGCGGTAGCATAGGAAAGCAGCTCGTTGCGGCGGCTGCGGGGAGCCGGCGCGTCCGGCATCCCAGGCCGGCACAGGTGCCAGTGACAGACCCATGCTCCGCCTTTCGACGATTCCGACTTTGCTGATGGCCGCTGTACTGGCTTGCGCGACTGCGCATGCCGGCGACGAGCTGTCGATTTCCAAGCAGCAGGCCGAGCGGGTCGGGATCGAGACCTCGCCGCTGGAAAAGCAGCCTGCCGCGGCCGGCCTCAGCTTCCCGGGCAAGATCGCGGTGCCGCCGGATCGCAGCCGACTGATGAACGCGCCGCTCGGCGGCCGGATCGAGCGGCTGCTGGTGCGCACCGATACGGTGGTGAAGGCCGGCGATCTGCTGGCCGAGATCCAGAGCCCGGCGCTCGCCAATGCCCAGGCCGAATATCTGGTCGCCTTCAATAAAGAGCGGCTGCTCAAGACCAATCTCGACCGCGAGGAGCAGCTCGCGCCTTATGGCGCCGTGACCAAGAAGCAGGTCATCGTCACCCAGAGCGAATACGAACAGGCCCGCGCCACCGCTGCCGAGCGCCGCCAGGCGCTGCTGCATTACGGCATGACCGAAGCGGCGGTCGACAAGCTGGCGGCGAGCCAGAAGCTCGACCCCAGGCTGACGCTGATCGCGCCGATCGATGGCGTGGTGCTGGAAAGTCCGACCACGCCCGGCCAAACCGTCGAGGCGCTGGCGCTGGTGTTCAAGCTGGTGCAGCTCGCGCCGCTGTGGGCAGAAATTCAGGTGCCGGCGCTGCGGGCGGAGGATTTCGCGGTCGGCGCCCGCGTCACGCTGCGCGGCCATGATTGCATCGGCAAGGTGGTGTCGATCGGCTCCAGCGTCGAGCCGACCTCGCAGACCGTGATCGTCCGCGCCCAGTTCGACGAGCCCGATACCGACTTGCGGCCCGGCCAAGTGGTCGAGGCGCAGATCGCTCCGATCACCAGCGGCTCGGCCGAATGGCGCGTGCACAGCGGCGCGATGGTGCGGCGGGGCAAGGACGCCTTCGTGTTCGTGCAAACTGACAGCGGCTTCGTCGCCACGCCGGTGAAGATCCGCGAGGAGCTGCCGCAATTCGCGGTGGTCAGCGGCAGCTTCCGCGGCGACGAGCGGATCGCGGTGCGCGGCATCGCCGCGCTGAAGGGCGCCTGGCAGGGACTCGGCGGGGTCGAGTAAATGCTGACCCGTCTCGTCGAATTTTCGCTGTCGCATCGCCTGCTGGTGGTGCTCGCCACGCTGCTGCTGATCGGTGCCGGCGTGCTGGCGTTCCGGCATCTGCCGATCGATGCTTTCCCGGACGTCTCGCCGGTCCAGGTCAAGATCATCATGAAGGCCCCGGGCATGACGCCCGAGGAAGTCGAGACCCGGGTGACGATGCCGCTTGAGCTCGAGATGCTCGGCATCCCCAACAAGACCATCCTGCGCTCGACCACCAAATACGGCCTCGCCGACGTCACCATAGATTTCGCCGACGGCGTCGACATTTATTGGGCGCGCAATCAGGTCGCCGAACGGCTTGCGTCGGCGATGAAGGACATGCCCGACGGCCTCACCGGCGGTCTGGCGCCGATCACCACGCCGCTCGGCGAGATGTTCATGTTCACCATCGAGGGCGGCGACCTGACGATGGCCGAGCGGCGGACGTTGCTCGACTGGACCATCCGTCCGGCGCTCCGCACGCTGCCCGGCGTCGCCGACGTCAATTCGCTCGGCGGCTTCGTCCGCAGCTTCGAGATCGTGCCCGACAATCTGGCGATGGCCTCGCACGGCATCACCATCGATATGCTGGAGAAGGCGATCGAGAAGAACAACCGCAATGGCGGCGCTGGCCGGCTGTCGGCCGGCGAGGAGGTGCTGCTGGTCCGGGTCGACGGTCAGGTCCGCACGCTCGATGATCTGCGCGACATCGTGCTGGCGTCGCGCGACGGCGGCATGGTGCGGGTGCGCGACGTTGCCGAGGTGCGGATCGGCAGCATCACCCGCTACGGCGCAGTGACGCGCGACGGCCAGGGCGAAGCAGTGCAGGGCCTGGTGCTCGGCCTGCGCGGCGCCAATGCGCGCGACGTGGTCGACGGCGTTCGCGCCAAGTTCAAGGAGCTGGAGCCGACGCTGCCGAAGGGCGTGACGCTGAACGTGTTCTACGATCGCGGCGACCTGGTCGGCCGCGCCGTCGGCACGGTGTCGAAGTCGCTGCTCGAAGCCGTGGTGCTGGTGATCGTGCTACTCATCCTGTTCCTCGGCGATTGGCGGGCCGCGCTGGTGGTGGCGCTGACGCTGCCGCTCTCGGCACTCGCCACTTTCGTGCTGATGCGGTTCGCCGGCATGTCGGCAAACCTGATGAGCCTCGGCGGTTTGGCAGTCGCGATCGGCATGCTGATCGACGCCGCGGTGGTGGTGGTGGAAAACGTCGTGTCGCATCTGGCGCATGATCGCCACGCCGCGCAGGTGCCGCTGCTCCACCGGATCTATCAGGCATTGCGCGAAGTCGTGGTGCCGGTCACCTCGGGCATCGGCATCATCGTCATCGTGTTCCTGCCGCTGCTGACTCTGCAGGGGCTGGAAGGCAAGCTGTTCATCCCGGTGGCGCTGGCGATCGTGTTCGCGCTCGGCTCGTCGCTGCTGTTGGCGCTCACCGTGATTCCGGTGCTGGCGTCGCTGCTCTTGAAGACCGCCGGTCACGGCGACACCTGGCTCGTGCGCAAGATCAGCGCCGGCTACACGCCGGTGCTGCGGTTCGCGCTGAATCACGAGAAGGCGGTGCTGGCCGTGTCGGCGCTGGCGCTGGTCGCCACCGTGTTCGCCTATGCGCAGCTCGGCAAGATCTTCATGCCGACGATGGAAGAAGGCACGCCGATTATCAGCGTCGAGAAGCTGCCGTCGATCGGGCTGGAGGAGAGCGTCAATCTCGATCTCAGGATCCAGCAGGCGGTGATGGGCGCGGTGCCGGAGGTCAGGAGCATCGTGGCTCGCGTCGGCTCCGACGAACTCGGCCTCGACCCGATGGGTCTCAATCAGACCGACACCTACATCATCCTCAAGCCCGAAGCGGAGTGGCGCCGGCCGCACGACAAAGACTGGCTGATGGGCGAGCTGCGCAAGGCGCTCGCCGGCTTCCCGGGCATCGGCTTCTCGTTCACCCAGCCGATCGAGATGCGGGTGCAGGAGATGATCATCGGCGCCCGCGGCGATGTGGTGGCGAAGATCTTCGGCACCGACATCCCGACGCTCAACAGGTTGGCCGAACAGATCACCGCGACGCTGAAGACGCTGAAGGGCGCCGAAGACGTCCGCACCACGCTCAACGAAGGCTTCGAGTATTACAATGTCGGCATCGACCGGCTGCAGGCCGGCCGGCTCGGGCTCGATGTCGACGCGCTCACCGAGGCGCTGCGCACCCAGATCGAAGGCCGTCAGGCCGGCATCGTCGTCGAAGAAGGCCGCCGCACGCCGGTGCTGATCCGCGGCACCGAGTCGCTGCGCGAGTCGCCGGCGCGGCTCGCCGGCATCAATCTGGTACTCGCCGACGGCAAGTCGGTGCCGCTCGCCAACGTCGCCAAGCTGGAGCGGATCGACGGGCCGGTGAAGATCGACCGCGAAAACGGCAAGCGGCTGGCGCTGGTGATGAGCAACGTCTCGGGCCGCGACCTGGTCGGCTTCGTCGATGAAGCCAAGGCGGCGGTCGCCGCCAAGGTCAAGCTGCCGGAAGGCTACAGCATTGTCTGGGGCGGCCAGTTCGAGAACCAGCAGCGCGCTGCGGCTCGACTCGGCGTCGTGGTGCCGATCGCGCTAGCTCTGGTGTTCCTGTTGCTGTTCGTCACCTTCTCGTCGTTGCGGCAATCGCTGCTGGTGTTCATCAACATCCCGTTCGCGCTGATCGGCGGCGTGTTCAGCCTGCTGATCACCGGCGAATATCTGTCGGTGCCGGCCTCGGTCGGCTTCATCGCGCTGCTCGGCATCGCGGTGCTGAACGGCCTGGTGCTGGTGTCGTATTTCAACATGCTGCGTAGCCAGGGCCTGCCGCCGGATCAGATCGTCGAGATCGGTGCCCAGCGGCGGCTGCGGCCGATCCTGCTCACCGCGAGTATCACCGGGTTCGGCCTGGTGCCGCTGCTCTACGCCACCGGTCCGGGCGCCGACGTGCAGCGGCCGCTGGCAGTGGTGGTGATCGGCGGCCTCGTCACCTCGACGCTGCTGACGCTGGTGATCCTGCCGGTGCTGTATCGCCGCTTCGGGATTCCGCCGAAACCGTCGGAGGCCCAGCCATGAGCGCGATGGTGCTGACCCTGCTGGTGCCGGTGGCGCTGAAGGACGACGTGATCGCCGCGATGCTGTCGCACGAGCCGACCGCGCGCGTCGGGTTCACAGCGCGGGAGGTCGAAGGTTATGGCCGCGACGTCGACTACGACAGCGTGGTCGAACAGGTCCGCGGTCACACGCTGTCGGTCGAGATCGTCGTCACCGCCGACGACGCCGAACTGCGCGGGCTGCTCGACACGATCGGCGACGAATTCGGTGGTCGCGGTCTGCGCTGGCGGATCGTGCCCGCGCCTGCTGTCGGGACGCTGTAAGCGGCAGGGTGCAGGTTCCGTATCGGAACCCGGAGAATAATTTCGCCTTTCGCGCCTTTCGGAGAGCATGTTTCTCTCCACCCCGAAAGGCCGCGGCAACTTCCTGCTTAATTTTCGGGCTGTATTTACCGGTATCCGGGCGATGCGTACATCCAGCCTCGAAAGGCGCGCCAATTGGCGCGCCGGCTGGAGGATCGGTCGATGCAGATGCCCGAATTGGTGATCGTGTTGGGGTTTGCGATCGGCGCCGCGTTTGGCGTCGCGGGGCTGCTGAGCGGCTTCTGCCTGATGAGCGGCCTGCGCGATTACTGGACCAAGGACGATGGCCGTAAGCTGCGCAGCTACGCGGTGGCGCTGGCGGTCGCGATCGTCGGCACGCAACTGATCTCCGGCCTCGGTTATGTCGACATCGGCAAGTCGTTGTATCTGCAGCCGTCGTTCTCCGCACCGCTGATCTTTCTCGGCGGCCTGATGTTCGGCCTCGGCATGGTGCTGGCGAACGGCTGCGCATCGCGCGCGCTGGTGCTGCTCGGCAAGGGCAACCTCCGCTCGCTGCTGGTGGTCGGGATCATCGCGGTCGCTGCGCAGATGACCCTGAAGGGCCTGATCGCGCCGGCGCGGCTCGCCTTCCTGCAGTGGACACAGGTGTCGCCGCCGCACGTCTCGGTGCCGTCGCTGATCGGCGCGCTCGGCGTCGGTGAGGCCTTCGCCCAGATCGCCGCGGTGCTGATCGCCGCCGGTGCGCTGCTGGTGTTCGCATTCTCCGACCGCTCGTTCCGTCGCGCCACCGGCCAGATCACCGCGGGTGCAGTGATCGGTCTGCTGGTCGTCGCCGGCTGGCTCACCACTGGTTACTTCGGTGCCGACGAGTTCAACCCGATCCCGGCGACCTCGTTGAGCTTCGTCGCGCCGCTGGCCGATACGCTGCAATACGCGATGTTCTCGACCGGTCTGACGCTGAGCTTCGGCGTTGCCCTCGCGGTCGGCGTGTTCGCCGGCAGCGCCACGACCGCACTGCTCACCGGCCGGTTTGCACTGGAGGGCTTCACCTCGGCGCCGCACATGCTGCGCTCGACGCTGGGCGCCGCGCTGATGGGCGCCGGCGGTGCGATGGCCTATGGCTGCTCGGTCGGGCAGGGCCTCACCGGCCTGTCGACGCTGGCGCTGCCGTCGGTCATCGCGGTCGCCGGCATCGTCGGCGGCGCCGCGCTCGGCATCCGCCGCTTCGCTCCGGTCGCGGCGCTGGCGACGCGGTGAAAGCTAAAGGCAGTCATTCCGGGGCGCGCGTGAAAACGCGCGAACCCGGAATCCAGAGATTGTTTCAAAGAGATTCCGGGCTCGCGAGCTGCGTTCGCGCCCCGGAATGACGAACCCAAAATTCCCTTTCGACCTGACGGCAACGTGATGCCCCGGCACCGCTCGCTCGCAGATGACTTCGGCGGCGGGTGCGGTTAGCGTGCGCGTCAAACAAGCTTTCCGGGAGGAGTACGATGAAGTCGTTGTTCAAGGCTGCCGCTGCGGCGGCGCTGCTGATTGCCGCTGCGGCCCCTGGCTTTGCGGCCGATGCCAAGTCGCACCGGGTCGCGATCCAGGTCGATCAGAACGATCCCGCGGTGATGAACCTGGCGCTGAACAACGCCGCCAACATCATCGAGTACTACAAGGCCAAGAACGAGGACGTTCAGGTCGAAGTCGTCACCTTCGGGCCCGGCCTGCACATGCTGCGCGCCGATTCATCGCCGGTGAAGGACCGGATCAAGCAGATCGCCGACGGCGCATTTCCCTCAGCCATCAAGTTCGCGGCCTGCGAGAACACCAAGACCGGCATGGAGAAGCATGAGGGCCACGCCGTCAGCCTCATTCCGCAAGCGAGTGCGGTGCCGTCGGGTGCGGTGCGTCTGATGGAGCTGCAGGACGACGGCTGGGCTTATTTGCGGCCGTAACGGCCGGCGTCCGGCGTCGCCGTAGCAATTCACGCCAGGCATCGAACCGGCGGCGGATCAGCTCGCGCGGTGAGCCGTCGACCAGCACCGCGATGCCGATGCGGGCGCCGAGCATCATGCCGGCGATGGCGATCGGCCACGACAGCGCCATCACCGAGCCGGCGGTGATCCCCTGGCCGATGGTGCAGCCGCCGGTCAGAATGCCGCCGAATCCCATCAGAGCCGCGCCAGCGACGTGACGGCGCATTTCGTGGTCATCGTCGAACGCTTCCCAGCGCAGCTCGTCGGTGTGCCAGGCAGCAAGAAACGCACCTGCAACCACGCCGAACACGGTGCCGACGCCGAAGTCGGCGAAATTGGCGACGTTGAGCAGCCCGGCATATACCGCTTTGCCGACCGTCGAGACGAAGGTCAGGCTTTGCGGATGCACCGGCCCGGCGAACGGGTCGGCGAGCTTGGTGGTGGCCAGCCAGCCGACCACCGTCAGCACGCCGAGTGCGACGCCGGCTGCCAGCAGACGCGGCGTCCGCCGCAGCCGCTTGTCGCCGAGCGCGATCAGGCACAGCACGCCGCCGCCCAGCGCGGCGATCACCGCGCGCAGATCCATTCCAGCGAGATGCTGAGTGAGCGCCGCGAGGTCGGTATTGACGCCCTCCGGCATCGTGATCGCGAAACGCTCCAGCACGGTGATGCGGAAGCCGGAGAACATCCCGCGTAGCGTCGCATAGGCAGCGCCGCCGAGCACCAGGATCACCACGAAGCTGCGCAGATCGCCGCCGCCGAGCCGCACCAGCGAACCGAAGCCGCAGGTGCCGACGAACGCCATGCCGATGCCGAACAGCACGCTGCCGATCGCGATCGAAATCAGCGGCAGCGCCGGGGCGGTATAGTTGGATTGGCCGGGATCGAGCTGGCCAGCGATCACCAGTGCCTGAGTACCGAGCAGCGCGATGCCGAGCGCCAGACCGAAGATGCGCAGGCGGCGCGTATCGCCGCCCATCAGCGCGTCTTCGACCGCCCCAAACGAGCACAGCCGCGCCAACCGCACAAAAAAACCGGCGACGACGCCGACGCACAAGCCGGCCAGCGCGAGCATCCAGGCGGATGCATCCTGCATGGGGTTCCCTCGTTTGCGCGCAGGCGTACGATGCGCGCTTGCGTCGGCTTATTGTTAGCGTGCCGCGAGGGATGGCTTACTTCTGGCCGTCCCGCGCGGACGAGCAGAAGATATCATAGATCACCGAGATCACGCGACGGACGTCATCATTGGCCAGGCTGTAGTAAATGGTCTTACCATCCCGCCGGGTGTCGACCATGCCGTCGTAGCGCAGCCGTGCAAGTTGCTGCGACACCGCCGACTGCCGCAGCGACAGGATGTTCTCCAGCTCGCTGACCGAGCGTTCGCGCTCGGCGAGCAGGCACAGCAGCAACAGCCGGTTCTCGTGCGACACCGCCTTGAGGAAGTTGCTCGCCTTGCGCGCCCGGCGCATCAGCATGTCGAGCTCGGGCGAGTACTCTGCGCCGTCGCGCAGTTCGGTCTCGATATCGGGTTCGAGGATCGGGGGCATGGCGATCTGCTAACGTCTCCGTTGGCGTTGCGATACGATCAGATGTGACTGCGGGGCGGCGCGATCTTGGTGGCAAGCGCGCCGAGCAGACCCCAGAACGCGTCGTCGTTGATGTAGCCGGTGATACGCCCGACTTCGCGGCCCTGGTCGATCACCACGAAAGTTGGCGTAAACCGCACCGGACTTGCAAGTCCGAGGCCAGGATCTTTGTCGTGGTCGATGTTGATGCGGCGCAACGGCAGCAGCTTGGCCTCATCGGTCTTGGGATAGATCGGGCCGACATCGCGATCCCAGCGCGCGCACCAGACGCAGCCGTCGCGCTCGAACATCACCAACTCGGCCGCGTGCGTCGCCACAGCTGATAGCTGCGCCGCACCCAACAGAATCGCGCCGATGAGAGTCGATTTCAGCATCTTCCCGGTCATTCTATGATACATATAGACGAATTCGCATGTATAAACTAGGGGCGGAAGCGCGGTGGTTTCGAATATCTCGCTGGTCGGCGCCTTCGGGGCCGGGGTGTTGTCGTTCCTGTCGCCCTGCGTGTTGCCGCTGGTGCCGCCTTATCTTTGTTTTTTGGCCGGCGTCAGCCTCGATCAGCTGACCCGCGGCGCCGATCAGCCGTCCAAGGCGATCGACGGGCGCGTGGTTGGCGCTTCGCTGGCGTTCGTGCTTGGCTTTTCGACCGTGTTCGTCGCGCTCGGGGCGTCCGCCTCGGCGATCGGCAAGGCGGTGACCGACCATTTCGAAGCGCTCGGCATCGTGGCCGGGGTCATCATCATCATGCTCGGGCTGCATTTCCTCGGGCTGTTCCGGATCGGCCTGTTGTATCGCGAGGCCCGGTTTCACAATGTCAGCCGCGGCGTCGGCTTGCTCGGTGCTTACGTGGTCGGCCTTGCCTTCGCGTTCGGCTGGACGCCCTGCGTTGGGCCGGTGTTGGCGACGATCCTACTGGTGGCGGGCGTGGAGGGCTCGGCGGCGCACGGAGCGGTGCTGCTCGGCGCGTATTCGCTCGGGATCGGGCTGCCGTTCCTGCTGGCGTCGCTGTTCTCCGGCGCGTTCATCCGGCTGATGGCGCGGCTGCGCGGGCAGATGGCGACGGTCGAGAAAGCGATGGGCGGCGCATTGGTGCTGACCGGCGTGCTGTTTCTCACCGGCGCGATGCCGAAGATTTCCGGATGGCTGCTGCAGACTTTTCCTGCCTTCGGCGAGATCGGCTGACGGCGCCACGGCAACAGGGAGGACAGGTGATGACGAAGACTGGAGTCTCGCGCCGCAGCGCCATTGCCACGCTGGGATTTGGCGCGCTTGGTGCGCTGTCGCTGCGCACTATGCCTGCAATGGCGGCGGAGCCGGTGCTGGGCGACGACGGGCTGTATCAGCTCGACTGGTACCTGCAGAGCTTCCTCGATCTGAAGGAAGATCTCGAAGGCGCCACCGCCAAGGGCAAGCGCTTCGCGATTCTATGGGGGCTCAAGGGCTGCCCATACTGCAAGAAGCTGCACGACGTGCATATGCGCGATCCGGCGATCGAGAGCTACATCCGCGACAATTTCGAGATCGTGCATCTCAATCACATCGGCGCCCGCGAAGTCACCGATTTTGGCGGCAGCAAACTGAGCGAGAAGGCGTTTGCCCAGGCCTACGGCATCCGCTTCACCCCTTCGCTGCAATTCTTCCCTGAGAGCGCCGACGGTCTCGCCGCCAAGAAGCCGCAGGACCGCGAAGTCGCCCGCATGCCCGGCCTGCTCGAGCCGCCGGAATTCCTGGCGATGTTCAAATACGTCCGCGAGAAAGGCTATCAGTCGATGCCGTTCACCGACTGGTTGAAACGGCCGGTGTAGCAACTCGTCATTCCCAGGCGCGCGAAGCGCGAGCCCGGAAATCCATATTCCGCTCCAGTCATTCCGGGGCGCTCGCGCTCAGCGAGCGAATCCGGAATCCGGAGCTGTGGGACACCCGGCCGTCGCTACCAACTCGGGATTCCGGGTTCGCAGGCTTCGCCTGCGCCCCGGAATGACTCGGTGTGTCGTCAGAAATCCAACTTGTCTTTGATCGCTTCGATGCCGGCTTTGGCGCAGGCTTCGTCCGCTTCACCGCCAGGAGCGCCGGATACGCCGATGCCGGCGACCAGCGAGCCGGCGGCTTCGACGATCAGTCCGCCGCCGAGCACGACGACGCCGGGCAGGTCGCGCAAACCTGATTGCGGCATGCCCGGCTTGGTCATGTTGGCCAGCTCGCCAGTGCCGGTCTTGAATGACACCGCGGTCCAGGCTTTGCCGGTCGCGGTGCTCGGTGTGTGAGCCCCGGCGAAGCGGTCGCGCAGCATCACCTGCGGCAGGCCGCTGCGATCGACGACGGTCACTGCGACCTGAAAGCCCTGCTTGCGGCATTCGCCGAGCGCCGCCTTGGCGGCGTCGAGGGCGAGTTCGGGGCTGAGCGACTTGCTGGTCACCAACGCGTCGTCGGCGCGGGCTGGTGCGGCCAACAGCGTGAGGCCGATCACGACTAATCCGATCCTACTGAGCATCAAACTGCTCCATCTTCGATGAGGAATGTGTCCGGTCCGGCGTCATTGCGAGAAGCACCCGGATCGTTGCTTCGCGTCGCCCGGGCACAGGCTCCGCGACGAAGCAGCCCGTGTCGATGAAGAGTTGGATTGCTTCGCTTCGCCCGCAACGACGCAAGTTCTGCTGGTCCTATTCCTTGTTCACCGGCGATTCCGGATCGAACAGGAATGCCATCACGTCCTTGATCTGCTGTTCGGTGAGGAAGCCGTTGGTGCCGAACCGCGGCATGTTCGAGCACGGCACCACTGCCTGCGAATTGTAGATCTTGGTGTAGGCCTGTTTGATCTCGGCTTCGGTGTAATTGCGGTCCTTGCCGTAGTGGGTGAGGCTTGGGCCGAGCGTGCCGAACGACACTTCCGACTTCGCCATCTGATGGCAGGCGTAGCAATTGCCGCCATGCACCGTTTCCGGCTTGTCGGAGAACTGGCCACCCTGGCCGTTATTGGCGATCTTGGCGCCTTCCTTCCAATTGCCAAGGAATTTGCCATCGGCCGGATACACCACCTTGGTGATCTCGCGCTTCATGATCGCATCGCCGACCTCGTGCGGCACGTCGTTGCGATACTTGTTGCAGGCCTGCATCGTCTCATCCGGGACGATGCGTTGCTGCCAGTCTTCCGGCGCCTTGCCGAACGTCGCCTTGATGTAACCGTCGACGGTTTCGGGCGAGACCTTCGAGGCGGCGCTTGCGGTCTTGGCGGGAGCCGGCGAGGGGCCGGGCTTCGTCGCCTCGACTGTCTTGTCGGCGGCCTTGCTCATCGCGCCCGCCGGCTTGGCGATCGGCTGATCGGCGGCGAGGCTCGCGATCGGGGCGGTGCAGCTCAGCGCGCCGCCGAGGGCGAGCGCCAGCATCGAAACGTGCAACTTCGTCATGGCGTCGCTCCCTCAGCGCTTGATCGACGGCACGGCGAGTTCGCCGCCCGCCGCGATCTTGTTGAGATACAGCGTCAGCGCCGTAATGCCGTCGGAGCCATATTCCGGCGCCGGCCAGCGCTGCTGGCGATAACAGTCCCACAGCCGGTGCTGGAACGTGCGCAGCGCGCTCTGCGACACGCGATAAGTCGGCCAGCTCGCCATCGTTACTTGCGCGTCCTTACCGGGGCCGGCGAGGTAGGGCAGGGCCTGCAGACGGATGCGCTTGCCTTCGGCGCCGTGGCAGGTCGAGCACGAGAAATCCATCACGCCGCCGCGGCGATGGAATAACTCTTCGCCGACAGCGGCCATTTCCTGCTCTTTAGGATGGCTGAGCTGCGGTTCGATCTTCATGCCGCTGGATTTGTTGGCGATGAACGCCACCAGGTCTTCCATGTCGGAAGGTTTGCCCGGACCTGAGAAGCGGCGCGCGACCACGTCCTTGGTGTCGAGCCCCTGGATGTTCTGCATGCACCACAGCAGGCGCTGCTCCAGATCCATCACCCGGTCGGCATCCTTGAAGTAGCGCGGCAGCTGCGCGAACGCGCCTTCGAGCTTGCCTGCGCCGAGACCGAGATCGCAGCTTTCGAGCGAGACATTCTTGGTGCCGCGCTTCTCCGCCCACAATTGTTCGCCACGATCGACCGCAAGGAATCCGGGATTGGACATCGGGTCGGAAATCATCTCGCGATAGCGCTCGATTTCCTTCTCGCTGGCGTCCTGCGCCTTTGCGACGATCGGCATTGTGCAAAGCACAACGGCGATCACCACCGATAGAGCGGTGATGGGTCTCATGTGTCCTCCCTCCTCGGCGACCGTCTTGTGAGTTGCGGCCGACGATACCTCGGCGCGCTGCCTGGCATCTTTACATTCAAGAAAAACAATATAATGATGTTTGCGGATCATGACCGATCGCGCTTGCAATCGTCAAGCGTTAGTATGGCAAGGGACGCGAAAGACTCCCTGATGGAGGATGCCCAATGGTGTTCATGAAGACCGAGACGAGCCGCCGCGAGGCGTTGGCGCTGGCGGGCATCGCCGGCCTTGCCGCGCTCCTGGCGCCGCGGATGTCCTTCGCTGATGCGGCGATGGTCGATGCCGAGATCAAGAAGCTGTACGGCGACAAGAAGTTCGACAGCGGCAAGATCAAGCTCGACGTGCCGGAGATCGCCGAAAACGGCCTGGTGGTGCCGATCACCGTCGACGTCGAAAGCCCGATGACCGATGCGGACTACGTCAAGGCCGTTCACGTGTTCGCCGATGGCAATCCGCTGCCTGGCATCGTCAGCTACAAGTTCACTCCGGCGTGCGGCAAGGCTTCGGCCTCGACCCGGATGCGGCTGGCGCAGACCCAGAACATCATCTGCATCGCGGAGATGTCCGACGGCAAGCTGTACTCGACCAAGTCGAGTGTGAAGGTCACCATCGGCGGCTGCGGCGGCTAATCCGGCAACGGCAACAAATCCAGGCGAGGAAATTCCAATGTCCGTCAAACCGACTCCGCGCGTCCGCGTTCCGACCCAGGCCAAGCCGGGCGAACTGATCGAAATCAAGACGCTGATCTCGCACGAAATGGAATCCGGTCAGCGCAAGGACGCGTCCGGCAAGATCGTGCCGCGCAAGATCATCAACACCTTCACGGCCCAGTTCAACGGCAAGATGGTGTTCGAGGCCGAGTGGAATCCGGCGATCTCCGCCAACCCGTATCAGTCGTTCTTCTACAAGGCGTCGGAGAGCGGCGAGTTTGCCTTCCTGTGGAAGGACGATGACGGCTCGGTGTACGAGTCCAAGCACAAGCTGACCGTCGCCTGATCGCGACCAACGTCACGACCTAACTATCCGTCGCAGATCACCGGGAGCCGGATCGGCTCCCGGAACGAGGATCTGCGGCTGAACCAACGGCCGCCTGTCACGGCGGTGGTGCCGAACGCGGCGCAAAGCAAGGGATGAAACGATGATCTCGAGGCGGGAATTCCTGCAGGCGACGGCCGCCGCATCGGCACTGACGATCGCCGGCAGCCTTGGGCCGATCGGGCGGGTGGCTGCTCAGCAGCGGCTGACCCAGGGCGACATCCTCAAATTCGATCCGCTCGGCACGGTGACGCTGCTGCACATCACCGACACGCACGCCCAGCTTGTGCCGCTGCATTTCCGCGAGCCCTCGGTCAATCTTGGCGTCGGCGAGGTCAAGGGCAAGCCGCCGCATCTCACCGACGAGGAATTCCGCAAGTACTTCCATATCGCCACCGGCTCGCCGGATGCGTTCGCGCTGACCGCGGACGACTTTACCGCGCTTGCCCGCAACTACGGCAAGATGGGCGGCTTCGACCGCATCGCCACGCTAGTCAAGGCGATCCGCGCCGAGCGCGGCGCCGACAAGGTGCTGCTGCTCGACGGCGGTGATGCGCTGCAGGGCAGCTGGAGCTCGCTGAAGAGCAACGGCCAGGACATGATCGACGCGCTTGCCGGGCTCAAGGTCGATGCGATGACCGGCCATTGGGAATTCACCTACGGCGCCGACCGCGTCAAGGAAATTGCCGAGAAGGCGCCGTTCGCTTTCCTGGCGCAGAACGTCCGCGACATCGAATGGCAGGAGCCGGTGTTCGAGGCGCGCAAGATGTTCGAGCGCGGCGGCGTCAAGATCGCGGTGATCGGCCAGGCGTTGCCACGCACCGCCGTCGCCAATCCGCGCTGGATGTTTCCGAACTGGGAGTTCGGCATCCGCGAGGAGGATATGCAGAAGCAGGTCGATGATGCGCGCGCCGAAGGCGCTGCGGTCGTGGTGCTGCTGTCGCACAACGGTTTCGATGTCGACCGCAAGCTCGCCGGCCGGGTGAAGGGCCTCGACGTCATCCTCACCGGCCACACCCACGACGCGATGCCCGGCGTGATCAAGGTCGGCGACACCGTGCTGGTGGCGTCGGGCTCGCACGGCAAGTTCGTGTCGCGGCTCGACATCAAGGTCGACGGCGGCAAGGTTGCGGACATCCGCTTCAAGCTGATGCCGGTTTTTGCCGACGCGATCGCGCCGGACCCGGAGATGGCCAAGCTGGTCGAGAAGCTGCGCGAGCCTTACGCCAAGGATCTCGCCCGCGTCGTCGGCAAGACCGACTCGCTGTTGTATCGCCGCGGCAATTTCAACGGCACCTTCGACGATCTGATCTGCGACGCGATGCTGAAGCAGCGCGACACCGAGATCGCGCTGTCGCCCGGCTTCCGCTGGGGCGGCACGCTGCTGCCGGAACAGAGCATCACCTGGGAGGCGATCACCAACGCCACGGCGATCACCTATCCGAACTGCTACCGCACCGAGATGACCGGCGAGCAACTCAAGAACGTGCTGGAAGACATCGCCGACAACATCTTCCATCCCGACCCGTACTATCAGGGCGGTGGCGATATGGTGCGCACCGGCGGCATGGGTTACGCGATCGACGTATCCAAGGAGATGGGCTCGCGCATCTCCAACATGACGCATCTGGCGACCGGCAAGCCGATCGAGGCGTCGAAGAAGTACACGGTGTCCGGCTGGGCCAGCGTCAACCAGGGCACCGAAGGTCCGCCGATCTGGGAGGTGCTGGAGAAGCACGTCGCCAGCGCCGGCCCGGTAAAGATCGAACCCAACAGCGCGGTCAAAGTCTCCGGCGCCTGATCCGCGCCGGAAGTGCGGACCGGTGCGTTCCATACATTCACGTATCGCAATGAGAAAGAGGCTAGCGGCATGAGTGAAAAGCCCACATCCGACGTCCTCAACCGCCGCCGGTTTCTCGGCGCGGCGGGGCTTGGTGCGGCCGGTCTCGCTGGTGCTGGGTCGATGCTGCCGTCGCTTGCGGCCAAGGCCGGTGAGGCGGCCAAGCCCGATCCGGCGATCACCGAGATTCAGGATTGGAATCGCTATCTCGGCGATGGCGTCGACAAGCGTCCCTACGGCGTGCCGTCGAAATTCGAGAAGGACGTGATCCGCCGCGACGTGTCGTGGCTCACCGCGTCGCCGGAGTCCTCGGTCAACTTCACGCCGCTGCATGCGCTCGACGGCATCATCACGCCGTCCGGCCTGTGCTTCGAACGGCATCACGGCGGCGTCGCCGAGATCGATCCGGCGCAGCACCGGCTGATGATCCACGGCCTGGTCGACACCCCGCTGGTGTTCACCATGGACGACATCAAGCGGATGCCGCGCGTCAACAAGATCTACTTCCTGGAGTGCGCGGCGAACTCCGGCATGGAGTGGCGCGGCGCGCAGCTCAACGGCTGCCAGTTCACCCACGGCATGATCCACAACGTGATGTACACCGGCGTCACGCTGAAGACGCTGCTCGACCAGGCCGGCGTGAAGTCGAACGCCAAATGGCTACTGCTCGAAGGCGCGGATTCCGCCGGCATGGATCGGTCGCTGCCGCTGGAGAAGGCGCTCGACGACGTGATGATCGCTTATGCGATGAACGGCGAAGCGCTGCGTCCGGAGAACGGCTATCCGCTGCGCGCGGTGATCCCCGGCTGGCAGGGCAATCTCTGGGTGAAGTGGCTGCGCCGCATCGAAGTCGGCGACATGCCGTGGCAGACCCGCGAAGAGACTTCGAAGTACACCGACCTGATGCCCGACGGTCGTGCGCGCAAGCATACCTTCGTGATGGACGCCAAGAGCGTCATCACCAGCCCGTCGCCGCAGATGCCGCTCAAGTTCAAGGGGCGCAATGTGCTCACCGGCATCGCCTGGTCGGGCCGCGGCACCGTCAAACGCGTCGACGTCTCGATGGATGGCGGACGCAACTGGTACGAAGCGCGGATCGACGGCCCGGTGCTGAACAAATCGATCGTGCGGTTCTATGTCGACTTCGACTGGAACGGCGAAGAGCTGATGCTGCAATCGCGCGCGATCGACGAGACCGGTTATGTGCAGCCGACCAAGGCGGAGTTGCGCAAGATCCGCGGCGTCAACTCCGTGTACCACAACAACGGCATCCAGACCTGGCTCGTGCATCCCGACGGAGTGACCGAAAATGTCGAAATCGCTTAAGGCTCTCGTTGGGTTCGCCGTCGTTGCCGCGATGGCGCTGCCGCTGGCGCAGGCCGGCGCCGAACACAAGCCGGGTCACAAGGCCAAAGACGCGGTGAAGGAAGCCAAAGCGTCGCCGCAGCCCGCCGTGCCGGCTGCGCCGTCCGCGCCGGTGAAGCTCGGTCTGGGCCGTCCGGCGCTGCCGGAAGAGATCGCGGCCTGGGACATCGATGTCCGTCCCGATGGCCAGGGTCTGCCGCCGGGGCGCGGCACCGCCAAGGAAGGCGATGCGCTGTTTCAGGAGAAGTGCTCGACCTGCCACGGCGAATTCGGCGAAGGCGTCGGCCGCTATCCGGTGCTGTCCGGCGGCCACGGCACGCTGAAGGCGGATCGTCCCGACAAGACCATCGGCTCGTACTGGCCGGACGCCACCACGGTGTACGACTACGTCCGCCACGCGATGCCGTTCGGCAACGCGCGCTCGCTCAGTAACGACGAGATCTACGCGCTGACGGCGTACATCCTCAACATGAACGACGTCATCAAGGATCAGGACTTCGAGCTGAACCAGACCAATCTCGCCAAGGTGAAGATGCCGAACGCGGATGGTTTTTACGAAGACGATCGCGATACGGCCGAGAAGGCGTTCTGGAACAAGAATCCGTGCATGAAGGATTGCGGGCCTGCCCCGAAGGTGATCGGCCGCGCGATCGCGGTCGACGTTACGCCCGACGAAAAAGCCGGGCCGAAAGTGGACTGATACGTGATGGCGTACGTCGCGGTTCCAGCGCGGCGCGCGCCAAGTAATTGCACCAGCGTTCGGCTGGTTGATTAGTTCGGTTGCGCCAGATCAATGTCGATCGGTGCGTGCGGAGGACAATCTGTCGTTCCGCGGCCGCTGTTTGGAAGATCGAAGACGACCGACGACGGGTTGCAGTCGAGCGTGCCGCAAAGACGAGGAACGCTTCTTTTGGATCTCGACCTTCTTATCGAGCGCTTCGGCGAAACCACGCTGCTGACCGCAGGCGGTCTGCTGGTGGGGCTGGTGTTCGGCGCGACCGCCGAACGCAGCAAGTTCTGCCTGCGCTCGGCAGTCATCGAGTTTTCCGAAAGCTCGTTCGGTCCCAAGCTCGCGGTGTGGCTGCTGACGTTTTCCGCCGCGGTTGCCGCCACGCAGGTCGCAATCACCTCCGGCGTGCTCGATGTGTCCGAAGCGCGGCAGCTCGCCGCCACCGGCAGCCTGTCGGGTGCGATCATCGGCGGGCTGATGTTCGGCGCCGGCATGATCCTGTCGCGCGGCTGCGCCAGCCGGCTGTTGGTGCTGTCCGGCACCGGGAACTTGCGCGCGCTGGTCACCGGTCTGATCCTCACCATCGTGGCACAGGCGTCGCTGCGCGGCGTGCTGTCGCCGGTGCGCGAATTCCTCACCTCGCTATGGACGCTGCCGGGCGGCGCATCGCGCAACCTGCTCACCGTGGTTCATGCCGGTCCGGTGATCGGCGCGGCCTTCGGCTTCGCCGTCGTGGTGTGGGCGCTGTGGCTCGGCTGGCGCAACCGGATCGGCATCATCACCGGCATCGCCGCGATCGGCGTCGGCCTCGCGGTCACCGGCGGCTGGCTGGTCACCTACATTCTGGCGCAGCATTCGTTCGCGCCGACCCAGATCAAAAGCGTCAGCTTCACGGGGCCCTCGGCCGATACGCTGATGGGGCTGATCAACTCGCCCTCGGTGCCGCTCGGCTTCGACATCGGGCTGGTGCCCGGCGTGTTCGCCGGCTCGCTGCTCGCCGCGTTGATTGGGCGGGACTGGAAGCTGCAGGGCTTCCATGATGGGCTCAGCATGGGCCGCTATGCGGCCGGGGCCTTCCTGATGGGATTCGGCGGCATGCTGGCCGGCGGCTGCGCGGTCGGCGCCGGCGTCACCGGCGGTTCGATTTTTGCGGTGACCGCCTGGCTGGCGCTGGCTTCGATGTGGCTCGGCGCGCTGGCGACGCATACGCTGCTCGACGCGAAAGCTGCGGCCAAAGCGGACGCGGCTCCGGCAATCGAGCCGGCTCTTTCGGCGAAACAGACCGGCAACTAAGCCGGCACGCCACTACGACTTTGTCTCGGGAGGATGATGATGGCCGTGCTCGGCCGATATTTCGATCGTTCGGATTGCGCCCGCTCGCCGGCGCTGCAGATGCGCGTCGCGTTGCGGGCGCGGCTCAGCGCCGCGGCGATGCTGCTCGTCTGCGTGATTGCGGGACCGGCGCTGGCCGGCGGCGACCGCGAGCTCGGCGAGTATCTGTCGAGCGAATGCGTTACCTGCCATCAGATCAGCGGCCGGTTCGACGGCATCCCGTCGATCGTCGGCCGCGACGAGCCCGAGCTGATCGCCGCGCTCACCGAATACCGCGACAAGGTCCGCGACAATCCGGTGATGCGGGCGATCGCCGCCAAGTTCAACGACGAAGAGATCGCGGCGCTCGCGAGCTACTTCGGCAGCATCGAAAAACAACAAATCGAGCGCACCGCGGACCGGAGTGGAGACATCCGGTAGTCGATCAACATAATTGGAGGGGACGAGATGAGGATCAATCGGCGCCAGTTTTCGGCTGGCTTATTCGCAGCCGCGGGTGCGGTCGGAATGCCCGGCGTGCTGCGTGCACAGGCCAAGCCGCGCGTGGTGGTGATCGGCGGCGGGCCGGGCGGCGCCACCGTGGCGAAATATGTGGCGCGGGACTCGCAGGGCGCGGTCGAGGTCACGATGATCGAGCCGCTGGAGACGTTCGTCACCTGCTTCCACTCCAATCTCTATCTTGGCGACATGCGCTCGTTCGAGTCGATCAGCCACGGCTACAAGCTCGGCAGCTACGGCGTGAAACATGTTCGCCAGTTCGCCGCAGCGATCGATCGCGACAAGAAGGAGGTCAGGCTCGCCGACGGCTCCGCCGTGCCGTACGATCGGCTGGTGATGGCGCCCGGCATCGATATTAAGTTCGACTCGGTGCCCGGCTATTCGGAAGCCGCTGCCGAGATCATGCCGCACGGCTGGAAGCCGGGGGCGCAAACCAAGCTGGTCAAGAAGCAACTCGACGCGCTGCAGGATGGCGCGACCATCGTGATGGTGGCGCCGCCGAATCCGTATCGCTGTCCGCCGGGTCCGTATGAGCGTGTCTCGGTGATGGCCAAGGTGCTGAAGGCCAAGGGCCACACCAAGTCCAAGATCATCGTGCTCGATCCGAAGGACAAATTCTCCAAGATGGCGCTGTTCCAGGAAGGCTGGCAGAAGCACTATCCGGGCATGGTCGAGTGGATGGACCCGAAGATGCACGGCGGCATCAAGGGCGTCGATCCGGCCGCGATGACGGTGACGACCGATTTCGAAACCATCAAGGCCGACATGGTCAACGTCATTCCGGCGCAGATGGCGGGCAAGATCGCGCGCGAGGCCAATCTCGTCAATGAAACCGGCTATTGCCCGATCGACGCCACCAACATGAAGTCGGCGATTGATCCCAACATCTATGTGCTGGGCGACGCCTCGATCGCCGGTGCGATGCCGAAATCGGCGTTCTCGGCAAACAGCCAGGCCAAGGTAGTCGCCAATGCGGTGCGCGGCGAGCTGACGGGATCGCGCACCTTCCCGGCGCGTTATGCCAACACCTGCTGGTCGGTGCTGGCGCAGGACGATACGGTGAAGATCGGCGGTCGCTACGAGCCGAAGGACGGCAAGATTGCCGAGATCGAAGGGTTTGTGTCGAAGACCGGCGAAGACGCCGGCATTCGGCTGCAGACTTCGGAAGAGAACATGGGATGGTATGCCGGCATCACCGCCGACATCTTCTCCTGACGTCACTGCGGGCCGGCGCTTGGTGCGTCGGCCCGCGCTTGAATCTGCGGAGCTACGACGTGTCCAAGCCGAACCTGATCAGCCGCCGCGGCGTGATCCGCGCCGCCGCGGCGGCAACGGCGATGTTCGCCTGTCCGGTGATCGCCAAAGCCAAGCCGCGCGTGGTCGTGGTCGGCGGCGGGGCGGGCGGCGCGACGGCGGCGAAATATCTGCGTCACGGCAATGATGCGATCGACGTCACGCTGATCGAGGCCAATCGCCGCTACGTCACGCCGTTCACCTCGAACCTGTATCTCGGCGGGTTGAAGTCGTTCGACACCCTGTCGTTCGGCTACGAAGGCGTCGCCGCGCATGGCGTCGGCCTGGTGTTCGACCAGGTCTCGGCGATCGACCGCGACAACAAGGAAGTGCGCACCGCCGGCGGCGCGCGGCTCGGCTACGACCGGCTGGTGCTGTCGCCGGGGATCGACTTCCGCTGGGATGCGGTCCCCGGCTATTCCGAAGCCGCTGCCGAGCGGATGCCGCACGGCTATCGCGGCGGCGCGCAGTTTCAATTGCTGAAGAGCCAGCTCGATGCGCTCGGCGATGGCGCGCTGATTGTGATCATCGCGCCGCCCAATCCGTATCGCTGTCCGCCGGCGCCGTACGAACGTGCCTCGATGATGGCGCACGCGCTGAAGAGCCGCGGTGTCAAGAACGCCCGCATCGTGATCCTCGACGCCAAGGATCACTTCGCGATGCAGACCTTGTTCATCGACGGCTGGGAGCGGCACTACTCCGGCATGATCGAGTGGCAGGACCCGACCATCCACGGCGGCATCAAGGCGGTCGATCCGAAGGCGATGACCGTGACCACCGATTTCGAGACCCACAAGGCGGCGCTGGTCAATGTCATCCCGCCGCAGATCGCCGGCAAGCTCGGCCGCGACGCCGGGCTCGCCGATGCCAGCGGATTCTGTCCGGTGGATGCCGGCACGATGGCATCGTTGATCGATCCGTCGATCCATGTGATCGGCGATTCTGCGACTGGCGGCGAGTTTCCCAAGTCCGGCTTCGCCGCCAACAACGAGGGCAAGACCGCCGCGATGATCATCCGCGCCGATCTGATCGGCGACCGCCGGATGCCGGTGCGCTTCACCAACCATTGCTGGAGCGACATCGCCCCCGATGATGCGATCAAGAACGGCGCGCGCTACACGCCGCAGGACGGCAAGATCGTGATGTCCGACCCTTATACCTCGCAGCTCGACGAGAGCCCGCAGCTCCGCGCCAAGCAGGCGCGCGAAGCGGCCGGCTGGTATATCGGCATGACCACCGATATATTCGGTTGATCGAATGTGCGCCGACGAGTTGCAATGACTGGTTCCGAGGGCTCACGCCCGAACAGACTGCCGTGGCCGCCGATGCTGCTGGCGATCGCGGCCGTGATCGCGATCGGGCTCGGCATGGTGCTGCCGCTGCCCTTGCCGCGCAGCGACATCGTGGTGTGGGCCGGCTATCTTGTCGCCGCACTCGGTTTCGCCATCGACGGCTGGGCGATCCTGACGATGCGGGCGGCCCGTACCAACATCCTGCCGCACCGCGCCGCCGACCGGTTGGTGACCTGGGGCCCGTTCCGCTTCAGCCGCAACCCGATCTATCTCGCCAACACGCTGCTGCTGATCGGCATCGGGCTCGCCGCCGGCAACGGCTGGTTCGTGCCGCTCGCTTTGTTGATGGCGGTGCTGGTCGACCGGCTGGCAATTCGCCGCGAGGAACGCCATCTCGCGATTCGTTTCGGCAACGCCTGGATCGACTACGCGGCGGCGACGCCACGCTGGCTGATCCGCTGAGCCATGTCCCACAGGAGACTGCCATGACCACGTTGAAGCAGATGATGGAAGCCGCCAATGCCGCGGTGCCGCGGGTGAGCGTCGACGACGCTCGCCATCTGATCGAGCAGGGCGCGCTGGTGATCGACGTCCGCGATGCGCCGGAAGTCGGCAACACCGGCAAGGTCGCCGGCGCCGTCAACATCTCGCGCGGCATGCTGGAATTCCGCGCCGATCCGGATTCGCCGTTCCACGATAAGCACCTCGCCAAGGATCGCCCGGTGATCGTGTACTGTGCCTCCGGCGGCCGCTCGGCGCTGGCTGGCAAGGTGCTGAAGGATCTCGGCTACGAAAAGGTGTTCAACCTCGGCGCCTTCAAAGACTGGGCCGAAGCCGGTGGTGCCGTCGAACAGCCGATCGAACGCGGCATGTAATCTCCGCGACCAAGCAATCCAGCGGTGCGAGACGCTGGATTGCTTCGCTTCGCTCACTACGACGTCGAACTGACGTTCTCGCCTCTCACCGCTTTTTCGTCTTTGCCGTCTTCGCGGACTTCGTCTTTGCTTTGGAAGCCGCAGACTTCGTCGTCTTGGACTTCGCGCCCGACGCCTTGGCAGTCTTTGATGACGCGGTCTTTGACGTTGAGGTTTTAGACTTCGTCGTTTTGGCCTTCGTACGGGCTTTGGACGCCTTGGCCTTGGAAGCTCCAGACTTGCTGGCAGCCGACTTCGTCGCGGTCTTGGCCGCCTTCTTCGCGCCCGACGTTGCTCCCGCCTTCGCGGCGGTCTTGTTCTTGTTCGGCGAGGGCTTGGCCAAGGGCTTGGTGAATTCGGCGAGGCCGGCGCGCGCCGCAGCCTTCGTCACCGTGGCCTTGACCGGACCGCTGACCAGCCGCCGCACTGCACGCTTGGCGGCGACCTTGGTGATCTCCACCGCGCCGTCCACCACCATGTCGATCAGATTGTCGACCAGCGGCAGCCGCTTCTCGGCGGATTTGCGGGGCCTCGCCGCGGCCTTGTCCTGGTTCGGCGCCTGATCGCGCCCGTCGTCGTTCACGCTCTCGTTCACGCTGCTGTCTCCCGCGCTTGGCTCGGCTGAGGAACGTTTCAGTCCACCTGTCCTTGACCTTCTTTGCGAAGGTGTCGGCAGATGACGGGTGAGGACCTGAATTGGTTCCAGATCGCAGTCCGCGTGCTGTTCCTCGCGGCGGTGTTTTCCTACACGGCGGTGATCAGCGTTCGGCTGCTCGGACGGCTCGGCGGCATCTTCCGCCGCGGTCCGCGCGTGGTGCGTTTGAGGAAGTATCGAGAACTGGGGCGTCGGCGATGAGCTGCCGGCTGCGCTACTTGGTCAGAAACTTCCACGCCACGACAATCGCGCACAGGGCGGCGAAGATCAGCAGCGCGGGGATCGGGCGACGGGCGCCGCCGGATGGTGCGGGACGAGCGCCGCGATCCGCCATCCGCGTCACCTTCGGCTTCTGCGGCTTCTTGAAGCGGACGACGTTGTCGACCACTGCCTCGCCGCGGTCGGCCGGCGGCGGCGAGCGCGGTTCGGGCTCCGGGGCTTCGCCGGTGCCGCCCATGTCGCTGTAATAGGCCTGATAGGTCTCGCGCACCGCGATCGTCTTAGACTCGATCTCGCTCATCCGGTCGAGCCGCTCGCGATAGCCGTTCAGCACCTTCTGGGCATTGTCGGGCAGGGTGTCGAAGCTGCCGAGCTTGGCCATCATCAGCCAGGTCGCGAAATCGGCTTCGGCCCGGGTTCGGGCTCTGCGGGCGATGGTGGTGCTGGACTTCGAGGCCATGGCGATCCGGGTTGAGCGTCCTCGCTTTGAGTCGCCGAGCTTCGTGGCGATCGTGGGACAGCTCTTGATAGCCGAAACGGTTGTCCACGTCAGGTGGTTCATCATTGCCGCGAATTCCCCGGAGCGGGCTGGCGAACCGGCGGTATGATCGCTACATTGGCTGGGCGAAGCTGCGGGACGCGTCAGGAGCCATATATCCCCGGGGCCTTATCGATCCTTTCGGGAACTGTCCCTGGCCGGGTCCGTGGACCCGGTCATATGGTGCCCACCTACTTTCGTAGGGAACTCCGGGATCGAGTGCTTCAACGGTCACCGCGGCCTCGTACTTTAACCATCTTGTCCGGCAGCAAGCCGGACTGACGGTCGCCCGAGCTTCATCCCCGCGCCGCGGCCGCCTATAACCCGCCGATGTCCGATCTTTCCGCCGCTCCCAGCGATGCCAAGACCGCGCTGCGCGCCGCCGCTTTGGCGCGCCGATCGGCATTGACCGAGGACGACCGCAGCGCCGGAGCCGCGGCGATCGCTGCGCGCGGGCTGCCGGTGCCGCTGCCGGACGGAGCCATTGTCTCCGGCTATGCGCCGATCCGCGGCGAACTCGATCCGTTTCCGTTGATGCATACGCTCGCCGCCTGCGGTGCCCGGCTGGCGCTGCCGGTGGTGACGCGGCGGGGCACGCCACTGGTGTTCAGGGTTTGGCGGGACGGCGATGCGTTGCCGCGCAGCGCGCTTGGCATTCGTGAGCCGTCGCCGGATGCACCGGAGGTGACGCCCAACATCGTGCTGGTGCCGCTCGCCGCATTCGACGCCAGCGGCCATCGCATCGGCTACGGCGCCGGTCACTATGACTGCACGCTGGAATATTTGCGCGCGCGCGGCTCGGTGGTAGCGATCGGCTTGGCCTTCGCAATGCAGCAAATCCCCATCGTTCCGGCCGCCGCCCACGACGTGGTGCTGGATTATGTGCTAACGGAGCAGGGCCTGCTCACTTTCCGGAGTCGATAGTTTGCGCATTCTGTTCATCGGCGACGTGGTCGGAAAATCCGGCCGCACCGCAATCGCCGAGCATCTGCCTGGCTTGATCCGCGACTGGCAGCTCGATTGCACCATCGTCAATGGCGAGAATGCCGCCGGCGGTTTTGGTATCACCGAGGCGATCTACAACGATTTCATCGACGCCGGCGCCGACGCGGTGACGCTCGGCAACCACGCCTGGAATCAGAAGGAGGCGCTGGTGTTCATCGAGCGCGCGCCGCGTCTGGTCCGCCCGATCAACTTCCCGCGCCACACGCCGGGCCGGGGTGCAGCGCTGGTCGACACCCGCAGCGGCGCGCGGGTGCTGGTGATCAACGCGATGGGCCGCGTGTTCATGGAGCCGCTGAACGATCCGTTCGCGGCGATCGCGCGCGAACTCGAAGCCTGCCCGCTGCGCGACGCCGCCGATGCCATCGTGGTCGATTTCCACGGCGAGGCGTCGAGCGAGAAGCAGGGCATGGGGCATTTCTGCGATGGCCGGGTCAGCCTCGTGGTCGGCACCCATACGCATGTGCCGACCGCCGATCATCAGATCCTGCCGAACGGCACCGGCTACATGACCGACGCCGGCATGACTGGCGACTATGATTCAGTGATCGGCATGCACAAGGACGAGCCGGTGCATCGCTTCCTCACCGGGATTCCGCAGGGCCGGTTTGAACCGGCCAACGGCGACGCCACGCTGAGCGGCGTCGCGGTCGAAACCGACAACGCCACCGGCCTCGCCATCAAGATCGCCCCGGTCCGCATCGGCGGAAGGCTGGAGCCCGCCAAGCCGGCGTTCTGGACGGCGAACTAACAACCTCTCCATCGTCAGTCCGGATTGCGCGCAATGCGCGCAAGTCCGGAAACCATACTCCCGGGACTCGCCATAAGCCACCGCGCGTAGGCGCCGTTCTTCACCGCAAGCGCGGTGATTATGGATTCCGGGCTCGCCGCTGCGCGGCGCCCCGGAATGACGGATGAAAGGTCTTTTATCCCAGAGCTCGATGGGTGCAGAGCGGACTACTCGGCCCGCTGCGCTCCGAACTTCAGCACCGCATCCACCATCCGGTCGACATCCGCAAACGTTGTGCGGTGGTTGACGATCGCGGCGCGGATCGCCAAAGCGCCGTCGACAGTGGTCGAGGATGGCGCGGCGATTCCCGACTCGTGCAGGTCGGCGACGATCTCGGCGTTGAGCGAGTCCATCACGTTCGGCGCGGCGCGATAGCGGAAGCAGACGATGTTCAGCGTCACCGGCGCCAGCATCTCGAGCTGCGGCTCGCGTTCGACGCGGGCTTCGAGATAGCGCGCCACCTTGCAGGTCTGGGCGATCATCGCGCCCATCCGGTCGGCGCCGAAGGTCTTCAGCGTGAACCATGTCTTCAACGCGCGGAAGCCACGCGACAGGTCGGGGCCGTAGTCGCACGGCCACGGCGAGCCGCCGGCGAGGCCGCGGGTCTCGCGCCGCAAGTAAGCGGCCGGCGCCGCAAACGTGTCCCGGTGCTGCTCGCCATCGCGCACGATCAGGAAGCCGGCGTCGTAGTTGACCTGGCCCCATTTGTGGAAATCGAGCGCGATCGAATCCGCTTCCGACAGCCCCTTCAGCTTCGGTGCGATCTCGTCCGACAGCATGCCGAGTGAGCCGTAGGCGCCGTCGACATGAAACCACAGCCCTTCGTCTCGGCACAGGTCTGCAAGCGCCGCGAGATCGTCGATTGCGCCGACATCGACGGTGCCGGCCGAGCCGGTCACCAGGAATGGCTGACAGCCGGCGGCGCGATCCTGCGCGATCCGCTGCTTCAGCGCGTCGATATCGATGCGATGATCCTTGCCGAATGGAATCCGCCGCAGCGCGCCGCGGCCGAGTCCGGCCAGATCGGCGGCCTGCACCACGCAGCCATGCGCCGCCGCGGACGCGTAGGCGGTGAGCCGCTCGCCCGGCAGCCCGCCCTCGCGCACCTGCGGTCCGACCGCCGCGGTGCGCGCGACCAGCAGCGCCATGAAGTTCGCCATCGACGAGCCGGTGACGAACACGCCGCTGGCGGTTTGCGGAAAGCCGAACAATTCGCGCAACCAGCGCACGATCTGGCGTTCGACCTCGATGCCGATGTGGTCGCGGCCGCCGCAATTGGCGTTGAGCCCGGCCGCCAGCATTTCGGCCAGCATCCCCACCGCAGTGCCGCCGCCATGCACCCAGCCCATGAAGCCGGGGTGGACGTTGCCGGTGGCGTAAGGCGCGATCTCGTCGGTGAAGCGGCGATACACTTCGGGCAGCGGCGTGCCTTGGCGCGGCAGCGGCTCGGCGAAGCCGGCGCGCACCGCGGGCGGGATCGGCTGCCACACCGGACGGTCGCGCACGCCCGCGATGTAGTCGAGCATATCGTCGAGCATGCGATGCGCATCGGCGCGCAGCGCGTCCCAATTGTCAGGATCAAGGCTCGTTGCGCCGGCATTCGCGCCGGCGCGGTCCGCGTCGCTCACGCCACGCTCGTCAGACGCGACGCCACGCGGCGCTCCAGCATCGACGCGAAGGCGTCGAAGATCTTGTGCATCTGCGGCGGCTTGTAGGGATAGAGGTCCGGGCTGTCCATGTCATGGACCACCGCGGTGTTGTCGATTTCGAAGACCAACAGATCGCCGCGCGGGGTCTGGGCGCAGTCGATGGTGAAGTAATCGAGCCCGATCCGCTCGATCATGCCGTCGAGCGCGGTCTTGTGGCGCAGCGCGAAACCGAAATCGAAGGTGTGGAAGAACGCAGCTTCCTCGAGACGCTTGACCTCGTCCTCGGCCATCCCGGCGTTGAGGTACCAGATGTCCCAGCGATTGGCGATCGCCATGTGGCAGGCATATGGTTTGCCGTCCACCACCACGAGGCGATATTTGCGGAACTGGCCGTCGTCGCTGGCGTAGTCGACGTAGCGGGCGATGAAGTAATCGCTCTCCTGGCGGTCGCGCAGATAGTCGAGCAGGGCGACGCTGTCGGTGATGCGGGCGAGGCCGAAGCCGGCATGCGAGCCGCGCGGCCGAACGATGATCGGGAAATCGACCCCGCCGGTCATCTCCGGCAGCATGGCCGAGCCGTTGGCGGCGGCGACCAGCGTGTCGCGTCCGACCGAGATGGTGTCGGGGATCTCCAGCCCTTCGATGTCGCCGATCAGCCGGTACAGCTTGTCGCGGTCGAGATGGCGGATCAGATGCGGCGGGTTGAGCAGCGGCGCCGGCCAGTCGGCGGCGCGCGCTTCGATCGCCGCGAGCGCGCTCATGCATTCGTCGGAGTCGGAGGCGATCACGATCGCGACGTCGTGCGCCGGCAACGGATCGGGCAGCGGCACCCCGTCGACCACATACAGCGTCTGCAGTTCGATGCCGGAATCTTGCAGCAGGAATTCGATCGGGGTGTTGCCGCCCATGTCGATGTCGGCGGCGAGCGCCAGCACGCGCAGCCGCGGATTGTCGCTGGCGCAGGGCGAGCGGAACAGTTGCTGCTGCTTCAGCGTCTCGGTCTGCACCGACAGGCCGGCCTGCTTGTGGCCGAACAATTGCGTGATCAGCGCGAGATCAAGTTGCTCGCCGGGCGTCGCGGTGCCGGCGTCGGTCTTGCTCATCAGATCCTGCCACAGCGGATACAGATTCTCGCCGTCGAAGGCGCGCTTGGTCAGGCGGGCGAAGCCGATCCGGTCGGCGGCGACAAGCTGGGAGGGGTTAGTGGACATGATGTTCCTTGGCGGCGTTGTCGGTGGAAACAGAGGGCTGGCGCAGCAGCGCTTCGAGCGTGGTCATCGCGGCTGCGGCATCCGCGACGATGCGGCCCTGCGCGCCGGCGTCGGCGTGAATGTCGATGATGTGGCGGGCGCTGATACACAGCCGCAGCGCTGGCACGGCGTCGTCGTGGCGGCCGCCCCAGCCGACCGGCTGGCCGAGCAGGCACGCGGCGTGGCCCGCGGTGCCCTCGGCAAGGGCGCGATGCAGCGCGCGGCAGTCGGCAAGCGAGAGCGGGTGTCCGTCGCTGTGCAGCGTGAAAGCGAAGATCGTCGGCCGGGCGAATTCATCCCCGCGTCCGGCGGGGGATTGCGGCGGCAGCAGCCGTGCCGACGGCGAGGCGGCAATCAGTTTGGCGAAGTCCTCGCCGAGTTGGCGCACGACATCGCGGCGCAGCTTTGCGGGCGCCGCCACGTAAGCGCGGATCTCTTCGAGCGCAGCTTCCCAGCGCAGCCATTGGCCGAAATTCGGCTCGGCCGGAAACTGCGCGCGCAACCCCTGCCAGCGCTGCGGCCAGTCGCTGCGGCCGAGATAGTCGGCAAGTCCCGGTGCCAGCCGCGGCAGCGCGCCGACGGCTTGGGCAAGCTGCGGCGGTAGCAGCACCGCGCCGCTGAATGCGGGACCGGTGAAGTACTTCGATCCGGTCAGCAGCACGATGAAGCCGCGGTCGAGCAGCGCCGCGATCCGGCGGTTGCCGAGCCGGGCCTGACAGGCGTCGATCACGATCTGCACCCGGCCGGGCCAGCGTGTGGCGATCTCGGCGAGGCAGCGGTCGCTCGGGCCGGTGTGGCCGAGCTTGGAGCAGTCCATCGCTTCGAGCATCACCCGCGCGCCTTGCGCCACCGCGGATTCGACGATGTCGAGCGTCTCGGCGTCCAGCGTCGAGGGCGAGCGGATGCGACCATCGGTGTCGCGCAATCGCAGTCCGATGCTGCGCACCGGTCCGAGTCCGGCGATCGGTGCGCCGCGTGTGGCGACAACGCCATTGGCGCTGCGTGCGCCGAAGTGCAGGCCGCGGGCCGTGAAGGCGGTGCCGGTGCCGGTCTGATCGGACGCGGCGATCACGCTGACGATGTCGTCGCCGAGCAGGGCGCGGCTGATCGCCAGCGCCACCAATTGCGCGTCGGTGCCGGAGGAGGTGAACACGATCTCGGTGGCGGTGTGGTCGAGCCCGAGCAGCGCTTTCAGTTCGCCGCGCATCGCTTCGACGCGGTCGTCGAAGCATTCGATCAGGCCATGCAGCATCGCCGACGACATCAGCGCGTCGCGGGCGCGGCTGGCGGCGTCGTAGCCGCGCAGCGAGATCGTGCTGGCGGTGCAGGACGAGAAGCTGGGAATCTCCGGCGCCGGCGACAGGCTGCAGCCATAGGCGTTGCGGCGGGTCGCTGGATCGAGGTCGATCCGGGCGTCGCCGCCGCAGGCGAGCAACTGGTCCAGCGGAGCGAACAGCTCGCGCAACGGTGATTGCGGCCGCAGGGCCGGATCGATCGCCGGCCGGCTGTCCGCCGGGCGGATGAGACTTCCGGGATGGGCCATCGCTCGCTTACCTCGCCCGGCGCTGATCCGTCGCGCCGAGAGGCGGCGACGGTGGAACCTCACCAATCTGTAAACGGGCTTGGTTAATGCCGGCTTTACCAAGACCTCGTGCGGTTACGGGTAGAGGCAGGCGGGCCGGGACTAATGCCTTGAAATGCAAACGGCCGGCGCCTTGGGAGGCGCCGGCCGCGACAATAGGGTCGGAGACGGTCAGGCGGCGCGGACCGAATCCAGGAAGTTCGAGACTTCGACCTTGAGCCGGGTGGAGTCGCCGGACAGCGACTTCGCCGCCGCAAGCACCTGGGACGAGGCCGCGCCGGTCTCGGTGGCGCCGCGCTGCACATCGGTGATGTTCGACGACACCTGCTGGGTGCCGAGCGAAGCCTGCTGGACGTTGCGGGAGATCTCCTGCGTCGCCGCGCCTTGCTCCTCGACCGCAGCGGCGATCGTCGACGAGATCTCCGACATCTTGGCGATGGTCTCGCCGATCTCCTTGATGGCCGCCACCGACTGGTCGGTCGCCGCCTGGATGCCGTTGATCTGCAGCGTGATCTCGCCCGTGGCCTTGGCGGTCTGCTCGGCCAGCGCCTTGACCTCGCTGGCAACCACCGCGAAGCCGCGGCCGGCCTCACCGGCGCGCGCCGCCTCGATGGTGGCGTTGAGCGCCAAGAGGTTGGTCTGACCCGCAATGGTGCTGATCAGTTCGACCACGTCGCCGATCCGGGAGGCCGCCTTGGCGAGCTCTTCGACCCGTCCGTTGGTCTGGCGCGCCTGGTCGACCGCTTCGTGGGCGATCCGGGCGGATTCCTGGACCTGACGGCTGATCTCGTTGACCGACGACGACATCTCCTCGGTCGCCGACGCCACCGACTGCACGTTGGTCGAGGCTTCTTCGGAGGCCGCGGCCACGGCGGTCGCGAGCTCCTGCGATTGCTCGGCGGTGCGGGTCAGCGTGGTGGCCGAAGCCTCCAGCTCGTCCGAGGCCGCCGAGACGGTCTCGACGATTTCGCCGATGGCGCGTTCGAACGCTTCGGCGACCTGGTTGGCGTGGGCCCGGCGCTCGGCCTCGGCGCGCGCTTCCATCTCCTGCCGCTCGCCTTCGAGCCGCCGACGTTCCTGCGCGTTGACCTTGAACACCTCGACAGCTTCCGCCATCTCGCCGATTTCGTCGTGGCGGCCGATGCCCGGCACCTCGATGTCGATGCGGCCGCCGGCCAGATCCTTCATCGCGCCCGTCATCGCCTGGATCGGCTTGGTGATCCGCCGCGCGATGAACACCGACACCGCGATGGTGATCAGCAGCACCAGGGCGGCTGCGATCAGCGAGTGCTGCATCGCGTTCCAGGTTTGGGCGTCGAGGTCGTCGATATAGACGCCGGTGCCGATCACCCAGCCCCACGGTTCGAAGCCGGTCACGAAGGTCAGCTTCGGCTGCGGCTTGTCGGAGCCCGGCTTCGGCCAGACGTAGTCGACGAAGCCGCTGCCGCTGCGGCGAACCGTGTTGACCATCTCGGCGAACAGCATCTTGCCGTTCGGGTCCTTGGCGCTGGACTGATCCTGTCCGATCAACTGCTTGGCGATCGGATGCATGAGCATTTTGCTCTGCATGTCGGTGATGAAGAAGTACTCGTTTCCGCCGTAGCGCAGCTTTGCGATCCGCGCCTGGGCGCGCTTCTGCGCTTCGTCGGTGCTGATCTCACCGCGCTGCGCGGCGTCGTGTTCGTCCTTGACGAAGCTGACGGCCAATTCGGCAAGATGTCGGAGCTCGATCTGTTTCTGTTGCTGCAGGCTGGTCGCCAGCTCGCGGGAATCCAGCAATGTGAGGCCGAGAAGGCCGATAAAACCGAGGCCGATCAGCAAGTAGATGCGGCGGCCGATAGTCAAGTGCAGTCGAGACAGCATTAATCGAGCTCCAAAATAACGACGTGCGGCCGGCTTCGCAGCCAGTCCGTGCGCAGTGCAATTTCCGATGGGTGCTCACAGGCCGCTCGCGCCCTGTGTCTTGCCTTATGTCTCTCTCGAAGATCGCATCGACAACGGATGCTGATCGGACCGGACTCGTCGGACGCGCGTGCGCAACGCCTGACGAGTTCGGATGAGGAGACGTCCTGTGTCACCCAAGGGTATCAGCAGGTCTGGCCGTTGCGACGAATAGGTAGCAGGGCCAGTATTTCCACAAACCATGCGATCCAAACACTATCGTTTTAGTAAAGACGGGCCTCAACTAATAAGAGTGCTACTCAACTCCAACTTGAGAATGGTGCGGAATTCTACACAAGGATACCGTAGGTGAGGGGTCCATACCTCGGTATTCTACGAAGTGATACTTTTGGCCGCACAACCCTCGTGACCTCCCGAAGGAAATCCCTCTTGGCCCCGTATTCACGACATCGGCCCGGTCTGCCGGGCCAATCTTCGACCAGGGAAGGATGTCGTGATGCGCAAACCGATCAGGACTGCGGCGCTCGCCGTCTCTGCAACACTGGCCTTCGCCGGCTCGGCCGCGATCGCGGCGCCGCTGGCGCCCGTGAGCCCCTCGGCGGCGGTTGCCGCCGCAACCGCGCTGCCGATCGAAACCGTGGCCTGCCTCCGCGGCGGCTGGCGCGGCGTCGGGGTCTACCCCGGCTGCGGCTATTATCGCCGGCCGTACTACCGGCCCGCACCTTATTATGTGGTGCGGCCGTATGCGGTGGCGCCGGTTTACGGCGCGCCGGTGGTGGTCGCGGGCGCGCCCGTGGTGCCGGTGCCGCGGCAATGCTGGATCGCCGGCGCCTGGCGGCCGTGCTGACCGCGTGTCGGCTGTCATCATCAAGCTCAACCGGGGCGCGCCGGCTCAGGCCGGCGGGCTTCGACCGTTGAGCATCGAACACGATAGCGACGAGGTGCTGATGCTGGCGGTCGCAGAGCGCCGGCAGCAGGCCTTTCGCGTGCTGATGGCGCGCCATATGCCCCGCGCCATCCGGCTCGCGCAGCGCATCGTCCGCGATCCCGCCGAAGCGGATGACATCGGCCAGGAGGCGTTTCTGCGGGTGTGGAACAAGGCGTCGTCGTTCGATCCGAAGATCGCGCGGTTCTCGACCTGGCTATACCGGATCGTGCTGAACCTCAGCTTCGATCGCACCCGCAAGCCGCGGCATGCGCCGATTGAGGATGCCGCCGAGGTGGCGTCGGCCGACCCGGCGCCGGTCGAAACGCTCATCGCCGCGCAGCAGCAGCGGCTGTTGGAGGCGGCGCTGGCAGAACTGCCGGAGCGGCAGCGCGGCGCGATCGCGCTGTTTCATATGGAAGGGCTGTCCGGCGAAGAGGCCGCCCGCGCGATGAATCTCAGCCCGAAGGCATTCGAGTCGCTGCTCGGACGGGCGCGGCTGACGCTCAAGAAAGCAGTCGAGAAACGACAGGACGACAGGAGGCGGGCATGACGCTCGATCAATTCAGGCAGTTGGCCGACACTTGGGGCGGCGACATCGAACGCTGGCCGGCGGAGGCGCGGAGCGCCGCGCGGGTGGTCGCCGCCACCGAACCGGGCGCGGCGGTGCTACGCGAAGCGAGCGCGTTCGACGCGCTGCTCGCGATGCCGCCGGAGGTGGCGCCGGCGCGGGCAGGGCGGGTCGCGCTGGGGGTGCTGCAACGGATCGGCGCCGGCGAGGCGCGCGAGCCTTGGTATCGCCGGCTGCTGCAGCCCACCTCGCTGCTGCCGGTCGGCAGCCTCGCCTGCTCGGCGCTGGTCGGCCTGTGGCTCGCCGGCACGCTGCCCTATCACCATTCGCAGGAGGCGATCGCGGCGATGGATGCGGTGTTCGATTCCTCCGCCGTGACGCTGTGGAGTCCACAATGACGATTTCGCTCGGCCGCTTCACCCCGGAGCGCTGGCTGCTGCTGGCCTCGCTTTGTATCAACGTCGCGCTCGGCGCCTATATCGGCGCGCAGTGGCTGCGGCCGCAATGGACGCCCCCGCATGCCGGCATGCCGATGCGTCTGATCGAGCGCGTCGCCTCGCGCCTGCCGCAGGCCGACGCCGACATCCTGTGGCGCAACTTCAATGCCAAGCAGGTGACGCTGCAGCCGCTGCAGCGCGACTATGTGGCGGCGCTGCGCACCACCTTGAATCTCGCCGCGCAGCCCGAGCTCGACAAGCCGGCGCTCCGCGCTGCGGTCGAGAACGCGCGCGACAAGCGCAGCAAGGTCGGCGACGCGATGATCGACACCTTCGTCGAGACGCTGGAGCAGATTTCTCCGGAAGGACGCCGGCAACTCGCCGGCCGGCTGTTTCGCTGAACTGGCGCGCGAAGGATCGGACGGGCTCGAAGGTATCAACTACATCCGCCTCGACGGCGTCCACTTCGAACCCAAGGATTCGCCATGGTGCAACGAATGAACACTTCGAATCGGTCCGATCGTCCCGCGCCGCTGTTCCGTGCGCCCGACGTGCTGGTGCGGGCAACGCTCGCCGCCGCCTGCGTGGTTGCGGCCCTGATGCTGACCCTGCAGATGGCGAGCGCGCAGGATCGCGGCGCGGCGCGCGAAGCCTGCAAGGCGGACTATCAGAAGCTCTGCAACGGGGTGTCGCCCGGCGGCGGCCGCATCAAGAAGTGCCTGAACGACAATTTCAGCGCGCTGTCCGATCCTTGCAAGCAGGCGCTCGGCGGCGCCGACAAGTAAGCGGCGCGGGTCTCGGCCTCGGCTGAATTCAGTCCATTGCGGGCGTCGGCGCGGATCGCGCCGGCGCCTGATTACTTCTTGGCTTTCGCCTTGGCCGGCTGCTTGGCGGCCGGATCGGCCTTCGGGGTCGGAGCGTTCTCGACCGCGGTGTTGATGTCCTCGGTGAGCTTGGCGATCCGCGCAGCGTTGCTGCCGAGGTCGCTTTCGAAATAGCGCGAAGACGACCGGATATCGATCCGAGTGTCCTCGCCGTCCGGCCGCAGCCGGATCACCACGTCTTCGGGTAGGCTCAGGATGGTGGTGCGCGCCACCGCCTCGATATGGCCTTCGCGCTTCGGCAGCTGCGGCGGGCGCTCGTCGACCACCCGCCATTTCCGCCGGTTCACCAGCTGCAGCACGATGTCATAGGCGCGCTGCACCGGCATCTCGACCTGAAGGGTCTCAATGTTCGGATAGGCGGCGCGCTGCCGTTCGGCGGAGTACAGGCCGGCATAGACCGCGGTGTTGACGTCGTCGCCGACCCGCAGCCGCGCCAGGGTCTCGAACTGCGGCGGATCGATCGAATCGGTGGTGATGTCGTGGATCGCCGGAAGGCTGCGGTACTGCCAGCCGAGATAGGCCGGGTAGGCGAGGATCAGCGCGTCCAGCAGTAGCGCCAGCAGGATGCGCGGGATGCCGCGCGAGCCGTTCTGCCAGATCGCCGCGAAGCCGGCGAGCGCCAGCAGGATCGACACCCCGGCCAGCGCCAGCGCGCCGAACCAGGTGGCCATCGCCGGGCGCATTTCGAGAAAGCCGAATCGCACCACACCGATCGACACCAGCGTCGCCACCGCGGAGAACACCGCGAGATTGCGGGCCCAGGTGGCGAGTCCGGAGACGGGCTCCTTCAGATACGGAGCGGAAAATCTGCGCGCCATCGCGTGAGGACTGCCGGGTTGATCGCGGCAGACATCGCGCCGCAGGAGCCTCCGTTGAGACCACGGGCGGCAGCCGAATTCAAGGCCGGAGAGGGAACCTGAGCGCCGGGGAAGGGCGCACGCTCCGAGTTTGCCGGAAGTGCTTCCGGGGGGTCTCGCGGGAAAGGTCAGCAGGCAGCGGCTCGGCGCCGGCCAGGCCTTAAAGGATCTTCTGAATTCGCGGGATGCGCAGAATCAGGCCGGCGAGCAGGAAGCAGGCGACGCAGGTGGCGATGCCTGTCACCGCGAATTTCAGCAGCGGCGGCGCCGTCATGTTGCGCAAGGCGAGCGCTAATCCGACCAGCACCGGCGGATGGATGATGTAGATGGTGTAGGCCCGCGCGGCGAGTTGCTGCCATCGCGGGACGAGATGCTGATATCGGCGCTGAAACACAACCAGCAACAGCAGGATCAGCCCCCAAGCCACCAGCGGCTCCCAAAAGGCGTAGATCGCCGCCGGGACTGTCCAACCACCGTCGGACGAGTTGGTGGGGCCCGGCGGCCACACTCCGGCGGAAAGCGGCAGCAACGGCAGGCTCACCAGCGCGATGCCAAACCAGATCATTGCGGTGCGTCGTGGGATTCGCTCCAGCCAGCGTGGTCTCGCCGCCAAGCATCCGGCAGCGAACAGCACGACGTAGCTAGCGAAGTAACCGAACTGCAGCCCGTGCCAACTCGTCCCGACGGGCCACCACAGCCGGAGGACGAACGCTGCGGCGCCGGTGAGCACCGCCAGGATTGCCAGTGTGGTGTTGGAAGGAAACGGAGCCGCGGTGGCTTGTGGAGCCGTCGATCGTTGGGACAGCAGCAGCCAGGGCACTGCCGCGACCCCAAAGATCAGCAGTGCCTCGGCAAACCACAGCGGCCCTTCGATGAACCGGCCGCGCTGCCACAGCGTCAGCAACGTCGGCCAGAACGCGTGGCCGCTGGCGAGCCCTGCAAGCGCGACGGTCAACGGCCCGATCAGCAAGCCGAACAGCAGCAGGGGCACGCCGAGCCGTAGCAGCCGGTCGCGCAAATAAGCCGCACTGCCCTTGGTGCGGAAGGCGGCCGGGGTGAAATAGCCGGCGAGCAGAAAGAACAGGCCCATGAAGTAAGCCTGATTGGTGGCCACGAACATCGTCAGCAGGTGCGACGACAGCGATCCGTTGGGCGTCACCTCATGATAAAACCAGCCGCCGCTGGCGCCGTAGGTAATCGCGGTGTGATGAAACAGCACCAGCAGAGTCATCACCGCCCGCAGCGCGTCGAGTCCGCCGTTGCGTGTGCGCCCGGCTTCGTCCGGCCGAGGAACAACACCCACCTGCATCGCCCCGCCGGTCGCTTTGGTTCGAGGAAGACACGTCTTATCGGATGTCGACAATCGCTGTCGTTGATCTTTCTTCGCTCTCGCGTAGCAGAAGTCTGCTCAATGCCCGGGGCCCCCCACCCCCGACCCCTCCCCGCAAGGGGGAGGGGAGAAGAGC
>NZ_QUML01000037.1:0-50315 GCF_010907025.1 Rhodopseudomonas sp. BR0G17 | reverse complement strand
GCTCTTCACCTCCCTGGAGGGGGAGGTGAAGAGCGGCGTCACTGCGTCAAGCCACGGCCGTCCGCAGTTCAACCTCGCGGCGGCGGATCGCCATCCGGCTTTCGCCGCTCTCTTCACCGAAGCACTCGGCGAAGTCGCCGCACTGCGAGCAGACCGGGGTGCTACACATCACCATACCGTCGTCTTCGCAGAGCTTGCGATAGAAGAACCGCTTCCAGCGCATGTTGCGGGTGTTGTCGCGGGCCAGCGGCTCGAAATGCCGCATCAACAGCCGGCTCAGCTCGGCACGGCTGCGCAGGCCGAGATCTTCCCACAGATGCTCCGGCTGCATTGCCCGGCGCGCCACCATCGCGGCGAGCCAGCGGCCGACGTCGCCCGAGGTCGAGCGATGCTTGAGCAGCAGGTCGCGGACCATGCCGGCTTCCTCGTCCTCGTCGTGCTCGCCGACCGCCAGCACTGACAACAGGACCGAGACGTGCGGGAACCAGCCGACGATCAGCGCCGCGAAATCGTCGGCCGTCAGACCGCTGGACTCCGTGATCGAGCCGGGTTCGGTGACCGCGACCGACAGGATCGATGCCAGCACGTGACGATCGAATGCCCGATCGTCATCGATCTGGGCTTCGGCCGGGGTGCAGCCGGTCAAGGCCCGGTACACCACCGCCGGAGAGGACGCGAAGCTCGACGCCGTCACGCGCAGCGGCAGCGCCGCTGCCGTCGCGCCTGCCGCCTGGATTCCCGCTGCGCCGAGCATGTCCGTCGCTCCCTTGCTTAGAGCCCGAGTTCGCTGGCCTTGACGTGGGTCTGGCATGCCTTCGGGCAGACCCGGACGCAGGCCGAGCAGCCGATGCAATTGCCGGCCGCGTCGAGGACCATCACCTTGCGGACGAACTCCTCGTCATCGTCATCATCATCGAGCGAGCAGGCGACCAGTTCGCCCTCCTCGTTGACGCCCATCAGATGCATCACGTCGCGCGAGCACACCTTGTGACAGCGGCCGCAACCGATGCACTTCTTGTCGTCGATCGCCGTGAGGTAAGTCGGTTCCCACGGCTGGCCGTCGCGGGTGGAAAAGATCGCCATTGTTCGCTCCTGCGCGCGGCTCGCGGCCGCGCCGTTTGGGCTGAGGCGTTCGGCCGCGATCAGGCGGCTTTCGCTTCCAGCTCCTTCAAAGCCTTCCGCGCAGCTTCAAGGGCCGCGTAGGCATCCTGGGTTTCCTGCGCCACCGTCATGATGTTCTGCCAATTGATCGGCAGCTCTTCCGACAGGTCGTGCAGATTCATCTTCATCGTCGTCGCGCGGGCGGACAGTTTCTTGATCTCGGCCTTCAGCGTGTCGATGTCGGACATGCGTGCTCGCTCTCGCGTTAGAGGTTGGCGACGTCGGGATATTTGCGGATCATCTCGCTGCCGGCGGCGACCAGCTTGTCGCCCTCCTCGGCCAGCTTGCCGAGGTTATCGAAGCCGAAGCGATGAACGTCGCGCATGTGCTTGTTGATGACGATCAGCCGCCCGGCGCTGAGGATCAGCCGACCGAAGCCCTCATGGTGCATCTTCATCATCGGCGACACCATGATTCTGGTCTCGCGTTCGATCGACAGCGCCACCGCGTTGTAGAACAGTTCGAGCCGCCACAGCGTCTCCGGATCCGGATCGCCCATGATCGGGATCTCGCGGCGCTTGGCCTTGTCGACGATGAACGGCTCCAGCAGCTTCAGATCAGACTTGCCCTCCCAGACACCGTGGGTGTCCTGAGCGCGGAGCTGCTTGACCAGTTCCTTGACGAACAGCGAGTCGAGCGCGGCGTCGGGTGCAGTGGTGGCTTCGGTCATGTCAGGCCTCGTCGGCAAAATCGAACGTGCGCTCTTCACCCTTCATCAGCGCCTTGCGCAGCCACGGCGGCGGCACGCCGCGCAGCACGCCCTGCAGCTTGGTGATCAGGTCGGTGATCAGCTCCGGCTGCGCCAGCTTCAGCGGGTGGACCTGAGCGGCGACGACGCGCGCCGCGCCGGAGCCGCCGATCGCCGTGCAGTACATGATGGCGCAATCACGGATCGCGTCGATCTTGGCGACCAGCTTGTCCTCGTTGCCGTCTTCTTTTTCCTCGGCGAACTGAACCGCTTCGACAAAGCGATAATCGTCGGCGGTGACTTCGTAGATCGCGATGTTCCGAGCCCAGCCGAAATGCGCATCGACGCGCGCAAGATCCTGGGTGGCAAAGGCGACTTTCATGCCGGTTCTCCTGAGTTGTGCATCGGCGCTGTGCTCCGCTCGACTGCCGTCGTTGCTAATGAGCCGTAGCCGGCGCATCGGTCTGATCCGGGCGACCAGCGGTACTCCGCCAGCTGTTCACATCCGGCTCCTTGATGTTGGCGATGAACACATTGCCGATCGCGAAGATCAGATCGCGGGTGCCGCGATAGCCGACCGCAACCTGATGCGCGGCGCCGAGCCGGTCGAACATCGGCAGACCCATCCGGAACAGCGGCACGCCCAGGCGTTCCGCGGCCTGGCGACCATGCGAATGCGTGACCAAGAGGTCGCAATCCTCGGCGCGGCGTTCAAGGTCTTCGAGGTCGCCGATCAGCACCTCGTCGCTCGGCACCTGGGCCAGGATCGGCGAGGTCGTGGTCGTGACCGCAGCACTGACGGTGCAGCCCATGTCGGCGAGGAAGCCGCCGATATTCAGCAGCATGTCGGGCTCGGTGCCGATCGCGACGCTCTTGCCGCCGAAATAGAAGTGGCCATCGAGCATGGCGTCGACCAGCTGGCTGCGCTGGCGGCGATATTTCGGCGGCACCGGGCGGCCGCTGATCTTAGCCAGCGTCGCCATCAGCTCATCGGCCGCCGCAAGCCCGGTGACCCGCGCCAGCAGCGCGAACGGCACGCCGGCCTTGGTTTCGAGCGCGACCGCGGCTTTGCGCATCTGCTCGCCGAACGCCAGCGTGTAGGCCGCGCCGCCCATCGCTGCGACTTCGGCGACGGAGACGCCGCCATGGGTGGTCGGTGTGAAGTCGTCCGGCAGATGGCCGTCGAGCGAACCGGAAATATCCGGCAGGAAGGTCGGCGCCAGGCCGAACGCTTCGATGATGTCGCGCAGCTCGTCGATGTCGCCCGGCGTCAGATGGCTGCCGGCCAACACATTGATCCTGTCAGCATCCGGCACGCTGCCCTCAGCCGGGACATTGACCAGGGTCTCGACGATCCGCGTCACGGTAGCGGCGAAGCCGTCTTCGAATGCGCCCTTGAAGTCCGGGGTCGACACCGGCACCAGCGCGACGTTTGCCAGTTCCGGATGATTGGCTCGCACCATCTTGATGTAGCCGTCGAGATCATCGCCTTTGATCTCGGTGACCCCGGTGGTGCAGATCCCAATCACGTCGGGCTTGGTGCGGCCGACGATGTTGACGATCGCCTGCTCCACGTTCTCGAAGCCGCCGAGCACGGTGGCGACTTCGCTCATCGCCGTGGTCTGCAGCGGAATCGACTCGCGGAAGTGGCGAACGAATAGCACCAGGCCGAACGAGGTGCAGCCCTGGGAGCCGTGCAGCAGCGGCATGCAGTTGCGCAGCCCCATGAAGGCCAGCGCGGCGCCGAGCGGCTGACTCATCCGCAGCGGATTGACGGTGCAGGACTTGGTCGAGGTGACGATCTGTGCCATCGCAGCCTCCCTACGCCACCCGAGCCGAACGCCCGAAGATCGCGCGCTGGCGATCGTCGGCGGCGTTGGCGGCATCGGCGCGCTCTTCCCAGGTCACCTCGTCCCACGGCGGGGCGCTGCGCACCTGAGCCCAGATCGGATTGGACAGCGACTTGTCGATCTGCCGGACCATCTCGACGATGCCGACATAGCCGCAATACGCGTAGGTCCGCTCCTGGTTGATATCCATCCAGGGCATCCGCGCCTTCAAGGCGACGAACTGCGAGCGGCCGCCCGACAGCATGATGTCGGCCTGCGCCTCTTTCAGCATCTTGTACATTTCGCGCGGGCGCAGGTCGTCGATCTGGTGGACGTCCGGGCTCATCTCCTTGAGCCGCAGCTTGTCTTCCTTGGTCGACTTCTTGACGCTGGTGCCGACGATCGTCAGCCCGGCCTCCTGCAGCGCCGCTACCACCGACCACGACTTCACACCGCCGGTGATCAGCAGCACCTTCTTGCCTTCGAGGCGCGGGGTGTAGGCCTTGATTGCCGCCCAGGCCTTGGCCTCTTCGCGCGCGATCAGCGCTTCGACACGGTCCATCAGCTCGGCGTCAGCGCCGCGCTGGATCAGCAGGCGGGCGATCTGGCGCAGCGACTCGGAGGTGTCGCTGATGCCGTAGAACGAACCTTCGAAGTACGGGATGCCGTAGCGCTCTTCCATCTTGCGCGCGACGTTGATCATCGCGGTGGAGCACACCATCATGGCGGCACGGGCGCGGTGCGACTGCGCCACCTCGTGATAGCGCGCATCGCCCGACAGGCACGACAGGATCCGGATGCCGAGCTCGTCGAGCAGCGGCTTCACCTGCCACAGCTCGCCCGCGACGTTGTATTCGCCGATGATGTTGATGTCGTAAGGGGTCGTGAACTCCGGCTCCTGGGTGCCGATCACGTAGTCCAGCATCGCCTCGCCGGCGAGCTTGTTGCCGAGATTCTTCGGCCCGACAAAGCCGGGCGAGATGATCGGAATGCAGGGCTTGCCGAACTTCTCGGCCGCCACCTTGCAGACAGCGACGATATCGTCGCCCATCATCGCCGGCACGCAGGTCTGATACACAAACACTGCAGGCGGATCGTACTTCTCGATGATTTCCTTGATCGACCGGAACAGCCGCTTCTCGCCGCCGAAAATGACGTCGTTCTCACCCATGTCGGTGGTGAAGCCGGTGCGATACAGCTTCGAGCCAGACGACTTGGTGCCGCGGTTATCCCAGGACGAGCCTTCACAGGCGATCGGGCCGTGCACCAAATGCGCGACGTCGACGATCGGCTGCAGCGCGATCTTGGCGCCGTCGAAGGCGCAGCCACCGGCTGCGCCTCCCGGCTGCAGCGGTTTGCTGCAGCCCTTCTTGCGTTGCTTGTCGGACTTGGCCTGATTGGCCGCACAGCCGGGCTCGTTGAAGACGTCTTGAATCTTGTCTGCGAGGCGGCTCATGCGGCACTCCTGTAATCAGGTTCTCCGAAGCTGCGGCATCAGCGGATGATGTCGAAGCTGATGTCGGTCTTGCCGGCGGCGTTGGTCGACTTGTCCATTTCGTCGAAGATCTTGTCGAGGATCTTGACCAGGACGTTCATCGAACCCTGATAGCCCCACACCGGTGCGCGGTGATGGTGATGGCGATCGAAGATCGGGAAGCCGATGCGGATCAGCGGCGTGCCGGTGTCGCGCTCGAGATACTTGCCGTAGGTGTTGCCGATCATGAAGTCGACCGGTTCGGTGAACAGCAGCGAGCGCAGGTGCCAGAGATCCTTGCCGGCGTAGACCTTGCAGCCCGCGCCGAACGGCGATGAGTCAAGCAGCGCCTGCACCTTGGCTTCCCACGTCTTGTTGCCGTTGGTGGCCAGGATGTGGGTCGGTTCGCCGCCGAGTTCGAGGATGAATTCGGCGAGGCCGTAGCACAGGTCCGGATCGCCATAGATGGCGAACTTCTTGCCGTGGATGTGGGCGGCCGAGTCGGCAATGGCGTCGACCAGCCGGCCGCGCTCCTTGGTCAGCGCTTCGGGGATCGCCTTGCCGGTGATCCGCGACACCGCCTGCAGGAAGCGATCAGTGCCGCTGACGCCGACCGGGTGATTGAACGCCACGACCTCCTGGCCATGGTCCGCGATCGTCGCCAGCGTCTTTTCGGTGCAGAACTCCTGCATCGAAATCGTCGCCTTGGCGTGGACGGCGTTGGCGGCCTGCTCCAGCGTGGTGCCGCCGTCGTACATCCGGAACTCGCCGTCGGCCGGGGTGTCCCAGACGTCGCTGTTGTCGCCGAAGATAGTGTATTCGACGCCCATCGTTTCGAAGATGCGCTTGATTTCGCGGAGGTTACCGACGGTGTAGCCGTCGAAGCCGCCGAGGAAGTTGATCGACTCGTTGGGCTTGCGCTCGAGCTTCGGCGCGGTGCCGGACTTGCCGTCCCAGAAGTGCTCGACCACGCCCTTCATGGTGTTGTCGTAGCCGGTGATGTGGCTGCCGACGAACGCCGGGGTGTGGGCGTAGGTGACGTCGAAGTCCGTCGGGACCGAGCCCTTTTCCTTGGCATTCTTGATGAACGCGTTGAGGTCGTCACCGATGACTTCCGCCATGCAGGTGGTCGAGACCGCGATCATCTTCGGCTTGTACAGCGCATAGGCGTTGGCCAGACCGTCGATCATGTTGTTGAGGCCGCCGAACACCGCGGCGTCTTCAGTCATCGACGACGACACGCAGGAGGTCGGCTCCTTGAAGTGCCGGGTGAAGTGGCTGCGATAGTAAGCGACGCAGCCCTGCGAGCCATGCACGAACGGCAGCGTCTTTTCGAAGCCGACCGCCGCGAACACCGCGCCGAGCGGCTGGCAGGCCTTGGCCGGGTTGATGACAAGCGCTTCGCGGGCGAAGTTCTTGTCCTGATATTCCTTGGTCTTGGTCCAGTCCGAGACGCGCGCGACCTCGGCTTCGCCAACATAGTTCTCGAAATTCTTCCGCTTGTTCTCCATCAACTCTTCGTACTGGGGCTCACGGAAGAGGTCGAAGTGATCGCGGATCTTCTCTGCGGTCTCGGTCATGGTGATGTCTTTCCCAAGAATTCGGTGTCGCGGCGCTTCCGGCGGCTGGCGCCGGAAGCCCGGTGTGAAGGTTCAGCTCAGCTCCAAGGTGCCTTGGTCAGTTTCCAGACCGGGGCATTGATGGCGATGTCCATGTCGCGGGCGAAGATGCCGAACCCGTCGTAGCCGTGATACGGGCCCGAATAGTCCCAGGAATGCATCTGGCGGAACGGAACGCCCATCTTCTGGAAGATGTACTTTTCCTTGACGCCGGAGCCGACCAGGTCGGGCTGCACCTTCTCGACGAACTTCTCGAATTCGTAGCCGGTGACGTCGTCGTAGATCAGCGTACCGTCCTTCACGTAATGGGTGGTGCGCTGATAGTCGTCGTTATGGGCGAACTCGTAGCCGGTTCCGACCACTTCCATGCCGAGATCTTCGTAGGCGCCGATGACGTGGCGCGGACGCAGACCGCCGACATAGAGCATCACCTTCTTGCCTTCGAGGCGCGGGCGATACTTGGCGATCACCGCATCCATCTTCGGCTTGTACTTGGCGATGACGCGCTCGGCGCCTTCCTTGATCTTGTCGTCGAACTTCGCGGCGATCTCGCGCAAGCTCGCCTCGATCTTGGACGGGCCGAAGAAGTTGTATTCAACCCACGGAATACCGAACTTCTCTTCCATGTGCCGCGTGATGTAGTTCATCGAGCGGTAGCAGTGCAGGATGTTCAGCTTCGCCTTCGGGGTGTTCTCCAGCTCGGCGATGGTGCCGTCGCCGGACCACTGCGCGATCACGCGGAGCCCCATTTCCTCGAGCAGGATGCGCGAGGCCCAGGCGTCGCCGCCGATGTTGTAGTCGCCGATGATCGCGACGTCGTAGGGGGTCGACTGGAAGCCGGCGTTCTTCTCGGCGGCCTTGTCGAACACCCAGTCACGGATCACATCGTTGGCAATGTGGTGGCCGAGCGACTGCGACACGCCGCGGAAGCCTTCGCAACGCACCGGGATGATCGGCTTGCCGTCATACTGCTTCGACTTGGCCTTGGAGACCGCCTCGATGTCGTCGCCGATCAGACCGATCGGGCACTCCGACTGCACCGAGATGCCCTTGGAGAGCGGGAACAGCTCCTGGATCTCGTCGATGATCTTGCCGAGCTTCTTGTCACCGCCGAAAACGATGTCCTTCTCCTGGAAGTCGGAGGTGAACTGCATCGTGCCGAAAGTGTCGACGCCGGTGGTGCCCTTGTAATAGTTGCGGCGCGAGCCCCACGAATACTGGCCGCAGCCGACCGGGCCGTGGCTGATGTGGACCATGTCCTTGATCGGGCCCCACACCACGCCCTTCGAGCCGGCGTAGGCGCAACCGCGGATCGTCATCACGCCCGGGATCGACTTGATGTTGGACTTGACCGAGCACTCCGCCTTCTCGGCGTCGTACGTGTTGAGATGCTTGGCGCGACGCTTGGCCGACTTGTCCGGATAGGCCTCCAGGACTTCGCCGATCAGCTTCTTGTTACGTTCCTTGATGTCCGCGGGGGATTCTGCGACTGCGGTGCTCATCGTTGTTCCTCGTGTCTGGGGCCGCCGGGATGGCGGCCGGTCGCGCTAGGCGACCGGCCTGGCTGATGCGATCAGGCGGACGCGGCCGCCTTGGCGGCTTCCTTGGCGGCGAGCTCGGCGAGCTGCTGCTCCTCGGTCTTCATGATGCCGAAGTCGAGCAGCATCTCTTCCAGCTCTTCCATGGTGATCGGGGTCGGGATGGTGCCGTTGCCGCAGTTGGCGTGAACCTTGTTGGCCAGGGCGCGATATTCCTTGGCCTGCTGGCTGTCGGGCGCGTACTGGATCACGGTCTGGCGGCGCAGCTCGGCGTGCTGCACGATATTGTCGCGCGGCACGAAGTGGATCAGCTTCGAGTTCAGCTTCTTGGCCAGCGCTTCGGCGAGGTCGAGCTCGCGGTCGGTCTGGCGCTCGTTGCAGATCAGGCCGCCGAGGCGGACGCCGCCCGACGAGGCGTACTTCAGAATGCCCTTGGAGATGTTGTTGGCGGCATACAGCGCCATCATCTCGCCGGACATGACGATGTAGATTTCCTGCGCCTTGTTTTCACGGATCGGCATCGCGAAGCCGCCGCACACCACGTCGCCGAGCACGTCGTAGGAGACGTAGTCGACGTCTTCATAGGCGCCGTTCTCTTCGAGGAAGTTGATCGCGGTGATAACGCCGCGGCCGGCGCAGCCGACGCCGGGCTCCGGGCCACCGGCTTCGGTGCACTTGATGCCCTTGTAGCCGATCTTCATCACGTCTTCGAGTTCGAGGTCTTCCACCGAACCCGCTTCCGCGGCGAGGCTCAGCACGGTGTCCTGCATCTTGGTGTTGAGGATCAGACGGGTGGAGTCCGCCTTGGGGTCGCAGCCGACGATCAGGATCTTCTGACCCATCTCGACCAGCGCCGCGAGGGTGTTCTGCGAGGTGGTCGACTTGCCGATGCCGCCCTTGCCGTAGAATGCGATTTGCCGAAGTGCCATGTTTTCTCTCCGTTGACCTAATGCCGCTTGATCGATTTGCGCCGAGGCGCAGCCTTCTTCCGTTCAAAACCGTCGCACGGCTCAGATGCGGACGTTGCCCTTTGCAGTAACTGCTCGGCCAACCATCCCTCGCCTTGCTGATCCCTGTTTTGCAACGAGCGTGCCAAGCTTCGCCGGAGACGAAAAAGTGTGTGTTTTCGCGGAGATGTAGAATGTCCGGGCAGAATGTACGTAGATGTTTAGAATCCGACATCGCTGCCGAGCGGACGACATCCCAGGGGACGGCTGTTAGAAACGAAACAAACTGATACCGGCCGGGCGAGCTAAGCGAGACTCTGTCGCAACTCGAAAACGGCTTCGCTGCGTCATCGCGAGCGAAGCGAGGCAATTCAGTGCTCGTTGTACGGAAGCAGGACCAAGCTCCTCACCATGACGTGGGCGAGTGCACGTATCGTCGTGTCCAGCCTTGTGCCGGGCATTCACGGGTACGGCAGGGCCTGGAGCAAGAACGGAGATGGCCGAGCCGCCGCCGCGCCGAAGCAGCTTCGGCGTAGGCGGGACGTGCCCGGCCAAGACGTTCATTGAGAGTGGGAAGAGACGAAGAAGCGCCTACGCCGTCAGCGCCTGGCTCTGCAGCAGTTCGCCGAGCATGGCGACAAACTTCGTCAGCGGCCAATCAATCCGGGTGATGGACTGTTCCTCGAGGAAGCGCTCTTCGTTGCGGGTGGGCGTATCCGGCAACACGGCCCAATGCTGGGCCGAGGAGCGCTTCATGATCTGGCGGGCGAAGGCGCGGTCGAGCTGGGTATCGAACCGGCAGCCGAGGAACAGGAAGTTCCTGTCCTTGCGCAGCTGCTGCACCGTCAGCGGGATCGGCGTCTGAATGTCGATCTCGGTCAGGACTTCGACATAATCGCTGTCGGACACCAGAAAATTGGCCGCCGGCGCGACCGAGCCGATCGGCTGATACAGCATCGTCGTCCAGCCGAGCGCCTCGTCCGGGACCGGCGCATACAGCGGCATCTCGTCTTCGGTCACGATGCCGGGTGCGGTCTCGGCAATCTCGCTGCCATCGGGCTTGTAGTAATTCACCCAATGGCCGTGATGTTCGCTCTGGCTGACGCCCTGTGCCATGCCCCAATTCTGGCGATTGGCGAACGCCTTCTGTGGCAAGTCGTCATACCAGGCGTGGACCAGCAGCGGCAGCTCGGACAGCGACGCCAGCATCCGATGCAGCTCGTTCGGCTGCGGCGAGGACCGGAACGCCTCGGCCATCATCGTCGTCAGGGTTTTGCGGTGCTTGAAGTTCTCGATGTACTGCGCGGCGCCGGTGAGATTGGTGCGGACCTTGTGCGGCACCGTGGTCTTCGCGGTCAGCCGCGCCACCAGCTCGGCCGGCGAGGTCGGCACGCTGCTCGATTCGCCGAGCGCCACGCAGGCCGAGCCGAGATACGGGATCACCCGGCCGCGCAACAAGCCTGCGGCGATGTCGTCGAGTGCTTGTACCGGCATGATCCTGCTCCCTGTTAGATCGCTCTTGCGGCCTTGTGATGGACCACCACCAAGCCGGTCGCGCGCGCGGCGTCGGTCGTGATGGTCCAGCAATGGTTCGATCCGTCGACCAGATAAACGCTGAACCGCGGATAATCGCGGAACGGCTGCTCCACATAGATGTCCGACGCGTCACACTGCGTCAGCGACAGGCCGGGAAGCTCCTGCCGCACCGTCTTCAGCGCACCGGCCTCGGCCGCGTCGCCTCCGAGCAGCGCGTCGAGCCGGGCGAGATCGTCGGGCGACAACGACATGGTCAGAGCTTGCGGGCTTCGACGGTGATCGGCAGTGGCGTGTCCGCCGCCATCACCGGCAGTTCGAGCTGCCAGCCATTGGCAAGCGTAACCTTGCCGCCCCAAAGCGCGGGATTCTCCATCTCGACGATCGGCTCTTCGAGGTCCTTCTTGGCGACATAGGCGGAGTGACCGGTCGCGGTCTTGCGGATCATCACTTTCATCGAGGGTGGTCCTTTGCTTGGCCGCCGCGGCGACAGGTCAGAGTGGGGTGATTTCGTCTTCGAGGCAGCCGATCACCCGGTGTTCGGCGAATTCGACCAGATAGACCGGCCGATTGGTTTCGGTGTGCAGGCCGATCCGGACGATCTCGCCGGCGTCGCCGCTCTTCACCAGCAGCGCGTCCTCCGGCTGGTCCGGAAAGCTGCCGTCATTGAACAGGTCGATCTCGGCGCGGACGCGCTGGCCCCATTGGTATCGCGGCTCCGGCGTCATCACACTGCCTCCTGCGTTTCGGCCTGAAAAGCTTCGACCGCGACCAACTCCCGCCGCTTCATGCCGACGATGCGGCCCTGCGCCACGAAGTCGACGCCGTAGATGTAAAACTGCTGCAAGAAGGTGCCGATCGAGACGACGTAGCCCTCGTCGCCCTTCTTCACCAGCACCTCGCCGATCTCCTTGCCGGGAAAGGTGCCGTCGTTGCGGATGTTGAGCCGCGCCCGGACCTTCTGGCCGTATTCAAAGTCCGGCGGGCCATCGAGCTCGACGATGTCGCTGTCACGCGCGATGTTCATGGCGAGGGCTCCGTTGCGGGTTTGAGCTGTGCAGGTTCGGTGAAGCCGCTGCGGCTGCGCGCCAGCTCGCGCACCAGCGGATCGGGATCGTCGAGCAGCGGCGCCAGTTCGTAGGCGTCGACGCGGCTGGCGACTTCGTAGCGAACCCGCCAATCGGCATCGCCGAGCATCGCCAGCAGCCGGCCGGGCGTCATTCGCTTTGCGGCTTCGAGACGGACTTCGCCGTCCTTATCCATCGCGATCTGGGCCAGCCATTCCGGACCGATCCGCCGAGCTACTTCGCGGCGCACGCCAGGATCGGGATCGAGCACCAACAGCGGCAGCAGGCCGGGCGATGCCCGCCGCGCCACGATCTGGCGGACATAATAATCCTCGTCGCTCGCCATCGGGCGCAGCTCGTCGTCGCTCAAGACCGAAGCGACGCGAATCCGCACTTCGCGATGCGGGTCGCTGCGCAGGCCGAGCAGATATCGCTTCGGCAGCCGGCGTGCCGCGCTCCACCGCACCGTCTCGTCCGGATCCTGCAGCAGCTTCGGCAGCAGGAACACCGTGGCATAGCCGGCCGCAACCGCGCGCGTCTCGAAATACGGATGGTCGAGATAGGAGTCAGCGAGCGGGCGGTTCTGCTGGAAGAACCGCTCCAGCCGCCGCGCATAGCGATCCTGGACACACGCCTTCTTCAATTCGCACAGCCCGGCGGACAGCAGCTCGTGATGCGGGCACGACGCACAATCAACCTCATTGCCCTGCCAATCACGGGCTTCGTCGATGTCAGTCGTCATCGTCCTGCCCTATCCGCCGCCACACCTCGAGCAGCACGGCAGCGCCGACCTTGTCGGTCGAATCGAGTTCGAGCAGCTTTTCGACCGCCGCATGACCTTCGTCGAGCTGGCCGAGCCGCATCTGCAAATAGGCGTAGGCCTTCAGCGCAAACAGATAGAACCGCGGCAGCACCGCCGAATAGCTGGAGAACTCGGCATCGCCGCGGCGCACGTTGCGCCAGTCGGAGGCGAGGCCGTTGTCGCGCGCCGCCTTGCACAGGCAGGCCTGCGCCACTTCCAGTGCCTCGCCGAGGCGGCCCTTATAGAAATAGAACCGGTACAGCCCGATCAGCACTGCGGCATGGTCGGGCGCCAGCAGATGAGCTTCGCGCAGATGCTGCTCAGCCAGCGCCTCGCTCTGATAGTCACGGCCCGCCAGTTCGAGATGCCGATGCGCATCTGCCGGCAGACCGGCGCCGAGCAGCGCCCCGGCCAGCAGCGACTGCTCCGGACCAGACATCGTCAGTTCGCTGTGCATCAGGTCGGGCATGGCTCACAGCTCCCGCAGCTGGTGCAGACCGGCAGCCGGCTTGGAGCCGCTGTCGCTGGCGCACTGACAGTTCGATCCCTTTGGATTGTGGAACATGAAGCCGCTGGAGGTCGGCGTCTCCATGAAATCGATCACCACCCCTTCGAGCAGCTTCAGGCTCGATTCCGGCAGAAACAGCTTGTAGTCGCCGCGATCGACCACCGCGTCGCCGGTGTGCGGCGCGCCGGCAATATCGAACTGCGCCGACAGGCCGGAGCAGCCGCCGGCGCTGACCACCAGGCGGAAGCCGCCGGTGCCGCCGCTGAACCGCAGCATGCGACGGATGAATTTCTCGGCCGAGGGGGTGAAGCTCATATCCATCGGAATCGCCTCATGCTGCCTGGTAGCGCGGGACGGAATTGTCGATCACGCAGGTGCCGTCGACCGGGCACACCGCGACACATTGCGGCTCGTCGTAGTGGCCGATGCACTCCGAGCACTTCGAAGGATCGATCGCGAAGGTGCCGCCCTTCTCGAAGATCGCCACATTCGGGCACTGCGGCTCGCAAGCCGAGCAGCCGGTGCATTGCGAGGCGACGATCTTGTAGGCCATGGCCGTTCCCCTTCGTTGCGCTCGCCCTAAGCCTCGGTAAAAGCGCCCTGGCGGATCGTGGCATCGCCGCGCGCGACGTGGCGGATCTCCGACTTACCGACGCGCTCGAGGTACTCCTTGAAGTACGCGATCACCGACTGCTCGATGTATTCGAACGCGTACGTCTCGACCGCCTCAATGCCGGCACCCGCGAGCGAATCCTTCGGGCACATGCCGATCTTGGCAACCAGGACGGCGGTGCAGTCGTTCAGCGCCTTGAGGATCGGCTCGATGCCGGTTTCGCTGGCGTAGCCGCCTTCGCAATACAGATCGACACGCCGGTGACCGACGAACTTCGCACCGGCAGTCGACACTTCGTAGATCTGGAATTCGTGAGCGTGGCCGAAGTGCTCATTGATGACGCCGCCGCCCTTGGTGGCGATTGCCACCTGGATCTTGATGGTCGCGGTCTCGTCGGCGAGCTTGTCCAGCTCGCGCCGCTTGGCGACCGCGATCGCGTCGCGCTCGGCCTCGACCTTGGCCTGGTAGGCCTGGCGCGCGGCGAGATCATATTCGACGTCCATCGCCATCACCTTTTCGGTGGTGAATTCGGCGCTACGGTCTTCGCCGAGCAGGCCGACGGCGTCGGCACGGCACTGTCGGCAATGCCGCATCATGTTCATCTCGCCTTCGCAGGCATCCTGCAGCGCCTTCAGCTCCTGCGCGGTCGGGCCGCGCTGGCCGGACAGGCCGAACGCGGTGCCGTGCTCGGCTTCGGAGATCAGCGGCATGATGTTGTGCAGGAAGGCGCCGCGCGACTTCACCGCCTTGTTGACCTCGATCAGATGCTCGTCGTTGATCCCCGGGATCATCACCGAGTTGACCTTCACCAGGATGCCGCGCGCGACCAGCATCTCCAGGCCGAGCAACTGCCGTTCGCTGAGGATCTTCGAAGCCTCGACGCCGGTGTAGCGGCGGTGATTGTAGAAGATCCACGGATAGATCTTCGCGCCGACTTCGGGATCCACCATATTGATGGTGATGGTGACGTGATCGACCTTCATGGCGGCGATCTGCTCGACATAGTCGGGCAGCATTAGGCCGTTGGTCGACAGGCAAAGCTTGATGTCGGGCGCGGTCTCAGTGACCAACTCGAAGGTCTTGAAGGTCTTGGCCGGATTGGCGAGCGCATCGCCCGGGCCGGCGATGCCGAGCACGGTCATCTGCGGGATGGTCGAGGCCACTGCGACGACCTTGCGCGCGGCCTGCTCCGGGGTCAGCTTTTCGCTGACCACGCCGGGGCGGGATTCGTTGGCGCAATCGTATTTGCGATTGCAGTAATTACACTGGATGTTGCACGCGGGCGCGACCGCGACGTGCATGCGGGCGAAGTGATGGTGCGCCTGCTCGCTGTAGCAGGGATGGTTCTTCACCTTCTCCCAAACTTCCGGCGGCAGATCGCTGGGACCTGCGGCCGAGCCGCAGCCGGTCTTGCCGGCGCCGCCCTTGCTGCTGCAGCCCGATTGCGCTGCGCTCTTGCGCATCTCGTCGAACGACGCCGTTCCCAGCGCGCTGAAATCGTGCAGTTGCAGCAGCTTGCTCATATCCGGGCCTCGTTCGATCGCCGCACGACAGACGGCTTGACGGTGGGTGATGGTGCTGCAACCGAGCCGGCGAAGATCAATCCCGATCCGCGGGCGCGGCGATCCGTTGAAGACGGCGTCCGACGGTCAAGGCGTCGGCCGTCTTGCAAGATCACGCGTCAGGCCGGCACGCAGGTGTTGTCGACCGGGCAGACCGAGACGCACTGCGGCTTGTCGAACTGACCTTCGCACTCGGTGCACTTGGTCGCGTCGATCACATAGGTGCCGCGCTTCATGCTGATCGCGGCGTTCGGGCATTCGAATTCACACGCACCGCAGACGGTGCACTGGGAGGTAACAATCTTGTAGGCCATGGTCGGCTCCTGGTTCGCAGAGTGCTGCTGACCAGTTGTCTTTCAAGCCGCGTGCCAGATGCGTGATAATTGATTTTAAAGAACTATTTGTCGCCTCAGAGGGCCCGCGCCGGTGTAAGGCCCCCGACACTTGTCGCAAGTCTGACAGGTGCTCTGACCCGTCATCGAACTTCGCAAGACACCAGAATGATCTGCTTGGAAGCGCCCCACAGACAGACAAAACGCGCGGCGCCGGACAGCGTCGCGCGTTTGACCGATGATCGCGTGCAAGACGCGTCAGAAGTGCTTGAGCTCGATGTTGTGCTTCTTCAGCGCATAGCCGATCTGGCGCGGCGTGAGGCCGAGAATGCGCGCGGCCTTCGCCTGCACCCACCCGGCTCGCTCCATGGCGTTGATCAGCCGCTCGCGCTCCGACATGTTCGATTCGTCGGACGGGATCTCCGAACGGACCGGCGCCGGCGCAAAATCATCTGCTGATGCGACCGGCTCGCGCGGATGCACGATTTCCACCGGCGCCTTGCGTGGCAGGACCTGCAGCGGAATTTCCGGGCGCGGACGCTCGGGCGCCGGTTCGGTGTGGCCTTTCCACAGGATCGCCGATAGGCACTCGTCCTGGTGACAGGCGAAATCGCTGTCGCGGATTTCCGGCCCCATCGCCAGGGTGGCGGTGCGGCGCACGCAGTTCTCCAGCTCGCGGACGTTGCCGGGGAACGAGCAGGCCTTCAGCAGATCCAGCGCGTGCGACTCGAAGGCCAGCTCGCGGCCGTTCTCCTTGTTGAAGTTCTTCAGGAATTCGGTCGCCAGCAGCGGGATGTCACTGGGCCTGTCGCGCAGCGGCGGCAGGATCATCGGCACCACGTTGATGCGGTAGTACAGGTCGGCGCGAAACTCCTTGCGCGCCACCGCCTCTTCCAGATTACGGTTGGTCGCAGCGACGATACGGACATTGACCTTGATGGTCTGGTTGCCGCCGACCCGCTCGAACTCCTGCTCCTGCAAGACGCGCAGCAGCTTGGCCTGGAACGACGCGGAGATCTCACCGATCTCGTCGAGGAACAGCGTTCCCTTGTCGGCGAGCTCGAACCGCCCCTTGCGCGAGGCGATCGCGCCGGTGAACGCGCCCTTCTCATGCCCGAACAGCTCGGACTCCAGCACCGATTCCGGCAGCGCCGCGCAGTTGATCTTGATGAACGGGCCGTTGGCGCGCGCCGACAGCTCATGAATCGCCTTCGCGATCAGCTCCTTGCCGGTGCCGGACTCGCCGCGCAGCAGCACGGGCGACTGCGACTTGGCGATGATGCTGACCTTGGCCAGCAGTTTGCGGATCGCCGGGCTCTCGCCGACGATGCCGTCGACCTTGACCCGCTTGCGCTCGCGCTCCGGCTTCAGCTCGGACAGTTCCTTCTGCAACCGGTGGCTCTCCGCCATCAGCCGCTCGCGGTCGCGGGTGACGACGCGGTGCAGCTTCACGGTCTGGCCGATCAGATTGGCCACCATGGTGAGGAAGCGCACGTCCGCGTCCATCCGGAAATGCGAACGGCCGTCACGGACGCGATCGATGCTCAGCGTCCCCACCACCCGCGAATCGATCCGGATCGGCACGCCGATGAACGACACCCGGGTCTCGTCAGTAGCGCCGAGCGCCATTGCATCGGCGGCGGTAAACATCGGATGGGCGGAGACATTGTCGGCGACCAGCGGCACCGCGGTGGCGACGATCTGGTCGATCGCCTTCTGAGGCAGCCGGGCGCGATAGCGGTTGTCGCTGCCCTCGTTCCAGCCGACGCCGACGGTAATATCCGGGATGCCGTCATCCGCCAGCAGCGACACCACGCCGTTGCGCATCTGCAGGAACGACTGCAGCAGGTTGACGACGTTGGCGAGCGTGATCTCCAGCCGCGCCGGTGAGGTGAGGATTTTCGAGATCTCGAAAATGCCGGTGAGCGCGATATCACTCAGCGGTATCGGAGGATGGGTCATCGACGGCGACGGGTACTCGTTTTCGACAAGGCGGATTTCGCGCTGAGCCATAGCTCGTCTCCATCGCTCCCGAGCCTTCCCCCGTCAGATCCGGAGCATTGCGAGATTGTGGATGAATTCCAACCAGATGTCGTGCTCATCTTGGCTGCATCGCTGCGGAAGTTATGGCTAGCTCTGCTTAGTTCATTACCACTGATAAAAATGCTGATAATCAACTGATTACTACTCTAGCACCAGTCCGCCGCCGTTACCGCATTGACGCAGCGCAAAACTGACCGACCAAAAGAGCGGCAGCCAGCAGGCCGCCGTGTGTGATTGCTAGTCAACCGCAACTAATTGCGAACTATTCGCCTGAAGCCGACACTCAGACGTGCTGACCGCCATTGATGTGAATTTCTTCACCGGTGACGTAGCTGGCTGCATCCGAGCACAGGAAGAACATCACCTTGGCGACTTCCTCCGGCGTTCCGATCCGCCGCATCGGAATCGTCGGCGCCAGCATGGCCTCGGTTTCGGGCGACAGGATGTCGGTCTTGATCTCACCCGGCGCGATCGCGTTCACCCGGATGCCGTAGGGCGCGTAATCATGCGCCATCTCACGGGTCAGGCAGGTCAGCGCCGCTTTCGAGGTGGCATAGGCGCTGCCGGCGAACGGATGCACGCGCGAGCCGACGATCGAGGTGACGTTGACGATCGAGCCCTGCCCGGCGCGCAGTTCGTCGAACAGCCCCTGCGCCAGCATCACCGGCGCCAGCAGGTTGACGTGGAACACGCTCATCCACGTCCCGACCGGCGTATTCAGTGACGTCAGCCGCTCGCCTTCGGCGTTCTTGGGGGAGATCGCCGCATTGTTGATCAGGGCGTTCAATGGGCCGCCGCCGAGCTTCTCTTTCAGCTCGTCGATCGCCCGGGGGACCGCGCGATGGTCGGCGAGTTCGACCGCGACGTGGTTCTCGAGGCCGGTCGCCCACGGACAGCGGTCATCGGCGAACGGCTGCCGCGAGCAGGTAATGATGCGCCAGCCGGCGTCGGAGAACAGCTTGCCGGTGGCATGGCCGATACCGCGCGACGCGCCGGTCAGGACCAGCGTCTTTTGCTTGCCGACGCGCGCCTCGCGCTGATCATTGTGAAACGGACAGGCGCCACCTGTGGCCGACGGCATTCCGGCCGGCATACCAGGAGGCATCTCTGCGGGGCGCCCGGCAGGGGGCGAAGAGGGCGCGGGTTCGGGCCGCTCTGCGTGCAGTGGTTCAGGGTGCACGGGACGGTCTCCATCGGTTTCGTTGCAAGTGAACTTGCATGAACCGGGCCAACCGCTACGACGTTCGATTTAGGCCGACAAACCACACCTAGTTGCCATCCGATGTCATTACAGCGACACCGCTCGCGCCGCACAACCCGACACAACGTTGGCTTTCCGACATCAAAACCCGCCACCGATTACCACTAACAACTCCTACTCGGTCTGGTCCGGCTCTTGCTTAAACAGGCTCCAGACACTGAACACAGCGTGGTGGTGATGACGCAGCCTCTCCAACTCAGCGCCGGCGGCTTCGCGGTCGTGCTCGGGACTAATGAGATCGCCTCCGCCGTCGCTGTGCATCTGCACCGCGCCGGCTGCTGTGTGGTGATGTCGCACGATCCGTTTCCGCCGGTGATCCGCCGCAAGATGTCGTTTCACGACGCGCTGTACGGCGACGAAGTCACGGTCGAAGGCGTGCGTGGCGAGCGGGTCGATCACGCCACTCAGATTTTCAAAGCGCTGCGCCGCTCCGACAATGTGCTGGTGACCTGGCTGGCGTTGCCGGACCTGCTGCCGATCAGCATGGTCGACGTGCTGATCGATGCGCGGATGCAGAAGCACCGGGTCACGCCGGACCTGCGCGGGCTCGCGCGCGTCAGCGTCGGCCTCGGGCCCGGCTTCTCGACCGCAGTGAACTGCGACGTTGCGATCGAAACCCGTCCCGGCCGCAGCGGCCTGATCGTCGGCTCCGGCTGGACCGATGCGGCCGATGGCGTCGCCAGCCCGCTCGGCGGCGTCGGAGCCGAGCGCTTCCAGTATTCTCAGGCCAGCGGCCGATGGCGAACCGCGGTCGAGATCGGCAGCCGTGTCTTCAACGGCTATCCGATCGGTCACCTCGGCGGCGTTCCGGTGCGGGCGCCGTGCGACGGCATCCTGCGCGGCGTCGTGCGCGACGGCCAGGACGTGCCGCAGGGCGTCAAGCTGCTGGAGGTGGATTCCCGCGGCCGCCATGCGCAGTGGACAGGGATCGACGATCGTGGCCGCGGCATCGCCAAGGCGGTGCTGCGCGCCGTGCAGCCGCAGGCCGAAATCCGCCCGAGCTACGCGGCGCAGCCGATCGCGGTGTTCTAGGCCAGCGACGGCCTGCCGCTCGCCATCGCCAAGATGGCTTTCCCACATTGACTGACGCCTCGTCCCGAGGAGCCCGGGAGAGCCGGGCGTCTCGACGGGACGAGCGGTTGCATGTCGCGCGGCAAATGGTTCGAGACGGCGCGGCGCGTCTCTTCACCAGCAGGCTTTGCCTAGAGCATCTCTGCTTTTGACAGAATCAGGACCGAACTTCCTAGCGGTCGCAGCTCGTAGAGCCTCATGGTGAGGAGGCGCGAAGCGCCGTCTCGAACCATGCGCCGCAGGCGATGTGGCTCCTCATCCTTCGAGACGCCCGGCTTTGCCGGGCTCCTCAGGATGAGGACTTCGGACGCTTGGCAAAGGCCAAATCCGCTTCAATCAATCGATGAAGCGCTCTAGGCCGAGCGACCTAGAGCGCAGCACTGGACTGCGCTCGTTGACGCCGGCACTAGCCGGCGCCGAGGGCGACGGCGACGTTGTAGGTGATCAGGCTGGCGATATAGGCGAGCACGAACATGTAGACGAAGGTGACGCCCATCCAGCGCCAGCTTCCGGTCTCGCGCTTGATCACCGCCAGCGTCGAGGCGCATTGCGGCGCGAACACGAACCAGGCCAGCAGCGATAGCGCGGTGGCCAAGCTCCACTTCGAGGCAAGCACCAGGCCGATCTGCTCGGCCGCTTCCTTGCCGCCCTCGATCGCATAGACGGTACCGAGCGCCGCGACCGCGACCTCGCGCGCCGCCATGCCGGGGATCAGCGCCACGGCGATCTGCCAGTTGAAGCCGAGCGGCGCCAGAACCGGCTCGACCGCGTGACCGATGATCGAGGCCAGGCTGTAGTCGATCGCCGGCTCGGTCGCGCCGATCGGCGGCCGCGGGAACGAGGCCAGGAACCAGATCAGCACCATCATCGAGAAGATGGTGGTACCGGCGCGCTGCAGGAACATCTTGGCGCGGATATAGATGCCGATGGCCACGCTCTTCAGCCGCGGCAGCTTGTAGTCCGGCAGTTCGAGCATGAACGGCGCCGGCTCGTAGTCGCGCCACATGAAGAACTTGACCAGCGCCGACACCGTCAGGGCGCTGACGATGCCCGCGGTGTAGAGGCCGAACATCACCAGCCCCTGCAGATTGATCCAGCCGAACACATCCTTGGCCGGCACGAACGCCGAGATGATCAGCGTATAGACCGGAATGCGCGCCGAGCAGGTCATCAGCGGCGCGATCAGGATGGTGGTGAGGCGATCGCGGCGGTTGTCGATCACGCGCGTCGCCATGATTCCGGGGATCGCGCAGGCAAAGCTCGACAGCAGCGGAATGAACGCGCGGCCGTGCAGACCGGCGCCGCCCATGATGCGATCCATCAGAAACGCGGCGCGCGCCATGTAGCCGAGATCTTCCAGCAGCAGGATGAACAGGAAGATGATGATGATCTGCGGCAGGAACACGAGGACGCTGCCGACGCCGGAGATCACGCCGTTCTGCAGAAAGCTCTGCAGCAGCCCCTCGGGCAAATTGGCCTGGACGAAGGCGCCGAGAGCTTCGAAGCCACCGGAGATCAGCTCCATGATCGGCTGCGCCCAGGAGAACACCGCCTGGAACATCACGAACAGGATCAGGATCAGGATCAGCAGGCCGGCGACGGGATGCAGCACCACCCGGTCGATCTGAGCCGTCAGGGTGTGGGGCCGCGCCGGCAGGCTGACGCACTCGCCGATGATGCGGTCGGCCTCGCGCTGCAGGGCGCGCAGCTCGCTGGTGGACAGCGGTCGCCAATTGGTGTCGGTCGCGGGCGCCGGCGTCTGAGCGGCGAATTCATCGGTCCGCTTCAGCAGCTCCGCGGTGCCGCCCTTGCGGACCGCAATCGACGTCACCACCGGAATACCAAGCTGCGCCGAAAGCTTCTCAACATCGACCGTGACGCCACGGCGCATCGCGATGTCGTACATGTTCAGCACGAGCATCAGCGGACGGCCGGTCCCCTTCAATTCCAGCATCAGCCGGAAGGTCAGCCGCAGGTTTGTCGAGTCGGCAACACACAGCACCAGATCCGGCACCGGCTCGCCCGACTTGCGGCCGAGCACAACATCGCGGGTGATCTCTTCGTCGGGGCTGCGGCCGCGCAGCGAATAGGTGCCTGGTAGATCGACCAGGCTGACGACGCGGCCGGCCGGCGTGGTGAACAGGCCGGTCTTGCGCTCGACGGTCACGCCCGGGTAGTTCGCCACCTTCTGGCGGCTACCCGTCAGCGCGTTGAACAGGGAAGTCTTGCCGCTATTGGGTGTTCCAACCAGGGCAAGGTTGAACGGCTGAGAATCGATCGAGCTCATCGCGCAATCGCCAAATCAAGAAGCTGCAATCTGCGCGTCACATCAACACGATGGCCATCGCCTCGCGGCGGCGAACCGCGATGGTGATGTTGTCGACCCGGACCGCGATCGGATCCCGGCCGATGATACCCTCGTGCAACACTTCGACCTTGGCCCCCTCGACGAAGCCGAGTTCGATCAGTCGGCTTTCCAACTCGATCGGCTGCAACGACGACGTGCCGCGGTGCGGATCGATCGCCTGGACGACGCCGCGATAGCCGCGTCGCGCGTTCCCCAGCAGGATCGGCTGGTGATGGCTGTGGCCGTTATGAAGGGGGGTTTGGGTCATTACTCGTTCTTCCAATCGGCGCCGTGAAGGTCAAGAGATTCAAGCCGGCGCCATCGGGAGTTTAGAACGATTGTAACAGGCGCTATCAATTCTCAATCTAACAAAAGAGCCCTGCCAAATGGTTTGATTTGGCACAAAACTGCGGACGGCTTCGGCCAGATTCAATCTGAAGGCGAGCTTGCAAACCGCATGCCTCGTCTGACCAGACATCGAACCATCACGGAGCCGAGATCCGTAAACCATGGAGCGTGATCAGAGGCTGAACATCGTCCCGGTTAAGGCTTTGGCCAACGCTACGCCGGATACTCGGCGCCGGATCGGGAACATGCCCGATCACCGCCCCTGACCGGATAGCGCCATGGCCGCCAAAACCTCCAAAGCGAAACGACGCAAGCCGGCCGTCGCGGTAGGCGGCGCATGGCTCTCGATGCTGACTCAGAACCTGACCAACATGGCGATCGTGATGGCGACGTCTGGTTCGGTGCTGCTCTGCCTGCTGATCGCCAAGCGCTTCGCCTGAGGGCGATTGCATTCTGATGGAATCAGAGCCGCGCTTTGGCGGACTCACCGCAGACAGAACCTCACGGTGAGAGGGCGCGCAGCGCCGTCTCCCCCCTAGAGCGCTTCATCGATTGATTGAAGCGAACTTGGCCTTTCCAAGCGCACTAAAGTCCTCATCCTGAGGAGCCCGGCAAAGCCGGGCATCTCGAAGGATGAGGAGCCGCAGGGCTTGCGGCACATGGTTCGAGACGGCGCTTCGCGCCTCCTCACCATGAGGTTCTGCAAGCTGCGACCGTTAGGAAGTGCGGTCCTGATTCCGTCGAAATCAGAAATGCTCAAAAACGTCGATGCCCGGCACGAGGCCGGGCATGACGCGGAGTTGAAGGGGAAAGACGGCGCGGCGATCAGGCCGCGCGGACCGTATCGAGGAACCGGGTGACCTCGATCTTCAGCCGGCTCGATTCCTGTGACAGCGACTGGGCCGCCGACAGCACCTGGGCGGAGGCCGAACCGGTCTCGGTCGCGCCACGCTGCACGTCGGTAATGTTCGCCGACACCTGCTGGGTGCCATGCGCCGCCTGCTGCACGTTGCGGGAGATTTCCTGGGTGGCGGCGCCCTGCTCCTCGACCGCGGCGGCGATCGCCGACGAAATCTCGGACATCCGCCCGATGGTCATACCGATCTCGCGGATCGCATTGACCGACTCGTTGGTCGCCGACTGGATTCCCGAGATGTGCTGGCCGATTTCGCCGGTGGCTTTCGCGGTCTGCTCCGCCAGCGCCTTGACCTCAGCCGCCACCACCGCGAAGCCGCGACCGGCCTCGCCGGCGCGCGCCGCCTCGATCGTGGCGTTGAGCGCCAACAGGTTGGTCTGGCCGGCGATGGTGTTGATCAGTTCGACGACGTCGCCGATCCGGCTCGCCGCTTCCGACAGATCACCGACGCTGTCGTTGGTCTTGCGCGCCTGGTCCACCGCTTCCGAGGCGATGCGCGAGGACTCCTGCACCTGACGGCTGATCTCGGTGATCGACGACGACATCTCCTCGGTCGCGGAGGCGACCGACTGGACGTTGGTGGAGGCTTCTTCGGACGCTGCGGCGACCGAGGTCGCCAACTCCTGGGAGCGATCGGCGGTCGAGGTCAACGTGCCGGCCGATGCCTCCAGCTCGGTGGAGGCCGACGACACCGTCTCGACGATTTCGCTGATCGCGGATTCGAACTGCCGCGTGGCCGCGTCGACCCGGTGGCCGCGCGCGATCTTTTCCTCGGCCTCGCGGGCTGCGGCGAGATCAGCCTCGCGCTTGGCGATCAGCGCTTCCTTGAAGATCTGCAGCGAATCCGCCATCGCGCCGATTTCGGTCGACTCGCCGCGATGCGGCACCTCGGCAGCGAGATTGCCCTGGCCCAGCGCCTGCATCGGCTCGATAATCGACGCGATACCGCGGCTGATGTCGCGGATCACCAGATAGCTGGCGATGAAGCCGAAAGCCATCGCGAGCACCAGAATGCTGACGACGATCATGACCGCCGAGCTATAAGCGGCCTCCGCCGTCGCGGTCGACTGATCGGCGCCGTTATTATTCAAATCCACGCTCTTCTGCAGGACCGCGTCAACGCGGCTGCCGATCGGGCCAAGCGTCTTGGTCAGGTAGACGCCAAGCTCCGCGGTGGATTGACCGAGACTTTGCTGCGACATCTCGATCGCCTTCTTGGCTCCATCGAGATAGACGTTCAGCTCCTTGCTGAACTCCTCGTACAGCGCCTTCTCTTCCGGCGAAGTGATCATCTTGCGATAGGCGGCGAGCTGCTTGTTGATGACCTCTTCGACACCGGCAATTCGCTTCGCAGCCGTCGCCTTGCCTTCCGCGGTCGCTTCCATCGCATGAGCCCGCAGGGTCACGCGGTACATTGCCAGTGTGGTTCGGATGTCGCCAAGGACGCGAACGCTCGGCAGCCAGTTGGTGGCGATGTCGACCGTCGAGTCGTTCAGGGTCCGCATCTTAAGCAGACCCAGGCCACCGATCCCTGACACGGCCACGAGAAGCAGCGCTACGAGCGCGATGATCTTGGTACGAATCGACAGTCTGGAAAGCATCGGCATCTACTCGTCTGATGGAAGACCAAATAACAGGAATTGGTACGACACCGCGCACCACAGCGAGCACAGGGGCGCAGTCACCGATCCAATTCTGGAACCAATGTGCAGCTTGCAGATTGAGGGGGGGTTAAACCACGCCCCCGTAGAACTACTGAGCAAGTAGGACGACTGGAGCATTGCGCGGCGCCGGGGCTGATTAGCAGTCGGGACGGCAGTTTTCCTCGCCATGGTTTCGGTCAGAACGGCTGTCCAATCACAGGGTGCAGGGCGGCATTGCAGAGTAGAGGATGCGCTCCTTTAGCCGAGATGGACGCATTCTGAGTATCAGGTTCAGTTTCTTGGACGGTAGGCGCCCGAACTAATCGATGGCGCACCAACAAACAGTCAGATACCGCACCTTTCTCGGACAACACCCCAAAGGCAAATGGCCGGGACAGAGCCCGGCCACGAGGTCGTTGAGCGTTGCGCCTTCGCAGACCTTGCCTCCGCGAGCCGGGGGCAGTTACGCCGCCCGTACGGTGTCGAGGAATTTGGTGACCTCGACCTTCAGCCGGTTGCTGTCCTGCGACAGCGACTGCGCGGCGGAGAGCACCTGCGACGAGGCGGAGCCGGTCTCGGTGGCGCCGCGCTGCACGTCGGTGATGTTCGACGACACCTGCTGGGTGCCGTGCGCAGCCTGCTGCACGTTGCGAGAGATTTCCTGCGTGGCGGCACCCTGTTCTTCCACCGCCGAAGCGATGGTCGAGGCGATTTCCGACATCCGGCCGATGGTCTGACCGATCTCCTTGATGGCGTCGACCGACTGGCCGGTCGCTGTCTGGATGCCGGTGATGTGCTGGCTGATCTCGCCGGTGGCCTTGGCGGTCTGCTCCGCCAGCGCCTTCACTTCGGCCGCCACCACCGCGAAGCCACGGCCCGCCTCGCCGGCACGCGCCGCTTCGATCGTGGCGTTGAGTGCCAGCAGGTTGGTCTGCCCGGCAATGGTATTGATCAGTTCGACGACGTCGCCGATCCGGCTGGCGGCGTGCGACAAGGTGCTGACGCTTTCGTTGGTCCGGCGCGCCTGGTCGACCGCATCGTTGGCGATGCGCGCCGATTCCTGCACCTGGCGGCTGATCTCGGTGATCGACGACGTCATTTCCTCGGTCGCCGACGCCACCGACTGCACGTTGGTGGAGGCTTCCTCGGAAGCCGCCGCCACCGACGTCGCCAGTTCCTGGGCGCGCTCGGCGGTCGAGGTCAGCGTGCTGGCCGAGGCTTCGAGTTCAGTCGAGGCCGACGACACGGTGTCGACGATCTCGCCGATGGCGTGTTCGAACTGCCGGGTCGCGCTGTCGACCCGCTGGGCGCGCGCGATCTTCTCCTCGGCCTCCTTGGCGGCCGCGGCATCGGCATCGCGCTTGGCGATCAGCGCCTCCTTGAAGATCTGCAGCGCATCCGCCATCCGGCCGATTTCGGTCGGCTCGCCGCGATGCGGCACCTCCGCTGCCAGATTGCCCTTCCCGAGGTCCTGCATCGGCGAAATGATCGATGCGATCGCGCTGATGATGTCCCGGATCACCAGCACGCTCATGGCGATTCCGAGCGCAAAGGCGAGCGCGAGAATCGTGACGACGAGACCGAAACCGAAGCTGTAAGTGGTGTCAGCCGTTTCGGTCGAGGTCTGCGCCCCCTTGTTGTTGAGGTCGATATCCTTCTGCAGGGTTTCATCCATCCGCATTGCGATCGGGACCAGGTTCTTCTTCACGTAGTCCCAGGCCGACGCCGGATACTGGCCGACGCTGCCACGCGAGATCTCGATGGCCTTTCCAACGGTGGCCTTGTAGTCGGTCCACCCCTTCGCGAACTCGTTGAAGAGCGCCCGCTCCTCCGGCGATGAGATCAGCTTTTCATAATCGCCATTCGCCTTGTCGAGCGCCGTCTGAGCAGCGGTCAGACGCTTGTCCGCACCATCCTTGCCCTCTGCGGTGAGATCGAGGATGTGATCGCGCAGGGCGCCGCGATAGCTCAGCACATAGGCCCGCATTTCGCCGAGAATCCGCACACTCGGCAGCCAATTGGTCGCGATGTCGGTCGACGCGGCATTGAGCGACCGCATCTCGACCACCGCAAGCGCGCCGAGACCCGACAGGGCGATCAGCAGAGCGGCGACCAGCGCAGTAATCTTGGTACGTATGGTGATCTTGGCGAACATCGACATCATCCTGTGAGAAAGACCATGGCGCGCGCCGTCACCCGACGATGGCCCGGCATCGAACCGGACTCACCATCACTGACTCAGCCGAGACTGCGCCCCTGCACCGCGGGTACTCTGAGTTCCACCCGCTTGCGAGTTCCTTAATTCAGCACCGCGTACGATTACGTACATTGCCGGCGCAACGAACTAATCGACCGAGAACTACGAGCGGGGATGATGTGTCGGCTGGACGCCGACCCAGCGCAGCAGGTGCTTGCCGAACCAGCCCTTGTGGGCCTCGTGCGATTCCGAGGTCGGCTCCGGCTCGACGGCAGCTTCAGGGACGCCTGCCAAGTGGGAGTGTGGCTCCGGCTCGTCTTCAGGATGGGGGTGGACCGCCGCTGCCACAGCACGGGTGAGCTGCTCGCGCACCAGCTCGCCGGCCAGGAATTCCGCGAGCGCCAGCGGCGGCATCATGCCGAGCTCTTCGGTCCGCTTCCGGCCGGCGGCCGTCACCGTGATCAGCCGGTTGTCGATGATCACGAACGCGCTCGGGTAGTACACGCCGTTGACGGCGATCTGAAACTGATACGGGCCAGAACGACTGTGTGTCATCTGAGTTCTCCGACGTCAGGGTTTCCGCCGAACTCGAACGGACGCCAACGCGAATTGACCTGTGACCACACCCCAGCATTGCACGACGCTCAGGAAACGCAAGCCGCCACTCCCCAATCGGCGCGGATCGTTTCTTTTCCGTTGCGGCTTTCGCCGGCGTTGAGATCAACTGATCGGAGAATGCGGCGGGCCGTCAGGCGGTCCTCGAACAACTACCAGGTCAAAAAGCAAACGGCCCGCGCCGAAGCGCGGGCCGTCAGTCGTGTGCGGTGCGAGAAGCTTACGCCGCCTGCGGCTTCAGCTTGGCGCGCCAGTTCGGATACAGCTTGTCGGCATCCTGCGGGAAGCTCTCGAACGCGCGAGCGAATTCGCGGTGATCCTTGGCGAATTCGACCGGATCGGCGCCCTGCTTCCAGCACTGTTCGGCCTGACGCAGCGACTTGGCACCGGCCGCGCCGCCGTCGACGTGACCGAACGCACCGCCGCCCGCCGTCATGATCAGGTTGGAGTGGCCGAGGTTGTCGAAGAAGCCCGGCATCCGCAGCGCGTTCATGCCGCCGGAGATGATCGGGGTGGTCGGGTTGAGGCCGAGCCACTCCTGATGGAAGTACGGACCGTCGGCCGAATCCTCGGTGATCATGTAGGCGATCGCGCGATCGGCGGCTTCGCCTTCCATCTTGCCGAAGCCCATGGTGCCGGTGTGGATGCCCGAGGCGCCCTGCAGGCGCGCCATCTTCGACAGCACGAAGGCGGTGTAGCCGCGCTTGGACTGCGGCGAGGTCACCGCACCGTGGCCGGCGCGATGGTAGTGCAGGTACTGCTTCGGGAAGGCGCGGCGAGCGGTGGTCACCGCAGCCGGGCCGGCAACGTAGCCGTCGACCAGGAACGCGATGTGATCGGCGTTGTCGGCGAAGGTCTCGAGGATGAACTCACCGCGTGCCAGCATCTCGTAGTGATCGTCGGCGGTGATGTTGAACGAGAACAGCTTGGCTTCGCCAGTCTTGTCCTGCGCGCGGCGCATCGCGTCGGCGACGGCCCGGACCGTGTCCTTGAACGGCGCGAACACCTGGTTGCCCTGCGGCTCGTCGTTCTTGATGAAGTCGCCGCCGAGCCAGAAATCGTAGCAGGCATTGGCGAACGGCTGCGGACGCAGGCCGAGCTTCGGCTTGATGATGGTGCCGACGATGAAGCCGCCGTTGATCACCGGCCGGCCGAGCACGCGCCACAGATCCTTGATGGTGGTCGACGGGCCGTCGAACAGCTTGAGATACGCCGGCGGCACGTAGAAGTCGTACATCTTGGCGTATTCGACGTCGCCCATGCCCTGGTTGTTGCCGATCGTCAGGGTCAGGAACGAAGCGATCATGGCGCGGCCATCGATCACGTTGCGATCGAACAGCTCGATCGGGTACGCGATCTTCATCAGCTGCTTGGCTTCGTCGATCTCGTACACCAGCGCGTCGACGCCGCGGGTGAAGTCGTCGGTGGTGGAGACTTCGACGTTGGTGCCGGTCGAGGATTCGGCGGCGAAGTGCGCGGCGGTCTGGAGGAAATTGCCGAAGCCGGCCTTCGGCTTCATGATGTAGGCGCACAGCACGTGCCGTCCGCCCGCGATCAGCTCGCTCTCTTTGAGGTTGAGGTTGGCGTAGCGGTTCGACTGGTCCATGGTGATCTCCTGCAATGCGAGGCGCGGCGGCGCGCTGGCCGCCGCGAATTGAAAGCGGTTACTCCGCGGCGCGGGCGACCTGGCCGATCTGCGGATCGAGCGCGCCGGACTTGTAGCGCTTGGCCATTTCCGCCATCGGCACGACCTTGATCTTCGAGGCGTTGCCGGCGGTGCCGAACTGCTCGAAGCGCAGCTTGCAGATGTCGCGCATCGCATCCATCGCGGGCTTCAGGAACTTGCGCGGATCGAACTCCGCCTTGTTCTGGGTCGCGACCTTGCGGAACACGCCGGTCATCGCCAGACGGCAATCGGTGTCGATATTGACCTTGCGGACGCCGTGCTTGATGCCGCGGACGATTTCCTCGACCGGCACGCCGAAGGTCTGCGGCATCGCGCCGCCGAACTCGTTGAAGATGTCCTGCAGATCCTGCGGCACCGACGACGAGCCGTGCATCACCAGATGGGTGTTCGGCAGGCGGCGGTGGATCTCTTCGACCACCTTCATGGCCAGCACGTCGCCGTCCGGCTTGCGGCTGAACTTGTAGGCGCCGTGCGAGGTGCCCATCGCGATCGCCAGCGCGTCGACCTTGGTGGCGCGCACAAACTCGACCGCCTGGTCCGGATCGGTCAGCAGCTGCTCGCGGCTGACCTTGCCCTCGACGCCGTGGCCGTCTTCCTGCTCGCCGCCGCCATGTTCCAGCGAGCCGAGCACGCCGAGCTCACCTTCCACCGAAGCACCGACCCAGTGCGCCATGTCGACGACGCGGCGGGTGATGTCGACGTTGTACTGATAGTCCGCGGCGGTCTTGGCGTCGGCCTTGAGCGAGCCGTCCATCATCACCGAGGTGAAGCCGTAGCGGATCGCGGTGGCGCAGGTGGCTTCGTCGTTGCCGTGGTCCTGATGCATACAGAGCGGGATGTCCGGATACATCTCGGCCAGCGCGTCGATCATCTTCGCCAGCATGATGTCGTTGGCGTAGGAGCGGGCGCCGCGCGACGCCTGGATGATCACCGGCGCGTCGACCAGCGCCGCCGCCTCCATGATCGCGAGGCCCTGCTCCATGTTGTTGATGTTGAACGCGGGCACGCCGTAGCCGTGCTCGGCGGCGTGATCCAGCAATTGCCTCAGAGTGATACGCGCCATGATGTCTCCTCAAACTAACTGTGTGACGACAGCGTCGTCCTGATGTTCAAAAATCGGGCTCAGTGCTTGCCGCGGGCGATCGCGCCCTTGGCGGCGTCCACCACCGCGTCCGCGGTGATGCCGAACTTCTGGTACAGCACCGGCGCCGGCGCCGAGGCACCGAACCCGGTCATGCCGACGAACGCGCCGGTATCGCCGATCCAACGGCGCCAATCGGTGTCGCGCGCCGCTTCGATGCCGACCCGCGGCGCGGTGCCCAGCACGCTGGCGCGGTAGGCGTCGTCCTGTTCGGCGAACAGTTCGAAGCACGGGGCCGAAACCACCGCCGCCTTGATGCCTGCGGCTTCCAGCTTGCAGGCCGCATCCAGCGCCAGCGACACTTCCGAGCCGGTGGCGATCAGGGTGACGTCGCGCTGGCCGGGATCGACCACGACGTAAGCGCCGCGCGCCACCGGGTTGCCGGAGACGCCGTTCGGACGTGGCAGCGGCGGCAGGCCCTGACGCGACAGCGCCAGCACCGACGGACGCGAGGTCTGCTTCAGCGCGCAGTCCCAGGCCTGCGCGGTTTCGATCGCATCGGCCGGGCGGAACACCAGCACGTTCGGGATCGCCCGCAGCGAGGGGACGTGCTCGACCGGCTGATGGGTCGGACCGTCTTCGCCGAGGCCGATCGAGTCGTGGGTCATCACGTGGATGACGCGCATGCCCATCAGCGCCGCGAGGCGGATCGCCGGACGGCTGTAGTCGGCAAACACCAGGAAGGTGCCGCCGAACGGCACGAAGCCGCCGTGCAGCGCGATGCCATTCATCGCAGCCGCCATGCCGAATTCGCGGATGCCGTAGTGCAGGTAGGAGCCGCCGAACGCACCCGGCTTCACCGACGCGGTGCCCTTGGCATGCGTCAGGTTGGAGTGCGTCAGGTCGGCCGAGCCGCCGAGGATGTTCGGCGACGCCGGCACGATGGCGTCGATGGTGAGCTGCGACGCCTGGCGGGTGGCGATGGTCGGCTTGTCGGCGTCGAACTTGGCGATCAGGCCCTGCAGCGCGCCTTCGTAGTCCGCCGACAGCTTACCGGCGAGCGCATCGGTGAAGCCGGTGCGGGTCGCGGCGTCGGCCGCGGCCAGCCGCTGATTCCAGGCCTCGTGCGCCGCCTTGCCGCGGCCGCCGGCTTCACGCCAGCGAGCCAGGATCCCTTCCGGAATCTCGAACGGCGGATACGGCCAGTTCAGCGCGGCGCGGGTCTTCTCGACCTCCTCGGCGCCGAGCGGAGCGCCGTGCGCCTTCTCGGTGCCGGCGACCTTCGGCGAGCCGAAGCCGATCGTGGTGCGGCAGGCGATCAGCGACGGACGGTCGCTGGTCTTGGCCTGCTCGATCGCGGCCGCGACCGCTTCCGGATCATGGCCGTCGACCCGGGTGGTGGCCCAGCCCGACGCGGCGAAGCGCGCGAGCTGATCGTCCGAGCACGACAGCGAGGTGTCGCCGTCGATCGAGATGTGGTTGTCGTCCCACAGCACGATCAGCTTGTTGAGCTTGAGATGGCCGGCCAGCGAGATCGCCTCGTGGCTGACGCCTTCCATCAGGCAGCCGTCGCCGGCGATCACATACGTATAGTGATCGACCAGCGCGTCGCCGTAGCGCGCGTTCATCATGCGCTCGGCGAGCGCCATGCCGACCGAGGTCGCAAGACCCTGGCCGAGCGGGCCGGTGGTGGTCTCGACGCCCTGGGTGTGGCCGTATTCCGGATGGCCGGGGGTCTTCGAACCCCACTGCCGGAACGACTTGAGCTGATCGATCGTGACTTCCGGATAGCCGGTCAGATGCAGCAGCGCGTACAGCAGCATCGAGCCGTGGCCGGCCGACAGCACGAAGCGGTCGCGGTCCGCCCAATCGGGCGCGGTCGGATCGAACTTCAAGAAGCGGGTGAACAGCACCGTGGCGACGTCGGCCATGCCCATCGGCATGCCCGGGTGGCCGGACTTCGCCTTCTCGACACCGTCGATGGCGAGAAAGCGGATCGCATTCGCCATGTCGCGATGCGTGACCTTGTCGTGGATGTCGCGCGCGGGAACGTTCAAACCGGCCTCCCCAGATTCCAAATGTTGGGCATTACTTCATGCTTCGCTTGCGGTCGATCAGCTGCATGATCAACGGCGTCAGGATCAGCTGCATCGCCAGGTCGAGCTTGGCGCCGTGGATCACGATCGAGTTGGCGCGCGACATGAAGCTGCCTTGGATCATCGACAGCAGATACGCAAAGTCGATGCCGCGCGGGTTCTTGAAGCGGATCACCACCATCGATTCGTCGGCGGTGGGAATCCAACGCGCGATGAACGGGTTCGAGGTGTCGACGGTCGGCACCCGCTGGAAGTTGATATCGGTCTCGGCGAACTGCGGCACGATGTAGTGCACGTAGTCCGGCATCCGGCGCAGGATGGTGTCGGTCACCGCCTCGGTCGAATAGCCGCGCGCCGCGCGGTCGCGGTGCAGCTTCTGAATCCATTCGAGGTTGATCACCGGCACGACGCCGATCTTGAGGTCGGCGTGCTGCGCGACGTTGACCTTGTCGGTCATCACCGCACCGTGCAGACCTTCGTAGAACAACAGGTCGGAGTTCGCCGGCAGGTCCTGCCACTGGGTGAAGTTGCCGGGCGGAACGCCGTGCAGCGCGGCTTCCTCGTCGTCGTGAACGTAGTGACGGGTGCGGCCGGTGCCGGTCTCGGCGTAGCTCTTGAAGGTCTGCTCCAGCTCCTCGAACAGGTTGGTCTCGGGGCTGAAATGGCTGAAGTGGCGGTTACCGCGCTCGGCTTCCTCGGCCATCTTGTTGCGCATGTCGACGCGATTGTAGCGGTGGAAGGCATCGCCCTCGATGAACGCGGCGTTGACGTTCTCGCGGCGGAAGATCTGCTCGAACGTCTTCTTCACGGAGGTGGTGCCGGCGCCGGAGGAGCCGGTGATGGAGATGATCGGATGCTTACGGGACATGAGGAGGTACTTCCAATTCCAACCGGGGGAGACGACGTCAGACGCGGAACAGACCGCGGCGGGCGAACAGCGGCGCCGAGCGCGACGCGGCACTCGGATCGGTGTGCAGCAGTTCGATGCGCTTGACCTTGTCGATCGACCCCATGATCAGCGGCGAGCGCTGGTGGATCGTCTTGGCAGTGAGATCGAGCACCCGTTCGCGGCCGGTCGAGGCGGCGCCGCCGGCCTGCTCCATCACGAACGACATCGGATGGGTCTCGTAGAGCAGCCGCAGCCGGCCATTGCCGTAGCCCGGACGGTTGTCGCCCGGATACAGGAACACGCCGCCGCGGGTGAGGATCCGATACACCTCGGCCACCAGCGAGCCGATCCAGCGCATGTTGAAGTCCTTGGCGCGCGGACCGTCGGCACCGGCGATGCACTCGTCAACGAAGTCGCGGATCGGCTGCTCCCAATGGCGATGGTTGGAAGCGTTGATGGCGTATTCGGCGGTGTCGGCCGGCACAGTGACGCCCTGGCGGATCAGCCGGTACACCTTGGCCTTGCGGTCGAGCGTGAAGATGTCGACGCCGTTGCCGAGCGTCAGCACCAGCGACGTCTGCGGCCCGTACACCACGAAGCCCGCCGCGATCTGGCAGGAGCCAGGGGCGGTGAACGGCTTCACGCCCGGCTGGTTCGGGATGATCGAGAAGATCGTCCCCACCGTCATGTTGGTGTCGATGTTGGACGAGCCGTCGAGCGGATCGTAGGCAATCGAGATCGGCGCGTTCGGATCGCCGTCGAGCAGCGTGTCGGACTCTTCCGACGCCAGCGCCGCGTAAGGCACATCCTTCAGCGCCTTGACGATGATTTCTTCGGCTTTGACGTCGAGATCCTTCTGCACGTCGCCGTCGGCATTGCTGCCGCCATGCGCCGCGCCGGTGATGCCGGCGAGAGCCCCCTGCCCGATCAGTTCGGAAATTTCGATCGACCCCGCGGCGATCGCGCCGACCGCGGCGGCGACGGCTTTCCGCTGCGGATCAACCGCATATGAATCCAAAAGAACTGAGAGCGTTTGGCCCTGATCCATGATGACTCCCCCACAACGCAGCGCGGCCAATTGGCTCCGCGGGCTCCGTTGGGCGGAGCTTGTGAGCCGATCGATCACATAAGAGAAATTGCATTTTCCTTGGTACCACCAAAGGAATTTTTATATGGAGCGCCACCGCCCTGTATTTGCTTACCGGAAAACGGCGGCGCGGCGCGCATTCTGCACAATTAGTCGAAGGCCGCCGTGATTTAGATCAGAAGAGACGGCCCAAGATCGGGGTGATTTGGCCCCAATCGGTCGGAGAGTCGACACACTTATACTTTAGCAGCGCAGCGTATCCACACCCTGCGGGTCTTTGCCGCTGCCGGTCCGCATCCGCACGTTGCGGCGCAACCTCTCTTGAGCTGCCGGCGCAATTTTGGGACATAGGAAAGCTGAACCAAAACAGATGGTTGAGTGACCGGAGCGATGCCCGCGACGGCGCCGCCATCGTCGCAGGGGGGATTCCTATGAGTGAAGCGGTGATGGCCGGCGCGGACGCGTTCGCGTTCGATGGCGGCAAGACCGGCGTACTGCTGGTGCACGGTTTTACCGGCAGCCCGCAGAGCATGCGCTATCTCGGTGAACGGCTGGGCGAGCGCGGCTATTCCATTCTCGGCCCGCGGCTGCCCGGACACGGCGTCTCCCCGGCCGCGATGGCCAAAACCACCGCCAATGACTGGGTCAACTGCGCCGAGGACGCGCTGCTCGCGCTGTCCGCCAAATGCGACAAGACGTTTGTGGCCGGACTGTCGATGGGCGGCACGCTGTCGCTGTATCTGGCGGCGTCACATCCGGACAAGGTCGCCGGCGTCGTTCCGATCAACGCCGCGGTGCAGATCGACTCGCCCGACCTTGCCGGGCTGGCGTACGCGCGCGGCCTGCCGGAATTCGTCCCGGGCATCGGCTCGGACATGGTCGACACCACCACCAAGGAGCTGGCCTACGATCAGGTCCCGGTGACCTGCGTCAAGCAGGTGATGGGGCTGGCCGCCACCGCCCGCGCGCTGCTGCCGAAGATCAAGTGCCCGACCTTGGTGATCAACTCGCGCGTCGACCACGTGCTGTCACCGACCAACGCGACCGTGATCGCCAACCACGTCGGCTCCAGCCGGATCGAGACGCTGTGGCTCGACAACTCCTACCACGTCGCGACGATCGACAACGATAAGGACCTGATCGCTTCCGCGATCGACAGCTTCGTGAAGCGCAATCTGTGATCCACAGCGGTAGCGGCGCATCTCGGCGCTGATCGCGCCGAACACCAGTCGCCCCGCTTGTCCTTGCAAGAAGCGGAGCGACGAAGCCCTTACTTCATCCCGCCATGGCCGAGCGCCAGGCCGATGGTGCGGGCGGCTTCCATGACGTGGGCGGAGTATTCCTTGATCTGCTTGCGCTTGACGCGGATGTCCGGGCCGGACATCCCGATTGCGCCGATCAATTCGCCGGAGCGGCCGATGATGGCGCAGGCGCAAGCGGCGATGCCTTCGCGCCACTCTCCGTGCAGCACCGATGCGTAACCCTGCGCCCGGATGGCGCGGATGTCCTCGCGCAGCTCTTCGATCGTGGTGCGGGTCGAATCCGTGTAGCGCTTCAGATGCGGACGCAGGATTTCAAGATAATCGTCCGGCATCTGCGCCAGCATCGCCTTGCCGGTCGCGACCGTGAAGGCGGGCGCGCGCATGCCGACGCTGGTGTGGGCGCGGATGTGATGGGCGCTCTCGATCTTGTCGACGTACAGCACCTCGGTGCCGTCGAGCACCGATAGATGCACCGTCTCGCCAGTGACCTCTGCCAGCGTGGTCATCGCCGGCCGCGCGATCCGAACCAGATCCATGCGCTGGATGACGTGATGGCCGAGCTCCCACAGCTTGGTGGTCAGCTCATAGGTGCTGTGCGGCGGGATCTGGCGGACAAAGCCCTGCGACTGCAGGGTCGCCAGCAGCCGGTGCACATTGCTTTTGGTGAATTTGAGCTCGTTGGCGAGATCCGTGACGCCGCGCGGCTGATCGCTGAGCGCAAGGGTCTCGAGCAGTCGAAGTCCCTTGATGAAAGCTTTATCCATTCAGGCGGCCGGGCAATATCTCTTTGTTGGAAATAACGACCGGCAGTCGTAACTGCCGGTCGGAGTTTGCGAGACGCCGGCTTACTGGGCCAGCATCGCGTTCAGCTTTTCTTGTCCGTATTCTTCATTGGTGGAATTCCCCGCCGGCGACGGCGCACCCCAGAAATCCGGGCTCCACTCGATCGCCTTGGCGACGTTGTCGGGATTGTTCGCCCAGTACCGCGCGATGTTCTTATCCGTCGCCGCGTCGAACACGACCTTCGACGGCAGCGCCACCGGGAAGGTGGAGGTCAGTTGCGCGGCGCGCTTCGGATCAAGACGCCACGACAGCAGCTTCAGAGCATTGTCGTAGTTCGGCGCGCCTTTTGGAATCGAGAAAAAGTCGTAATAGACGAAGCCCTGGTTGAAGGTGAGGTCGATCGGCGCGCCTTCCAGCGCCAGCTTGCTCATCGAGCCGGTGTAGGCGAGGCACATGTCGGCTTCACCGTCGAGGATCAGCTGCGGCGGCTGCGCGGCGGTGGTCCACCACTTCACGACGTGCGGCTTGATCTCCTTCAGCTTCTTGAGCGCCCGATCCATGTCGATCGGATACAGCTTGTCTTTGGTCACGCCGTCGGCCATCAGCGCGGCTTCGAAGGTGAAGCGCGGCCACGCCGGCATGCAGCGGCGGCCGGGGAATTTCTTCACGTCCCAGAAGTCGGCCCAGGTCTGCGGAGCCTTGTCGCCCTTGAACTTGTCTTTGTTGTAGACGAGGCCGACGCCGATCACCTGCAGCGCGACGCCCTTCTTGCGCTTCAGATTATCCGGCATCGCCGCGAGGGTCTTGTGCGCGGATTCCGACAGCTTAGAGTAGTCGATGTCGGCCAGGCAGCAGTCGCCGAGCAGCTTGGTTTCCTGATCGAAGATGAAGGTCAGGTCCCACTGCGCCTTGCCGGCTTCGGCCTGGGCCTTGATGCGCGGACCGCTGCGGGCTTCCTGCACGGTGACGACCTTGATGCCGGTTTCCTTCTCGAACGGGTCGTACATCACCTTGCGCAGCGCATCGCCGTAGCCGCCGCCCGGATCCTGCATGATGACGACATTGCTCTGGGCGGAGGCGGTCGCCGCTCCCAGGGCGATGAATGCCGCCGAGGCCAAGGCCGGCAGTCTGAAGCGTTTCAGTCCCAACATCGTGCGTCTTCCTCGTGGTTTGATTGTTTGTCGTCAGCTCGCTTTTTGCGAGGTCGCAAGCACCGGCCGGGCGAGGAACAGCCCTCCCACGACCAGCAGAACTTCAAGCGTGGAGACTACCGCCAACACCGGATTGAGCCGGTAGTTGATGTCGCCCCACAGCATCAGCGGCAGCGTCTTGAGCTGTGCGCTCGACAGGAATAGCGTCAGCACCAGCTCGTCGAACGAATGCAGGAAGGCGAAGAACGTCGCCGCCGCGAGACCCGGCGCGATCGCCGGCAGGGTCACCAGCCGCAGTACGGTCAGCGATGAAGCGCCATGCACCGCGGCCGCCTGTTCGAGCCGCTTGTCGACGCCCTGCAGCGCGGCCGCCAGAATCACCACCACGATCGGCAGGCCGCCGATCGCGTGGGCGGCGGCGAGCCCGAACACCGAGCCGATCAGATCGAACTTCAGGAACAGGCTGTAGAGCGACAGGCCGAGCACCACCGGCGGCACGATGATCGGGCTGACCAGCAGCAGCATGATGGCCGACTTGCCGCGGATGTTGCCGCGGACGATGCCGAGCGCCGCGCTGGTGCCGAGCCCGACCGCGATCAAGGCCGAGACCGCCGCGATCAGCGCCGAGGTCCAGAACGCCCGCATCCAGTTGGTGTCGGAGAAGAACTGCTCGTACCAGCGCAGCGAGAAGCCCGGCGGCGGAAAGGTCAGATAGCTGGCGCTGCTGAACGAGATCACCATCACCACGACAATGGGGAGGATCAGCACGGCAACGACCACGCCGCCCATCAGTCGCACCGTCCAGGTGCCGACGCCGGCCGGCAGCATCCCGAGCAGCCGCAATAGCGGCCAGCCGATCGTATCAGCGAGGCTGCTGCCGATGGTGCGGCGTGCCGGGGCGTTCGCAGCGACATGCGCCGGGCTTGCGGGGGTGGATTCGGTCAGCTTGCGGCCGCCCCAGATGAACTCGAGGCCAAGGAACCGGCCGGCGATCGCCACCACCGCCAGCGTGATCAGCAACAACACGACGCCGAGCGCCTGCAAGAAGCCTTCGGAGGTCACCGAATCCGCCTGCTGGGTGATGTGCATGGCGAACATTTGGTCGCCGGGCCCGCCGAGCAGCGTCGGCGTGATGAAGAAGCCGATCGCCGCGACGAACACCAGCAGGAAGCCGGCGCCGATGCCGGGCAACGTCAACGGCAGCAACACTCGCCAGAACACCGCGATGGGGCCGGCGCCGGAGGCGAGCGCCGCGCGCGTCAGGCCGGGATCTAGCCGCGACACGCTGGAATAGATCGTCAGCACCATCAGCGGCAGCAGCACCGCGGTCATGCCGAGCAGCACGGTGCCGCGATGAAACAGCAGCTGAACCGGCTCGCCCAGAATGCCGATCGCGACCAGCAGCTTGTTGACCGGGCCGGTGCGGCCGAGCAGCACCATCCAGGCGTAGGTGCGGATCAGGATCGCGATGAAGTACGGCAGCACGATCGCGGTCGCGATCAGCGCACGCGTCAGACCACGGGTGCGATGGATCAGCAGCGCAGTCGGATAGCCGAACAGCAGGCACAGGAACGCCACCGTGACCGAGATCTGCATGGTCCGGACCAGCGATTCCCAATACAGCGGCACGGCGAAGACGCGCTGAAAGTAAGTCAGCCAGCTCGGGCCGCTGATGCTGATACGGATCAGGTCGATCAACGGCAGCAGATAGATGAAGCCCAAAAACGCGACCGCCGGCAGCAGCAGCAGCGCCGGGTTCTTCAGCTTCATCGCCAGACTGGAGGATGGCTGACGCCGCGGCTCGTCGGTCAGCGAGAGCGTCGTCATGCCAGCACCCAGCAGTCTTCCGGGCCCCAGCTCACATGCAGACGATCGCCGATATTCGGCAGCGGCCGCTTGGCGCTATCGGGGCAGCGCACCAGCAGCGTCTCGCCGCTCTCCATCTGCGCCTCGATGCGCAGGGTCTCGCCGAGGAAGATCGCCGAGGTCACGGTCACCGGCGTCGAGTTCGCGGTGGCTTCGTCCGCAATCGCAATGCGCTCCGGACGGACCAGCACGGTGACACGGCCGACGTCGATTGCATCGCGGCTCTCGGCTTCGAACACATAGCCCGAACGATTCTTCAGGGTCACCGTGGTGCCACGCTTCTGCATGATCTCGGCTTCGATCAGATTGCTCTCACCGACGAACGAGGCCACGAACCGATTGGCGGGGTGACGATAAATATCGAGCGGCCGGCCGATCTGCACGATCTTGCCGGCATCCAGCACGGCAATGCGGTCGCTCATGGTCAGCGCTTCGCCCTGGTCGTGGGTGACGAACAGGATCGTGCTGCCGATCGTCTGGTGCAGATCGCGGATTTCGATCTGGATCGATTCGCGCAAACGGCGGTCGAGCGCGCTGAGCGGCTCGTCCATCAGCACGACCTTGGGCCGCATCACGATGGCGCGCGCGATCGCGACGCGCTGCTGCTGGCCGCCCGACATTTCCGACGGCGCCTTGTTGGCGTGCGCCGACAGCCGCATGATCTCCAGCGTCTCGGCGACGCGCCGCGCCGTGGTGGTGCGATCGACACCGGCCATCCGCATCGGGAACGCGACGTTCTGCGTCACCGTCATGTTGGGAAATAGCGCGTAGCTCTGGAACACCATGCCGAAGCCGCGCTTGTGCGTGGGCACGTTGTGTACCGGCTTGCCGTCGACCAGGATTTCGCCGCCGTCGAGTGATTGGAAGCCGGCGAGCAGATTGAGCAGCGTGGTCTTGCCGCTGCCGGACGGGCCGAGCAGCGTGATGAATTCGCCCGGCTCGATATCGAGGCTGATGCGGTCGACCGCATGAAACTGGCCGTAGCGCTTTTCAGCTTCGCGCACCGCGATGCTGGAGCCGATGGCCTGCCGCGTCTGCGTGGCCTGCGATGCTGCACCTCGCGCGCCGAAACTCCCTGCGCGCAGAGCCACTGGCTCGGCCATCGTTCCCTCCCTGATCATTCCCGACTTCGTCGTTCTATATTATGAAACGCTATTCCAATTATTCTTGGCGGGCGACTTGGTCTTGTCAAGTCGGGGAACGTGCGCTGCGACGCGGTGGCGCGCGCCGAGCCGTCATGCAGATGCGCCGAAGCGCCACGCAGCAACACGATCGGCATTGACAGAGGATCGGATGCGCGACTAATTTTATTTGGAAAGACGTTCTACAATATAGAACACAAATTCGGGAGGTTGATCGTGGCGAGCGATCTTCGCGGACTGGCGAAGTATGTGGAGCCGGGAATCCGGCTGGCCGTGCCGGTCGACTATGCCGGCGTCTCGATGGCGATGACGCGCCCGATCATCGAGCGCAAAACCGGCAACCTCCATCTCATCTGCGTGCCGACCGGCGGCCTTCAGGTCGATCAGCTGATCGGCTCGGGACTGGTCCGCACCGTCGAGACCAGCGCGGTGACGCTCGGCGAGGCCGGCGGTGCGCCGCGGTTCAACGCAGCCGTCAAGGACGGCGCGATCAAGCTGATGGACGCGACCTGCCCGGCGATCCACGCCGGCCTGATGGCGGCCCAAAAGGGCAGCCCGTTCATGCCGATGCGCGGCCTGATCGGCAGCGACATCCTGCGGCATCGCAAGGACTGGCGCGTGATCGACAATCCGCTGGCCGACGGCGGCGACCCGGTGGTGCTGATCCCCGCGATCAAGCCGGACGTGACGATCTTCCACGCCCCGATGGCCGACCGGTTCGGCAACGTCTGGATCGGCCGCCGCCGCGAACTCGCGGCGATGGCCTATGCGTCGGCGATCACGCTGGTGACCGTCGAGCGGATCGTCGACGACAGCCTGCTCGCCAATGAGATCACCGCGGCCGGCGTGCTGCCGGCGATCTACGTCACTGAAGTCGCCCTCGCGCCGAAGGGCGCGTGGCCCTACGGGCTGTGGGGCGAATATCAGGCCGACACCCAGGAACTCGTTCGCTACGCCCGCGCGGCACGCACCGCCGAAGGTTTTGCCGACTACATGACGACGACGCAGATGGAGCCCGCCTGATGACCGACATTCATCCGCGCGAGATCCTGATCTGCACCATCGCCAAGCTGCTCGACGGCGTGCGCCATGTTGCGGTCGGCGCCTCCTCGCCGATTCCGGCCTCGGGCGCGATGCTGCTGCGGGCGCTGAAGCAGCAGGCCGGCGAGACCGGACCGCGGATCTCGATCCTCGGCTCGGTCGAGCATAACTTCTTCACCAACGGTTCGGCCGAACTGTTCGATTGCGCCGGCCAGGGCCGCATCGACGCCTTCTTCCTCGGCGGCGGCCAGATCGACGGCCAGGGCAACATCAATCTGGTCGGCACCGGCGAGTATCCGCAAACGCAAGTGCGCTGGCCGGGCTCGTTTGGGTCGGCCTATCTGTACTACGTCGTGCCGCGCGTAATCCTGTTCCGCGAGGAGCACACCCCGCGCGCGATGGTCGAGAAGGTCGACTTCATCAGCGCGCCGGGCGTCAGCGACGACGGCGTGTATCGCACCGGCGGTCCGATCGCGCTGCTGACCAGCAAGGCGCTGTTCCGCTTCGACAAGGACCGCCGCGGCTTCGACCTGCAGAGCGTGCATCCCGGCTACGACCTCACCGCCATCAAGGAAGCGACCGGCTTCAAGTTTGCGCATGACGACGTGCCGGAACAGACCCCGCTGCCCGATCCGGACGTGCTGAAGCTGCTGCGCGAGCGCGTCTACGACGAAGTCGCGGAGACCTATCCGGACTTCGCCGCGCAGATGCGGCGCGAGATCGCACAGCCGCTGTCGCAAGCATCCTGAGCCGATCGGCCATCATCCTACGGAGACGGCGCGTGAGTGAGATCAAGCGAATCCCGCACTGCAGCCACTGGGGCGCCTATACGCTGCTGGTGCAGGACGGGAGCATCGTCGGCGTCGAGCCGTTCGCGCACGATCCCGCGCCGTCGCCGATCATTCACTCGGTGCCGGAATGGGCCAATCCCAAGCGCCGCGTGCCGCGCCCGCTGGTGCGCGCCGGCTGGCTGGAGAAACGAGAGCACAGCAACCGGCGCAAGCGCGGTGCCGAGAAGTTCGTACCGGTCAGTTGGGACGAAGCGACCACGCTGGTGGCCGATGAAATCCGCCGCGTCTCGACGACATTCGGCAACGCCTCGATCTTCGCCGGCTCCTATGGCTGGACCAATTCGGGCCGGCTGCACCACGCTTCCTCGCTGCTGAAGCGGATGCTCAATCTGGTCGGCGGCTTCACCCGTCACGTCGACACCTATTCGATCGCCGCAGGCCCCGTGATCCTGCGCCACACGCTCGGCAGCTCGGACGCCTGCGACGGCCGCGCCAACACGCTCGACACCATCGCCGAACACACCGAGACGCTGGTGGTGTTCGGCGCGCTGTCGCCGCGCACCGCGCAGACCGAGGCGGGCGGAATCGGCGTCCACCGCGTCGAGTCGTATTTGCGCAAGATCGCCGATCGCGGCATCCGCATCGTGCATGTCTCGCCGCTGAAAGACGATCTGCCGGAGTGGGTCGGCGCCGAATGGTGGCCGATCCGTCCGAACACCGACGCCGCGCTGATGCTCGGCCTCGCCGGCGAGATCGTGCTGGCAGGCCGGCACGCCCGCGACTTCCTCGACCGTTGCACCAGCGGCGCCGATCAACTGATCGCGTATCTCGACGGCTCGGCCGACGGCGTCCGCAAGGATGCGGCGTGGGCGGCGGAGATCTGCGGCCTCGATGCCGAGAGCATTCGTCAACTCGCGCGGCGTCTGGTCGACACCCGCAGCATGCTGACGGTGAGCTGGAGCCTGCAGCGCGCCCATCACGGCGAGCAGCCGTTCTGGTCGGCGCTCGGCCTTGCCTCGATCATCGGTCAGATCGGCCTGCCCGGCGGCGGCGTCGGCTATGGCTATGCGTCGCTCGGCGGCGTCGGCTCGCCGTTCAACATCGGCAAGTCGCCGGCGATTTCGCAGCTGACCCGGCCGATCGACAGTTTCATTCCGGTGGCGCGGATCAGCGACATGCTGCTGAACCCGGGCGGGACCTTCACCTACGAAGGCAAGACCCAAACCTATCCGGACACCCGGCTGGTGTATTGGGCCGGCGGCAATCCCTATCATCACCATCAGGACCTCAACCGCCTCGCCGAAGCCTGGACACGGCCGGAGACGATCATCGTCCAGGACCCGATGTTCACCGCGACCGCGCAGCGCGCCGATATCGTGCTGCCGGCCACGACCTCGATCGAGCGCAACGATCTCGCCGGCAACCGCCGCTCCGATTTCGTGATCGCGATGAAGCAGGCGATCGCGCCGGTCAGCGAGTCGCTGCCGGATTTCGAGATCTTCAATCGCATCGCCGCCAAGCTCGGCGTTGCCGACGGCTTCAACGAAGGCCGCGACGAGATCGGCTGGGTGCGACATCTCTACGAAGAGGTGCGGCAGGACGCGGTCGAACGGCTTGGCTTCGAGATGCCCGACTTCGACACCTTCTGGGAGCGCGGCTACGCCCGCTGCCCGGTCCGCGCCGAGCACACCTTCTTGGCCGACTTCCGCACCGATCCCGCCGCGCATCCGCTCAACACCGAGAGCGGCCGGATCGTGCTCGGCAGCCGCACGCTGGCCGGGCTCGGCTATGACGATTGCCCGCCGCATCCGGCTTGGCTCGAGCCGGCCGAATGGCTCGGCAAGGGCGACGCCTCCGATCTGCACATGATCTCGCATCAGCCGGTCGGCCGGCTGCACAGCCAGATCGAAACCGGCGTCGCCAGCGTGGCGGCCAAGCGCAACGGCCGCGAACAGGCGAAACTGCATCCGGCCGACGCCGCGGCGCGCGGCATCCTGGACGGCCAGACCATCCGCATCTGGAACGGGCGCGGCGCCTGCCTTGCGACCGCGACGGTCACCGACACGGTGCGGCCCGGCGTGCTGGTGCTGCCGACCGGAGCATGGTTCACGCCGCGCGACGAGAACGGCCTCGAAGTCGCCGGCAATCCCAACGTGCTGACGCTCGACATCGGTACTTCGCAATTCGGCCAGGGCTGCTCTGCACATACCTGCCTGGTCCGCGCCGAACCACACATCGCCGATCAGCGCGACGCTTTCGACGAATATCAGGACAAGCTGGTCGCCCTCGCGACCGCCTAAAGAGAGACTGCGACATGACCAAGCCTGCTATCAGCCGCTTCCCGGTTCCGGATATCGCCAGCCTGCCGGAGGACATCCGCACCCGCATTCTCGCCGTGCAGGAGAAGTCCGGCTTCGTGCCCAACGTGTTTCTCACGCTGGCGCATCGCCCCGACGAATTCCGCGCGTTCTTCGCCTATCACGACGCGCTGATGGACAAGCCCGGTCCGATCACCAAGGCCGAGCGCGAAATGATCGTGGTCGCCACCAGCAACGCCAACCAGTGCCAGTATTGCGTGATCGCGCACGGCGCGATCCTGCGCATCCGCGCCAAGAACCCGCTGCTCGCCGACCAGATCGCGGTGAACTATCGCAAGGCCGACATCACCCCGCGGCAGCGCGCGATGCTCGACTTCGCCATGAAGGTCTCGGCCCAGGCCTATGAGGTCGGCGACGCAGACATCGAAACGCTGAAGAGCCACGACTTCAGCGAAGAAGACATCTGGGACATCGCGGCGATCGCCGCGTTCTTCGGCATGTCCAACCGCCTCGCCAACGTCACCAGCATGCGGCCGAACGACGAGTTCTATGCGATGGGGCGCTGAGGCGCCTCGTTCGAGCTTCCGCGACGATGCGCAGCGGCCGGTAAGAGCCGCAGCGGCCAACCTTTGAGGAAACCACCCATGACGCTTCCCGGCGCCGCCGACGTTGCAACCCGGCAATCCATCATCGACGCCTGCCGCGAGATGACGGCCTTAGGCATCAACCAGGGCACGTCCGGCAACATCAGTGTCCGCACCGAAGACGGCATCCTGGTCACGCCGTCCGGCGTGCCCTACGAGTTGATGCAGCCGGAAGACATCGTGGCAATGAACTGGGACGGCTCGTGGACCGCGTCGGAAGGCCGCGTGCCCTCGACCGAATGGCGCTTCCATCTCGATATTCTGCGCGAGAAGCCGGAAGCCAACGCCGTGGTGCACGCCCACCCGATCTTCTGCACCATCATCGCGATCATGAACCGCGCGATTCCGGCGATCCACTACATGATCGCGGCGGGCGGCGGCAACGACATTCCCTGCGCGCCTTACGCGCAATACGGCACCGCCGAACTTTCGCAAACGGTGCTCGAGGCGCTGCGCTATCGCCGCGCCTGCCTGATGGCGCATCACGGAATGATCGCAATCGGCCCGAACCTGCGCCGAGCTCTGTGGCTCGCCGGCACCGTCGAAGTGCTGGCCAAACAGTATCACGGCTGCCTGCAGATCGGCACGCCGCCGCTACTCTCGGATGACGAGGTCGACAGCATCCTGAAGCGCTGGGGCCAATACGGCCTGCGCGACAGCGACCGCGCTCCCAAGACCTCCAACTAACACCAACCAACACTGCGTAAGGCTCACTCCATGGCCCATCCCCACGACGTCAGCGTCTGCGGCACCTACATCCTCGACATTCTCGGCGTGCCGGTCACCGAGATCCCGGCCGGCGGTGGCCGCGCGCTGATCGATGAAATCCGTCTCACCGTCGCCGGCACCGCCGGTGGCACGGTGGTGCCGTGCGCCCGGCTCGGCCTGAAGGCGCTCGCGGTCGGTGCAGTTGGTACCGACGAAAAGGCCGATTGGGTGCTGAACGCGATGGAGCGGGAGGGCATCGACATCTCGGTGATGGAGAAGATCGCCGGCGCGCCGACCTCCGCCACTATCCTGCCGATCCGGCCCGATGGCTCCCGGCCGGTGCTGCACGCGCGCGGCGCTTCGGCGCGCTGGAAGATATCGCCCGAAGCCCAGAAGGCCGCCTGCGGCAGCAAGGTGCTGCATCTCGGCGGCGTCGGTTCGCTGCTGGCGATGGACGGCGAACCGACCGTGTCGCTGCTGCGCGACGCCAAGGCGGCCGGCTGCATCACGACGGTCGATCTGATCCAGGCGCGCGGCGAAACGCTGCCGCTGCTCGAACCGCTGATGCCCTACACCGACTTCTTCATGCCGAGCATCGACGAAACCCACGCACTGATCGGCAGCGACGATCCGGCGACCTGCGCGCGCTACTTCATCGGCAAGGGCGCCCGCGCCTGCGCGATCTCGCTCGGCGAGCACGGCTCGTTCGTGATGACGCGCGACGGCCGGCAGTTCACCGTGCCGGCATTCGACATCACCGTGCGTGACACCTCGGGCTGCGGCGATTCCTACACCGGCGGCTTTATCGCCGGCCTGGTGCGCGACTGGGATCTCCAGGACTGCGCCCGGCTGGCGACAGCCACGGCCGCCATCGTCGCCACGGGTCTCGGCTCCGGCGCCAACCTCGTGTCGTTCGAGGAGACGGTGAAAGCCATGAACACACTGCCGGTGCGTGCCGCGCGCACCTGAGTTCATCACGACCTATCTTTCGATCGGAACGTTTCGAGGATCACTCATGACCAGACATGCCATCGTCACCGGAGCCAGCCGCGGCATCGGACGCGCCATCGCGCTCGGCCTTGCTCAGCGCGGCTACGACCTCGCCCTCACCGACATCGCCGCGCAGGAAGGCGTGCTGCGTGAGACCGTCGAGGAAGTGAAGCAGCTCGGCCGCAAGTGCATTCCGATCCTCGCCGACGTCAGCAAGATCGAGGATTGCCAACGTTCGGTGGCCGAGGCGGTCGCGGGGCTCGGCCACGTCGACGTGCTCGTCAACAATGCCGGCATCTTGCGGCTGGCGATGATCGACGAGACCACGCCCGAACATTGGGATCAGACCTTCGCAGTGAACGTCCGCGGCGTTTTCCAGATGACCCAGGCGGTCGTCGTTCACATGAAAGAGCGGCGCTACGGCCGCATCGTCAATATCGCGTCGCTGGCCGCCCGCACCGGCGGTCCCGGCCAGTCGCACTACGCGGCGTCGAAGTCGGCCGTGGTCGGTTTCACCCGCGTCTCGTCGATGGAGTTCGGCGGCCACGGCATCACCGTGAACGCAGTCTGCCCGGGTATCATACAGACCGAAATGGGCCGCAATAACCTGCGCGATCCGGAGCGGGTCAAGTATTTCGAGAAGATCACCGACCTGCATCGGCTCGGCGAACCGGAAGACGTCGTCGGCCCGGTTGCGTTCTTCGCGTCGGACGATTCGGCATTCGTCACCGGCCAGGCGCTCAATGTCGATGGCGGCATCTTCTACAGCTAATCTCGTAACGCGCACCAAAAGGGAGTGATGCATTGGCCACGTTCAAGGCTGTCCGGATCGACAAGGCGGACAAAGGCACCAGCGCCACGCTGACGCAATTCGACGAAGCCGAGCTGATGGACGGCGACGTCACCGTCCGGGTCGAATGGTCGACGCTGAACTACAAGGATGGTCTCGCACTGACCGGGAAATCGCCGGTGGTGCGGCGCTTCCCGATGATCGCCGGCATCGACTTCGCCGGCTCCGTCGAGAGCTCGAGCAATCCGAACTGGAAGCCGGGCGACAAAGTGATCGCCAATGGCTGGGGCATGGGCGAGACCCATCTCGGCGCCTATGCGGAGAAGGCACGCGTCAAGGGCGACTGGCTGGTGCGACTCCCCGACGGCATGACGGCGCGGCAGGCGATGGCGATCGGCACTGCCGGCTACACGGCGATGCTCTCAGTGCTGGCGCTGGAGAACCACGGCTTGAAGCCTGCCGACGGACCAATGATCGTCACCGGTGCTGCTGGCGGCGTCGGCTCGGTCGCGATCGCGCTGTTATCGAAGCTCGGCTACCACGTCATCGCCTCGACCGGCCGGATGTCGGAAGAGGGCTATCTGAAAGGCCTCGGCGCCGCTGAGATCATCGACCGCAACGAACTCTCAGCACCGGCAAAGCCGCTCGCCAAGGAGCGTTGGGTCGGCGGGGTCGACAGCGTCGGATCGACCACGCTGGCGAACCTCCTGGCGATGACCAAGTATCGCGGCGCGATCGCGGCCTGCGGTCTCGCCGGCGGCATGGACCTGCCATCGTCGGTCGCGCCGTTCATTCTGCGCGGCGTCTCGTTGCTCGGCATCGATTCGGTGATGTGCCCGATCGAGCTGCGCAAGCAGGCCTGGGCCCGACTGGCGACCGACCTCGATGCCGGCAAGCTGTCCGAGATGACGCAGGAAGTTTCGCTCGATCAGGTCATCGACGCGGGCACCAAGCTGCTCGCCGGCCAGATCCGCGGCCGCACGGTGGTGAAGATCGGCTGATATCGCGCTCATCGGCTCGACGACATTGTGCCCGCGCTTCGGCGCGGGCATTTTCGTTTTGGGAGGCGCGAACGAGATGCTGATCAGGCCAGCCACGACCGCCGACTTTGACGCGCTCAGAGCGATCGAACTCGCCGCGTTCGAAACGCTGCGCGCTGCGGGCGCGGTCAGCGGCGTCCCATCGGCAAGCTCGGATCAGCAGCTCGAGCGCTATCTCGATCATGGACTTCTCGAGGTCGCTTGCAATCACAGTGGCGATCCGATCGGATTCTGCGGTGGCTATATCGCAGAACGTCTTCTGCACATCGGCGAGATGGATGTGCATCCGAACTGGCAGCGGCAAGGAGTTGGTCGAGCCTTGCTGACCGCGTCGCTCGATAAGGCGCGCGCACAGAGGCTGGATGGCGCCACACTCACGACCGATCGGTTCGCGCCCTTCAACGCGCCGTTCTACGCAGGCATCGGGTTTCGGCCGCTTGCCGATCGTGAGCTTCCATCGAGGCTTCGCGCTATCCTCGATGAGGAGGCCAAGATCGGTCTCGATCCAGCTCGCCGGGTCGCGATGATGCTCCGGTTCTGAAGCCGCTGCTCTGGCCGTGCGAAGAGATGCGTCGTCGGGCGCTTTCCAACGGAGATGCAGCGAAATGTATCTCGCGGACGATGTCGATCGGAGAGAGCGCGCAGAAGGAAGCCGCGGAAGGGCCGGACGTGTTGGTACCAGCGCTTCTCGTACCCCCGAACGCAAAAACGCCGCCTCTTTTGGAGGCGGCGTTTTTGTTTGTAGCGGACATCGTGTTTTGTTGAGGATCTCTTGTGCTTTGCAGGCCTGGCGGCGACCTACTCTCCCGCGTCTTGAGACGGAGTACCATTGGCG